>JBFFGH010000117.1:0-6820 GCA_041557575.1 Gaiellaceae bacterium
CCTCGAGCTCTGGGAGCGCGAGGGTACGTTCGAGAGGCTCCGTGAGCAGAACCGCGGCGGCCCGCGGTTCAGCTTCATCGACGGTCCGGTCACGGCGAACAAGACGCTCCCCGTCCATACGGCGTGGGGCCGCACGCTCAAGGACGTCTTCCAGCGCTACAAGGCTCTCCGGGGATTCGACCAGCGCTACCAGAACGGGTTCGACTGTCAGGGTCTCTGGATCGAGGTCGGGGTCGAGCGCAAGCTCGGGCTGAACTCGAAGCGGGAGATCGAGGAGTACGGCCTCGCGGAGTTCGCCAGGCGCTGCCGCGAGGTCGTCGCCTGGTCGTCCGAGGAGCTGACGAAGGGCTCCATCCGCCTCGGCCAGTGGATGGACTGGGGCAAGGACTACTTCACGTTCTCGGACACGAACATCGAGTACATCTGGAAGTTCCTGAAGATCGTCCACGAGCGCGGCTGGCTCGTCCTCGGCCATCGCTCGACGGAGTGGTGCCCCCGCTGCGGAACCTCGATCTCGGCGCACGAGCTCGCCGGCCACTACGAGGACCGGATCGACCCCTCGCTCTACGTGCGGTTCCCGCTCGTCGAGCGGGAGGACGAAGCGCTCGTCGTCTGGACGACGACGCCGTGGACGCTTCCCGCGAACGTCGCGGCCGCGGTCGACCCGGAGGCGGAGTACGGGCTGCTCGAGAACGGCGACTGGGTCGCAGTCGCGCTCTTCCCCGACGAGACGTTCACGCGGCGCGCGAGGGGAGAGGAGCTCGTGGGGCTCCGCTACCGGGGGCCGTTCGACACGCTCGCGCCCGGGAGCGAGGTCGAGCACCGCGTCATCCCCTGGGAGGAGGTGGACCTCGCCACGGGGACCGGCATCGTGCACATCGCCCCGGGCTGCGGGGCCGAGGACTTCGACCTCTCCCGCGTGCATGGTCTCGCCGTGCTGGCGCCCGTGGACGAGTCGGGGCGCTTCACCGAGGAGTACGGCTGGCTGCACGGGATCTCCACCGGCGAGGCGGCCGACCAGATCGTCGGGGACCTCGGCGACCGCGGGCTGCTCGTCCGCGCCGAGACGTACGAGCACTCGTACCCGTTCTGCTGGCGCTGCCACACCCCGCTCATCTTCCGGATCTCGGACGACTGGTTCATCGCCGTCGACGAGGTCCGCCCCAGGCTGCTCGAGGCGAACGCCGCCGTCGAGTGGACGCCCGCCTACATGGCCAAGCGCATGGACGACTGGCTCAGGAACATGGGCGACTGGAACATCTCGCGCCGCCGGTTCTACGGCCTCCCGCTCCCGCTCTACCCGTGCACGTGCGGGCACCTGAACGTGATCGGCTCGCGCGCGGAGCTCGAGGCCCGGGCGACCGACGGGCTCGAGCAGCTCGAGGAGCTCCGCCGTCCCTGGATCGACGAGGTCCGGATCACCTGCGAGGCCTGCGGAGAGGAGGTCGAGCGCATCCCCGAGGTCGGCGACGTCTGGCTCGACGCCGGGATCGTCCCGTTCTCGACGCTCGGGTGGGAGAGCCCGGAGTACGTGCCCGAGGGCTACGCGACGGGCGCGGCGAAGGGCCTCACGACCGCCGACCTGCCCGACCACGCCTACTGGGAGGAGTGGTTCCCCGCCGACTGGGTCTCGGAGATGCGCGAGCAGATCCGGCTCTGGTTCTACTCGCAGCTCTTCATGTCCGTCGTCCTCGTCGGCCGCGCGCCGTTCGAGAAGGTGCTCGGCTACGAGAAGATGCTCGACGAGCACGGGCGCGAGATGCACGGCTCTTGGGGGAACATGATCGAGGCCCAGGACGCGTTCGCCCGCATGGGGGCGGACGTCATGCGCTGGCAGTACTGCTCGCAGCCGCCGAACCAGAACCTCCTCTTCGGGTTCGGGCCGGCGCGCGAGATCCAGCGGAAGCTCCTCACCCTCTGGAACTCCTGCAAGTTCCTCGTCGACTACGCGAACGTCGAGGGCTGGGAGCCGACCTGGGCTGACCTCGCCGCCGGGCCCTCGGGCGACCTCGAGCCGCTCGACCGCTGGCTCGTTGCCCGCGCGGGCGCCCTCGTCCGCGAGGCGACGGAGGCGTACGAGAGCTGGATGACCGTGAACGTCGTCCGGGCGTACGAGTCGTACGTGGACGACGTCTCGAACTGGTACATCCGCCGTTCGCGGAGGCGGTTCTGGGACGGCGACCCTACGGCGCTGAGGTCGCTCTGGTACGCGCTCGCCCAGGGGCTGCGCGTCGTGGCGCCCCTCATGCCCTTCCTGACCGACCACCTCTGGCGCCTCTTGACCGCGCCGTGCCCGGGGGCGCCCGAATCGGTGCATCTCGCGGGCTGGCCGGAGGTCCCGGAGCCGGACACGGCGCTCCTCGCCGAGATCGGCGAGCTCCGGCGCGTCGTCGAGCTCGGCAGGCAGGCGCGGGCGACCTCCGGGCTCAAGCTCCGCCAGCCGCTCCGGGCGCTCGTCGTCGAGGGAGCGCCCCTCGCGGAGGGCCATGCGGAGGAGATCGCCGAGGAGCTGCGCGTCCTTGAGGTCTCTTTCGGGCACGTCGAGGCGAGCGAGCTCCGCGTGAAGCCGAACCTCCCCGTGCTCGGGCCGAAGCTCGGCCGGGAGCTCGGCACGGTCCGCGCCGCGCTCGAGGCCGGCGAGTTCGAGGAGCTCGACGGCGGGCGGTTCCTGGCGGCCGGGCACGAGCTCGGGCCGGAGGAGGTGCTCGTGGAGCGGCACGGCCGCGAGGGCTGGGCGGTCGCCGCCTCCGACGGGATGACCGTTGCCCTCGATCTCCAGCTCGACGACGACCTGCTGCGACAGGGCCGCGTCTACGACCTGATCCACACCGTCAACACCATGCGCAAGGACGCGGGCCTCGAGCTGACGGACCGGATTCGTCTGACGCTGCCGGAGGCCGACGACGACCTCCTCGAGCACGCGGACTGGATCGCGCGCGAGACGCTCGCGGTCTCGGTCGAGGCGTCCGGCTCCGAGCTCTCGCTCGAGAAGTCCTAGACGTCCGACAGGTCTGCGAGAGTCGCACGCCGTGACGACGCGGCGTGTTGCAGGGGTACTCGGCCTCTTTGCGACGATCGGGATCATGGTGGCGAACTCGCTCGGGCCTGGCGCCGATCAGCCCGGATACGGAGCGGCACCTTCTGAGTGGGGTGACTGGCTCGCGAGGAACCCACTGAGCACGTCCGACTGGGGGGTCGCCTACTTCGAGGTGCTCGTGCTGTGCGCGTTCCTGGTGTTCTTCGCCGCGCTGTGGGGCGTGTTGAGGCGAGCGGACGGCGAGTGGAGCTGGCTCGCCACCGCGGCGCTCGGCGCCGGTCTCGTCTCGACGACGGTGAAGCTTGCGTCGGGCCCGATCGCGATCGTCGCGTTCGACCGAAACGACAGCCTCTCCCCCGACGTGCAGACCGCCCTCATCGAGTCGAATGGCTGGTCGTTCGTGCTGACGTTCGCAATCGACGGGGTCTTCCTCCTGTGCGCCGGTGCGCTGATCGTCGCGACACGGGTGCTCCCTCGGTGGCTCGGCTGGCTCGCCCTTCCATTCGGAGTTCTCTGCATCCTCTCCGTGCTCGGCGGATACGAGGGGTTCCCGGGGATCCTGCTCTTCTTCCTCTGGGTGATCGTGACGAGCGTGTACTTGATCGTGCGCCCGGGGTCACCCGAGGTTGAGACCTAGCTGCCGGCGAGCTCGAGCTCGCGGCGGAGCTCGATCGGGAGGCGGAAGGTCACGTCCTCCTCGACGGTCGAGTGCGGCTCGATGCTCACGACGCCGCGGGCGCGGAACCAGTCACAGACCCGGTTGACGAGCTTCTCGGGTGCCGAGGCCCCGGAGGTGATCCCGACCGTCTCGACGCCCTCCAGCCAGGCCTCGTCGATCTCGGTCTCGTCGTCGATCAGATGGGCCTCGGTGCCCGAGGCACGCGCGGTCTCGACGAGACGGTTCGAGTTCGACGAGTTCCGTGAGCCGATGACGAGCAGGAGATCGATCTCGGCGAGCAGGTCCTTCACCGCCCACTGGCGGTTGGAGGTCGCGTAGCAGATGTCCTCCCTGTGCGGCGCGCGGATCGAGGGGAAGCGGCGGCGGAGGATGCCGATGATCCCGCTCGTCTCGTCCACGGAGAGCGTCGTCTGGGTGACGTACGCGAGCTTCGCGTCCTCGGGGAGGTCGAGCACCTCCGCCTCCTCGGCCGTCTGCACGAGGACGGTCGAGTCGGGCGCCTCGCCCATCGTCCCGACGACCTCCTCGTGGCCCGCGTGGCCGATGAGGACGATGGTGTAGCCCTCGTTCGCGTAGCGCCGCGCCTGGACGTGCACCTTCGTCACGAGCGGGCACACGGCGTCGATCACGTTGTGACCGAGCCGCGCCGAGTTCTCGAAGACCGTGGGCGCGACGCCGTGGGCGGAGTAGACGACGGTCGCCCCCTCCGGCACCTCGGTCTCCTCCTCCACGAAGATCGCGCCCCGAGCCTCGAGCTCGCGGACGACGTGGATGTTGTGGACGATCTGCTTGCGGACGTAGACGGGTGCGCCGTAGTGGTCGAGCGCACGCTCGACCGTCTCCACGGCGCGCTCGACCCCGGCGCAGTAGCCCCGGGGGGAGGCGAGGAGGACGCGCTTCACCACGTGCGACAGCGTAGCCGGGAGGAGGCAGCCGTCTGCACTCCGGCCCTCAGCGCGCGGACTGGGCGACGAAGATGCCGCCGAGCACGATCGCGCCGCCGACGAGCTGCGAGGCCCCGAGGGTCTCCCCGAGCCACGCCCACGCGACGACCGTCGCGACGACCGGCTCGAGCGTCGCGACGATCGAGGCCCTCGTGGCGCTGATGTGCCGGAGCGACCCCGTCAGCAGCGTGAAGGTCACCATCGTCCCGATCACGACGACGAACGCGACGAGCGTCCAGACCGGCGCGTGGTACTCGGAGAGGTGCCCCTGCAGGGAGACGCGGTCGTCCAGGACGTCCCAGGGGAAGGTCCAGAGAGGCTGCACGACGGCCCAGAGCAGCGTGGCGACGAGGAACCCGTAGAAGGAGAGCGACGCCGGGTCGCGATGCCTCCGCTCCTTCTCGGCCATCAGCAGGTAGGCGGTGAGCGCGAAGGCGCCGCCGAAGGCAGCGGTGACACCCACCGTGCTGAGCGTGACACCGGCCCAGAGCTCGACGACGAGCGAGAGGCCGGTCAGGCACAGCGCGACCGAGACCCAGATTCGCCGCCGGATGTACTCCCCGTAGACGAACCGGGCGAACAGCGCGACGAAGAGAGGCGCCGTGAACTCGATGAGGAGCGCGACGCCGACGGGCAGGTTCTCGATCGCGACGAAGTAGAGCCACTGGACGAGGGCGACCCCCACGAGCCCGAACGCGACGAGGAACGCGAGCTCGCGGCGGCCGACGCGCAGACGGGATCGCGCGAACACGAGCAGGAAGGCGAAGAAGAGGAGCGCGGCGCACGTGTTGCGGATCTGCGTGAGCTCGAGCGCCGAGAGGCCGGAGCCGAGGACGACCTTCGAGACGCTGCCGTTGACGGCGAAGAGCGTGGCCGCCGTCACGACCATCGCGTACCCGAGCCGTACGCGCTGGTCCGGAGGGCCCTCGGGGAGCAGTGTCGGGGCGTCGACCATCGGCGGCAGGCTATCGCCCTAGACTGTCGGTCTCGGGGTGTAGCTCAGCCTGGTAGAGCGCCCGCTTTGGGAGCGGGAGGTCGCGGGTTCAGATCCCGCCACCCCGACTCGTGAGATCCCTCCTGATCGGAGCGGTCACGGCTGCGCTTCTCGTCGGCGTCTGCGGCACGCTCGCCGCCGGATCGGACGCCGCGGAGGCGTATCGGGGCTCGATCGCGCGGATCGACGCCGAGCAGGCCGCCCGCATGAAGGGTGTCTCGTGGCGCCCCGGCTGTCCGGTCGGGCTCGGCAGCCTCCGTATCCTCACGCTGCGCTACCGGGGCTTCGACGGTCGCCCGAAGACGGGGCGGCTGATCGTCCACAGGGACGTCGCCGCCGACGTCCTCGGCGTCTTCCGCCGGCTCTACGCCGCGCGCTTCCCGATCCGCCGGATGGTTCCCGTCGACGCCTACGGGGGCAGCGACTTCCGCTCGATCGAGGCCGACAACACCTCCGCGTTCAACTGCCGCTACGTCGACGGCACGCGCCGCTGGTCCGAGCATGCGTACGGCCGCGCGATCGACGTCAACCCGATCGAGAACCCGTACGTCTCCGGCGGCTCGACCTCGCACCGCGCCAGCCGGACGTACGTCGACCGGTCTCGGCGTCGGCCGGGCATGGCGTACGAGGGCGGTGCGCTCGTCCGCGCCTTCGACCGGATCGGCTGGGGTTGGGGTGGGCGCTGGGGCGGAGTGAAGGACTACCAGCACTTCTCGCGCAGCGGCCGCTGACCGCAGAAAGCCCTCCGGAGGCTGCGTCCGACTACGGATGTGGGTGGCGGCTCGAGGTGCCACGCTTGGATCGAGAGGAGGTGCCATGTCGATTGTCGCTCCGTCCGGGGCTCCACGTCATCGCTTCCTGACCTGGCCGTCGACGCGAGACGGAAGACGCGCCGGATGGCTCTCGCTCGGGGTGGTCGGGCTCATCCTGCTGGAGGGACTGCTCGTCTTGGCCGGGTTGTACGACTGGCCGCAGGGCGTCCGCTTCGCAGTCGGCCTGGTGATGAACGTCCCGGTGCTGCTCGGCGCGATCCTCGCTGCCGTCTACACGGTGCTCGCGCTCAGGAAGGGCGATCGCTCGATCGTCCTGCTCTGGCCGCTGCTCCTCGGCGCCATCGCGGCGATGTTCGTCGTGGCCGAGTTCGCCAACCCGCACTAGACGCGTGA
>JBFFGH010000118.1:0-6756 GCA_041557575.1 Gaiellaceae bacterium
CGGGCGGTAGGCCCACCGAGGCTCGTTTCGGCCCGGCGTGCCCGCGCGCTCGGCGTGGGTGGGGCGACTGCCGCGATCGTGGTCGCCGCGAACGCGAGTCAGGGCGCCTACTTCTCGCAGTCGTGGGGCTGGGTCGCGCTCGCGTTCCTCGTGCCGACGACCGTGCTCCTCCTTCTCGAGCGCGTGACCGTCCCCGGGCGACTGCGAATCGCGTTCCTCGCGGCCGTCGGGTCGCTGGCTCTCTGGATCGCACTCTCCGCGCTGTGGTCGGTGAGCCCGGCGGGATCGATACGCGAGCTCGAGCGAATGCTGGTCTACGTCGGCGTCGCGCTTGCTCTCACGTTCGTCGCGCGCCGTGGCGACGAGGCAGCCGTTCTCGCCGGTGCGCTCGGCGGTATCACGCTCGTCTCGGGGTACGCCCTTGCGACGAGGCTGATCCCCGATCGGTTCCAGACGTTCGCCGACCCGGATCTCCCGTATCGGCTCTCGGCGCCGATCGGGTACTGGAATGCCCTCGGGCTGCTCGCGACGATGGGGATCGTCCTGGCGCTCGGGCATGCCGCGCACGCCCGCCGCACCGTCTGGGCGGCCGCCGCCGCCTCGACGACGCCGATTCTCGTCGCGACGCTCTACTTCACCTTCAGCCGCGGTGCCTGGGTGGCGCTCGGCGCGGGGCTGGTCTGCATGACTGCATTCGATCCGCGCCGGCTCCGGCTCTTCTGGACTGCCCTCGTCATCTCTCCACCGGCGATCCTGACCGTGGCGATCGCCTCGAGGCAGGAGGCGCTGACCCGCCAGGACGCGCTTCCCGCCGACTGGGAGCGAGAAGGACACCGACTCGCTCTCGTCGTGCTCGGCCTGGTCGGCTGCTCCGCGCTCGCCGCGTCCGTCGCACACCTCGTGGCACGGCGAGTCGTCATCGGCTCCCGCTCGAGGAGGGCGTTCGACGGGGTCCTGATCGCCATCGCAGCCGGCGCCATCGTCGGAAGCCTCGTCGCGGTCGGAGGCCCCGTTGCAGGCGCATCAGAGCTTCGGAAGAGCTTCGATCGCGATCCCGTCGTCGGTGCGGACCTCAATGCCCGCCTCTTCAGCGCATCGGGCAACGGTCGGAGCGAGCAGCTGAGGGTCTCCTGGGGGGCCGGCAAGGAGCGGCTCGTGGCGGGCAACGGTGCCGGGTCGTTCGAGTACCTCTGGTACGAGCGGCGTCCGAGCACACTCATCGTCAGGGACGGGCACTCGCTGTACCTCGACACGTTTGCCGAGCTCGGTGTCGTGGGGGTGGTGCTCCTCGGCCTCGCGCTCCTCATTCCGTTCGTCGCCGGGTTTCGCGCTCGACGATCCCGGTTCGTCGCGGCAGGAGTGGGAGCGCTTGCGGCCTGGGCTGCAGCAGCGGCGCTCGACTGGCACTGGGAAGTCGTCGGCGTGACGATGACCGCGCTGCTCGTCGGCGGGATCTGCCTGGCGGCTGCGGAGCGACACCACCGCCGCCGTCTCCCGATCTCGGGGCGCGTCGCGCTCGGAAGTGCCGGGGTCGTGCTCAGCGCCTTCGCCGTGGTGAGCCTCGTCGGCAACCAGGCGCTCTTCGCCGGACGGGAGGCGCTAGAACGGGAGGACTGGGCGGATGCGCGCGATCAGGCGCGTCGGGCAGACGCGCTCCTCCCCTGGTCGTTCGAGCCGAAGGTGGTCCTCGGGGACGCCTACGCGGGGCTCGGCGATCGGCAAGCGTCTCTCCGGTCCTATCGCGACGCCGTGGAGGCCGACCGGCGCAACTGGGTCGTCTGGCTACGGCTCGCACAGGTGGCGAGCGGCCGGGAGCGAGCGCGCGCGTACGCCGAGGTGCACGGGCTCAACCCCCGCGAAGAGGACTTGCCGGGCGAGGACGTGTCGACGTCGGGCTAGCTCTTGCGTCGCTCGCGTCGGCGAAGTGCGACGCCGGTGACAACGAGCACGCCTCCGACGACGACCACACCGAGGAGCGAGAGCCCCGTGTACGGCAAGGCCTCGGTCGTGCCAGCCGTCTGGCTGTCCGCCGTCGCCGAGACCTTCACGCCCGCGACCTTCGGGCCGTACTGGTCTCCGGCGGACGTCGGTGAGCTCTGCGCGTAGGCAGCTCCCCCGAGCGCCAGGAAGAGGCCGAGCACCAGCACGACGTATGCGGCTGCGAACGCAACCGACGAGCCTCTTGTCCTACCCATCCCTCACCTCCGTGCTCAGCTTACAGACCCGAGGCGAGAAAGCCATACCCGACCTTTGTCCAGCACTCCCGGCGACGCTTCGTCAGGGGCGCTTCGAGAGCGTGACCTGAACCGTCACGCGCTTGCCGTTCCTGAGAATCGTCAGCTCGACCGTGTCGCCCGGCCGCCTGCCGTCGACCGCTGCCTGTAGGTCGGCGGGGGTCGCCACCTTCGCGCCGTCGAACGCGAGGATCAGGTCGCCCCCCGTGGGAATCTCCTCGCCGTCCTCGACCTTCGAGCCCGTGGCCGCTTCGAGGCCGGCCTTCTCGGCGGGTGTGCCCGGGCGGACCTGAGTCACGGCGACACCGTCCGGAACGGCGACCATCGTGATCCCGAGGTAGGCGTGCTCGACCGTGCCGCTGGAGACGAGCTGGCTCACGATCGACCCGACGGTGTTCGAGGGAATGGCGAAGCCGACGCCGTCGGACCCTCCCGACTCGCTCTCGATCTGCGTGTTCACGCCGATGACCCGGCCGAGCGTGTCGAGCAGCGGCCCACCCGAGTTCCCGTGGTTGATGGCCGCATCGGTCTGGATCGTGTCCGTGATCGTGTACCGGTTCGGCGCCCGCATCTGGCGGTTGAGGGCGCTCACGATCCCCTGGGTCAGGGTGCCTTCGAGCCCGAACGGGCTTCCGAGCGCCAGGACGGGATCGCCGACCGAGACGGCGCTCGAGTCTCCGAGAACGAGCGGCTCGAGAGCCGAGCGCGGGGCGTCGATCTGGAGCACGGCGAGGTCGGTCGACGGATCGGTGCCGACGAGCTTCGCCTCGTACACCCTTCCGTCCCAGAGGCTGACCCGGTAGGAGTCGGCATCCGCGACGACGTGCTGGTTCGTGACGACGTGGCCCGCGTCGTCGAACACGAACCCGGATCCCTGCGCGCTCGCGGACCGACCTCCGAAGGGGTCGCTGCTGGTCGCGCTGATCTCGACGACGCCCTTCGAGACGCGGTCGTAGACGCCGGAGGTCGACCTGCCCGTCTCCGAGGTCTGCGCGGAGCTGGTCACCGTCACCTCGCGAATGACGGTCGTGCCGTCGTCGTCGAGCACGGAGAACGCAGCAGCGCCGAGCCCGATGCCGAGAACGAGGGCGGCGACGAGCCCGGCGACGGTGGCTGTCGATCGCGATGAGATGCGGGTGGTCATTCGGTCCAGTCTCTCGAATCCAGTCTTGCGGATGCGGGGCGACCGATTCTGAGCGGCGGCTATGAAGGCGCTAAGAACTCGGTAAGACAGCCTCTCGCGGGGGATCCAGCGTCCACAATTGAGGTCATGACGATCCTCGTGGTCGACGACGAGCGCGCCGTTCGCGAGTCGTTGCGGCGCGCGCTCGAGCTCGAGGGCTACGAGGTCGAGCTCGCTGCCGACGGTGAAGAGGCGCTCGAACGGCTGGGATCGGGTGCGGCCGTCGACGCAGTGGTGCTCGACATCCTCATGCCCGGGATCGACGGTCTCGAGGTCTGCAGCCGCCTTCGAACAGGAGGCAACTCCGTCCCCGTCCTCATGCTCACGGCACGGGCCGAGGTGGACAGCAGGGTCGCCGGTCTCGACGCCGGTGCGGACGACTACCTCCCGAAGCCCTTCGCGCTCGCCGAGCTCCTCGCGCGCCTTCGAGCGCTGCTGCGCCGAACCGGTGGCGAGGAGGCCGGATCGCGGAAGCGCGCGCTGCGCTTCTCCGACCTCGAGCTCGACCCCGGGACGCGTGAGGTCTCTCGCGACGGCCGCTCCATCCAGTTGACCCGAACCGAGTTCGCCCTGCTCGAGCTCTTCCTCCGAAATCCCCGGCAGGTGCTCACGAGATCGCTCATCTTCGAGCGCGTCTGGGGGTACGACTTCGGCCCGATGTCGAACTCGCTCGACGTGTACATCGGGTATCTGCGCCGCAAGACGGAGGAGGGTGGAGAGCCTCGTCTGATCCACACCGTTCGCGGTGTCGGGTACGCCCTGCGGGAGCCGTGAGCTTCAGAGCGCGCATCGCGATCGGCTCCGCGGCCGCCGTGGCGCTCGCCGTGGTGCTCGCGTCGATCCTCGTCTACGTCGTCGCGGGGAGACAGCTTCGAGCACCGATCGACGACGCGCTTCGATCGCGGGCCGCCGAGCTCTCGCGCCAACCGATCGGCCTGCTCGTCTCGGGGCAGGGCGACAAGTACCTCGCGGTTCGGCCCGAGTTCGGCGAGGCACGGGGCTACGTCCAGCTCGTGCAGGCGAACGGCGACGTGCTCAGGCCACTTCGGCAGAACGTGGAGCTTCCAGCCGGCAGCGGCGTCCGCGCGGTCGTCGACGGCTCGAGGCTCTCTCACTGGGAGAGCGTCGACGTCGACGGCACGCATCTTCGCGTGCTCACGTTCGCCTACGGGCCGGGCTCCGCGCTCCAGGTCGCACGGCCGCTGACCGAGGTCGATCGGTCGCTCGCGCGGATCGGCGCCTTCCTCGTCGTCGTCGCCTTTTCGGGCGTCGCGATCGCCGGCCTGCTCGGTCTGCTCGTCGCGCGGGCGGCCCTCGGGCCAGTGAGGCGGCTGACCGCGACGGCGGAGCGCGTCACGGAGACCGGTGACCTCTCGGAGCGGATAGGGGTGGCAGGGAACGACGAGCTCAGCCGGCTCGCGGCGAGCTTCAACACGATGCTCGAGGCGCTCGAGGAGTCGACGCGGGCGCAACGACAGCTCGTCGCCGATGCCTCCCACGAGCTCAGGACGCCGCTGACGAGCTTGCGAACGAACATCGAGGTCCTGGCCGGGGATCGCGCACTGCCCGCCGAGGACAAGAGCCGCCTGCTCTCGGACGTCGTCGAGCAGCTCGGCGAGATGACGACGCTGATATCGGAGCTGATCGAGCTCGCTCGGGTGGAGCAGCAGGCGGTTGAGCCCGAGGACTTCCGCCTCGACCTCCTCGTCGATGAGGTCGTCGAGCGCGCCCGGCGAAATCAGCCCGGAGTCGAGTACAAGACCGACCTCGAGGAGTCCGTCGTGCGGGGTGTGCCTTCGACGATCGAGCGGGCCGTGGCCAACCTTCTCGACAACGCGGCCAAGTGGTCTCCGCCGGGCGGCAAGGTCGACGTCGCGGTTCGGAAGGGCCGGCTGACCGTCCGCGATCACGGCCCGGGGATCGCAGAGGAGGACCTCCCGTACGTCTTCGATCGCTTCTACCGCGCACGCGCGGCGCGGGGCATGCCCGGCTCCGGTCTCGGTCTCGCGATCGTGCGGCAGGTCGCCGAGGCTCACGGGGGCGAGGTCGTGGCCGAGCGCGCCGAGGGCGGGGGGACCCGCATGTCGTTGAGGCTCGACGGCACGGGCGTCGCCGTTCCCGTCTCCCGGGCGGCTTCGGATCCCTCTCCGCATGCGTGATCGGCTTCCTCCCGGCGCCGTCGGACGGGTCTCGTCTCTTCTTATGGTTCTCTCAGCGGCTTCTTAGCCGCTCCTGCTCGAATGACGGCATGACGAAGAACGGGAAAGCCGCTCTCGTGACCGGTATCGCCGTCGCGCTCATCGTCGCGGTCGGCGCCGCCGGGGCGATCGCGGCAACCAAGGTGCTCTCTCCGAGTGATGAGAGCAAGGCGGTCATCGACGATGCGGCAGCACAGCTCGGGATCCAGCCGAGCCAGCTCTCGGACGCGCTGAAGCAGGCGTTGAAGAGCCGCATCGACGCCGCCGTCGAGGCGGGTCAGCTCACGGAAGAGCAGGCATCTCGAATGAAGGAGCGGATCGACTCCGAAGACCTCCCGCTCGTGGTGCCGGGCCGTCACCGGCCCTTCGGCCAGGGGCTCCATGGCCACGGGCGCAGCCATCTCGGTCGTGGTGACACGCTGGGTGCGGCGGCGTCGTACCTCGGTCTCACCGAGGCAGAGCTCCGCCAGCAGCTCCCGGGGAAGACCCTCGCCGACATCGCGAAGGAGCAGGGCACGTCCGTATCCGGTCTCGTCGACGCCATGGTCACCGCCACCGAGAAGCGGATCGACCAGGCCGTCGCCGACGGGAAGCTCACGAGTGAGCAGGCGACTGCGATGAAGACTGACCTCCGGGCTCGCTTGGAGAGCATGGTCAACGGCGACCATCCGGGAGGCAAGTTCGGCTTCCGCCCCCGGATGGGGGACGGCTCGTGGGAGCGCCACGGCCCGCCGATGATGTTCGACGACGATCCCGGCGCCTAGCCGGCGACCGCGTAACGGGCCAGGGGCGACCCTGGCCCGTTCACGTGCGACATTCGCTAGCGGTGAACGACGCGCCGGTACCACGGCTGCCGTGGCCGGCGGACGATGCTTCGCATGCGATCGCGCAGCGAGTGATTCCTCCTGCGCGCAGTCGAGCAGAGCATTGTTCCTCCTTCCGCAGGCACGTCTAGCGGATCGGGCTCCGGCGGGCATCAGGCTCTTCACGGATCTCGGTGCGTGGATCGCCGGATGTCCCTCGAGAGGGGGATCATCCCCCGTCCGAGGGGGGTACCTCGTTCGAGGGATTGCATCCCCCGGATGCGTGACTACAAGGAGAGAAGGGGAGAGGGGAAGGGAGCCGCGCGCTCGTCTCCGAC
>JBFFGH010000119.1:0-6711 GCA_041557575.1 Gaiellaceae bacterium
TCAGCAGCAGGCGTAGGCGCCGGGCGGCGCGGGGCCCTCCTCGGGCTCGGGGAGCTCGGCGGCCGCGAGCGCCGCACCCTGGAGGATGTCGTGCTCGGACGCCTCGATCTCCCGGAGGCCGTACCGCTCGAGGATCTCGCGCAGGATGAGGACGCCCGCGACGATCACGGGCGCACGTCCCGGCTCCATCGCCGGGAGGTCGAGCCGCTCGGCGACGGTCATGCGGGCGAGACGGGCCAGCCAGTCCTCGACCGCGTCGCGGGAGATGACGTGCCCGTGGGTTCGCTCGGGGTCGTAGGCGGGGAGGCCGAGATCGAGCGCGGCGAGCGTCGTGACCGTGCCCGCGACGCCGATCGCGGCCGCCGGATCGAGGTCGGGCAGGAGATCGCCGATCTCCATCGCCGCCGCGAGGAGCTCGCGCGGCGCGGGAGGGTCGGAGAGGAGGTGCCGCTCCGTCAGGCGGACGACGCCGACGTCGAGGCTCGTCGCGAACGCGACCTCCCCGCCGGCGCAACGGACGAGCTCCGTCGAGCCGCCGCCGATGTCCACGAGGAGCACGTCGTCCGGTGCCGGCCTTTCCGCGAGCACCCCGCGAGCCATCAACGCCGCCTCCTCGTCGCCGTCGAGGAGCCGGGTCGTGAAGCCGTAGCTCCACTCGATCTCGCCGAGGAACGCCTCGCCGTTCTCGGCGTCGCGCACCGCGCTCGTCCCGATCGCGAGCGTGCGCGTCGCTCCGAGCGACTCGAGCTCGCGGCGGTAGTCGACGAGACAGTTGCGGACGCGCGTGATCGGGACGGGGAGGAGGCGGCGACGCGCGTCCACCCCCTCGCCGAGCCGGGTGATGGTCAGCCTTCGAGCGACCTCGGACAGGCGACCGTCTTCGACGTCCGCGACGAGCAGCCGGGTCGAGTTCGTCCCGAGGTCGACCGCGGCGACCCGCGTCATACGTAGGGGACGTAGCCCCGGATCCACTGCGTGCGCCGCCGTGAGCGCTCCAGCGCCTCGGTCAGCACCTGCAGTCGCGCGAGCGAGATCCGTAGACGCTCCTGGGCCTCGGCCAGCGCCTGGCTCGAGCGCTCGGCCTCCGAGAGGAGGCGTTCGGTCCGGATCGCCCGCTCCTCGAACGAGGAGAGCTCGGCCGTGAGCGTGCGCCCCGTGCCCTTCGCCTGCCGGAAGAGCGAGATGCCCCTCGCGGCCATGTACGTCACCGCGCCGGCGACCAGGAGGAGCGAGACGAGGAAGGAGGCGAGAATCACGCGCGGCGATCGTACCAGCGGGTCTCTCGAGGTCGATCTTCAGGAGTTTTGGATCCGAGAATGAGGGTTTGCTCCCATTTGACGGCATCCTTGGCCCGATCTAGGATCCAAGATGGTCGGGGTCGCACACGAATCCGACCCTCGATGAACCACGCGAAGCCACTTCCCGGGGAGGCACCGATGGACAAGAGAGAGACAGGACCGAGCGGCCGCTGGGCCGGCATCGAGCGGCCGTACTCCGACGGCGACGTGGAGAAGCTGCGCGGCCGGTTCCGCATCGAGCACACGATCGCGCGCCTCGGCGCCGAGCGGCTGTGGAAGCTCCTCCACGACGAGCCCTACGTCGCGGCGCTCGGAGCGCTGACCGGCGCGCAGGCGGTGCAGATGGTGAGAGCCGGGCTGAAGTCGATCTACCTCTCCGGATGGCAGGTGGCCGCGGACGCGAACGTCGCCGGTCACACCTACCCGGACCAGAGCCTCTACCCGATGAACAGCGCGCCTCTCCTCGTGAAGAGGATCAACAACGCACTCCTTCGCGCAGACCAGATCGATGCGGCCGAAGGGACGAACGGGAAGTACTGGCTGGCCCCGATCGTCGCCGACGCCGAGGCCGGGTTCGGCGGGCCGCTGAACGCGTTCGAGCTCATGAAGGCCTTCATCGAGGCGGGCGCAGCGGGCGTCCACTTCGAGGATCAGCTCTCCTCGGAGAAGAAGTGCGGCCATCTCGGCGGCAAGGTGCTCGTGCCGACGAGCCAGTTCGTCCGGACTCTCGTGTCCGCACGGCTCGCCGCGGACGTCATGGACGTCCCGACCGTTCTCGTCGCCCGGACCGACGCGCTCTCGGCGACGCTGCTCACGAGCGACGTGGACGAGCGCGACCGCGCGTTCGTCACCGGGGAGCGGACGCCGGAGGGCTTCTTCCGCGTCCGGTCCGGCATCGAGGCCCCGATCGCCCGCGCCCTCGCGTACGCGCCGTACGCCGACCTGATCTGGTGCGAGACGTCGCATCCCGACCTCGACGAGGCGGAGCAGTTCGCGGCGGCCGTGCACGAGAAGTTCCCGGGCAAGCTGCTCGCGTACAACTGCTCGCCGTCGTTCAACTGGCGGCGCAACCTGGACGAGAAGACGATCGCCACGTTCCAGAAGGAGCTCGGCCGGATGGGCTACCGGTACCAGTTCGTGACGCTCGCCGGCTTCCACGCGGCGTGCGCGTCGATGTTCGACCTCGCGTCCGGGTACGGCCAGGAGGGCATGACCGCGTACGTGAAGCTCCAGGAGCACGAGTTCGACCTCGCGGAGCAGGGGTACACGGCGACGCGCCACCAGCACGAGGTGGGCGCCGGGTACTTCGACGCGGTCATGGAGGCGGTCAGCGGCGGCGAGAGCTCGACGCTCGCGCTCAAGGGCTCGACCGAGGAAGAGCAGTTCGAGCCGGCGAAGACGTGAGCTCCGAAGGCGCGGCAGTCCTCGCTCCCGACGAGGCGGGCGTCCTCACACCCGAGGCGCTCGCGCTCGTCGTCGAGCTCCAGCGCGAGCTCGGCGGCAGGCGGCTCGAGCTGCTCCGCGCGAGGGCGGAGCGCCAGGAGCGCATCTCGGGCGGCGAGCTCCCCGGGTTCCTCGACGCGACGCGTGACGTACGGGCGGGCGACTGGCGTGTCGCCGCCGCCCCGGCCGACCTCCGGGACCGGCGGGTCGAGATCACCGGGCCGGCCGGCGACCGCAAGATGGTGATCAACGCGCTCAACTCGGGAGCGCGCGTCTTCATGGCGGACTTCGAGGACGCGAACTCGCCGACGTGGGCGAACGTCGTCGGCGGCCAGGAGAACCTGACGGACGCGATCGAGCGCACGATCAGCCTCGAGACGCCGGAGAAGAGCTACGCGCTGAACGACGAGGTCGCGGTGCTCCTCGTACGGCCGCGAGGCTGGCACCTCGTCGAGCAGAACGTCCTCGTGGACGGGGAGCCGGTCTCCGCGAGCCTCTTCGACTTCGGGGTCTACCTCCACCGGAACGCCGAGCGGCTGCTCGCGCGCGGGAGCGGCCCGTACTTCTACCTCCCGAAGCTCGAGAGCCACCTCGAGGCGCGGCTCTGGAACGACGCCTTCTGCCTTGCACAGGATCGGCTCGGCATCCCGCGCGGGACGATCAGGGCGACCGTGCTCATCGAGACGATCCTCGCCGCGTTCGAGATGGAGGAGATCCTGTACGAGCTGCGCGAGCACTCGGGCGGGCTCAACGCGGGCCGCTGGGACTACATCTTCTCGGTGATCAAGAAGTTCCACGACCGCGACGACTTCGTGCTCCCCGATCGTGTGCAGGTGACCATGACCGTGCCGTTCATGCGTGCGTACACGGAGCTACTCGTCCGTACGTGCCACGGGCGCGGCGCGCACGCGATCGGGGGGATGGCGGCCTTCATTCCCAGCCGGCGCGACCCCGAGGTGAACGAGGTCGCACTCGCTCGCGTCCGCGAGGACAAGGATCGCGAGGCGGGGGACGGGTTCGACGGAACGTGGGTCGCGCACCCCGATCTCGTCCCCGTCGCCATGGCCGAGTTCGACCTCGTGCTCGGCGAGCGCCCGAACCAGCTCGAGCGGCTGCGCGAGGACGTCTCGGTCGCCGCCGCCGACCTGCTGAACGTCGAGGCCACACCCGGGGAGATCACGGAGGACGGCCTTCGCACGAACGTGTCGGTCGGCATCCGCTACATCGCGGCGTGGCTGTCCGGCGTCGGTGCCGCCGCGATCGACAACCTCATGGAGGACGCGGCGACGGCCGAGATCTCCCGCTCGCAGGTATGGCAGTGGGCGCACCACGGGCGCGTCTCCCGCGAGGACGTGGAGCGGACGATCGCGGAGGTCGCCGCCGAGCTTCCCGGCGACCGCGTGTACGTGGACGCCCGCGAGATCTTCGAGCGGCTCGCGCTGGCCGCCGAGTTCGCCGAGTTTCTCACCCTACCGGCCTACGAGCGGCTCATGGAGCTGGGCTGATGGAGGGGACGAAGGCAGACGACATCGCGCTGGCGCTCGAGGAGTCGATCGTCTCCGGCGAGGTCCCGCCCGGGAGCGTGCTGCGCCAGGAGCACCTCTCCGAGCAGTTCGGCGTCAGCCGCACCCCCGTGCGGGAGGCCCTCCGGCGGCTGGCCGCTCTCGGGCTCGTCACGTTCGAGCCGAATCGGGGGGTGCGCGTCCGCGAGCTCGCGCTGGAGGAGATCCGCGAGGCGTTCATGGTTCGCGCCGAGCTCGAGAGCCTGGCGACGGGCATCGCCGCGCTGAAGATGACCGACGCCGACCTCGTGGAGCTCGAGCGCGCCGAGCGGCGGTTCAGCCGGGCGACGCGGGCGCTCGTCGAGATGAGCCACGACGGCAGCCAGGACCTCGCGGTCGCCCGGGACTGGCTGCAGCTCAACCACTCGTTCCACGACGTGATCTACCGGGCCGCCGACGTCCCGCTCGTCGAGCGGATGGCGAAGGCCGCTCGTCGCACCTTCCTCGTCAAGTCGGTGTGGGCGACCGGCGACGAGCTCGACGAGCTGTACCTCAAGAACGACCTGCAGCACCGCGCGATCCGCGAGGCGATCGCGGCCCGGAGCCCGGAAGGCGCGCGCGTCCTCGCCCGCGAGCACGTGCTCTCCTCGGGTCGCCTGCTGGAGGCGATTCTCGAGAAGGTCACCTCGCAGTCCCGCGAGCCGGCATCGGCCCGCCGCTGAGGGAGCCCGACGGCTGCGCGCTATACTGCGAGCCGCGACGCGGGGTGGAGCAGTCTGGTAGCTCGCCGGGCTCATAACCCGGAGGTCGCGGGTTCAAATCCCGCCCCCGCTACTGAAAAGCCCCGCTCAGCGGGGCATTTCGCGTCTTGTGGTCGCAGTCGGAGTAGCTCCTACCCTCGCCCGCCCTGACAGGGCTTCCCGTCGGGGTAAAACCGCCGCAACGGCAACTCCAGAGGCACGACGTCAGAGTCGTCCGGCCTAGCCGAAGTCAGTCTCGTAGTCACCCGCAGGCAGGACCCACTCGTATGCGATCTTGCCGTTCCCGGCCAGTCGGTAGACGAGCAGCCAGTCGGCTGGACGCACGCCGGCCACCGCCTTCACCGGCTCGACCACCGTGCGACCGTACTGAGTGATCGGTGGCACCGACTCCAGTTGCGTTCCGTAGAAGCTGACCCCGTCAGCGATCGCCTGACCGATCTGCTTGTTGCCCGTGACGACCGGATAGGGTGCTGAAGGGGGACCTGTATAGCGATAGGGCGCCAAAGGGCTGCCTGACATAACGTCGTTCAGCGTTGCATCCGCAGTGAAGAAGGATGCGATCGCCTCGGCGTCTGCGCTGTTCAGCGCGGCAAGCCGATCCTCGAGCATCGCGACGACTTCGGGTGATGCCTGCCTCTCGTTCGCCGACGACCCCGTCTGGTCGACGATGACCCAGGCACCGAGCGCGACCAGCAACCCCGCCAGCACGACCACGGCCACCAGCCAGGGGTTGACGTGCGGTCGATGCATCTGCGTCTGAGGCGCATGCGTGATCGACACGAAGATCACCTCCTTTCGGAGCCGAGTGTCGCGGCGCGAGCCGTGTCGGCCATCGGGGAATCCACAGATCGAAGGAGCAGGCCGATGCGATCCGCGCAGGCGAGACTCAGACGGGGGCCTGAGCGCAAGCTCTCGGGCCCGGGACGTCCCCGGCGCCCCTCGCGTCGGCGCCGAGCGCCTCGGCGGCGCCGCCGAACGAGGGCGGGAACCCGGTGCTGCTAGGTTCCTTCTCGGGATGCCGCTCTTCATGGACCGCCACGACGTTCCGGGGGCATCGGCTGCCGACGTCGCCGAGGCACACATGAAGGACCTCGAACTGGCCGGCAAGCACGGCGTCCAGTTCCTCTCCTACTGGTTCGACCCGGACAGCGGCGGGGTCTTTTGCCTCGCCAGGGCGTCCGCCAAGGAGAACCTGGAGGCCGTGCACCAGGAGTCGCACGGGCTCATACCCAACGAGATCATCAGCGTCCCCGAGGACGCCGTCCTGCGATTCCTCGGGAAGGTTCACGACCCTGTCGACCACACCGAGATCACGAGCCCGTTCCGAACCATTCTCTTCACCGACCTCGAAGGCTCGACGGCGATGGCAGAGGAGCTCGGCACGTCGGAGTTCATGAGCCTGCTCACCGAGCACGACGTCAT
The DNA here is from genome assembly GCA_041557575.1 of Gaiellaceae bacterium. GTDB lineage: Bacteria > Actinomycetota > Thermoleophilia > Gaiellales > Gaiellaceae > GMQP-bins7. Next base: position 6,427 of record JBFFGH010000119.1, read on the forward strand.
CATCCGCCGCGCGCTGCTGGCCTCGCGCGGGCGAGAGGTGAAGCACACGGGCGACGGGATCATGGCCGCCTTCGAGGACGTTGCGAACGCGCTCGAGTGCTCTCTTGCCGTGCAGGCCGGCTTCGAGGCGCGAAACGTCGAGAGCCACAGGCCCTCGTGCCGCGTTCGAATCGGAATGGCCGCGGGCGAGCCAGTCGATCACAACGACGATCTGTTCGGCTCGACCGTGAACCTGGCCAGCCGCATCTGCGCCGCCGCGACCCCGGGAGGGATCCTCGTCTCGGA
>JBFFGH010000120.1:0-6684 GCA_041557575.1 Gaiellaceae bacterium
CGACGATGTCCGTGAACAGCACCGTGGCGAGCACGCGCTCGGGCTCGCCCTCCCAGCTGCCCCCTTGCCAGGCCTCGCGGAGGAAGCGCTCCGTTTCGTCCAGCACCGGCCCTACGTCGGCTGCCGCCGGAATGTGGCCCATGCCCGGCAGCTCGACGTACGTCGCGCCGGGGATCCGCTCGGCCATGTCGCGTCCCCGCTCCACCTGGCACCAGGGATCGTCGACGTGATGGACGACGAGCGTGGGGGTGCGGATCGCAGGCAGCGCGTCGCGGACATCGATCAGCATGTTCATCCGCTGTATCGCCTCGACAGCTCCTGGGCTGGCGCTGTAGCGCACGAAGGTCGCCAGAGCTCGGATCTCCTCCTCGGTCGCCTCAGGCGATCCTGACCGGGCCAACGCCTCGGCAGCTCCAGGCTCCTCGCCGAGAGCTCTCCCGTCTGCGATTGCTCGCAGAGCCTCAGCCTCGGTCGAGCCCCAAGGGTAGTCCGGCGCGCGGAGGGTCCTCGCCCTCCCACCGTAGAGGACGAGTGCCCAGACCCGCTCAGGGTAGGTCGCTGCGAACAGAGCGCTCATGGGACACCCCTCAGACCAGCCCAAAACGGCGGCCCGTTCGGAGCCGACTGCGTCCATGATCGCGCGCAGGTCGTCCATGCGAGTCTCGAGGGTCGGCACTCCGGTGACCCTGTCGGACATGCCCGTACCGCGCTTGTCGAAGTGGATCAGCCGTGAGAAGGACGCGAGCCGGTCAAACATCGCCTTCAAGACGGGGACCTGCCACGCAAGCTCGACGTGCGAGACGAACGGAGGGACGAAGACGATGTCGAACGGCCCGTCGCCTGTGACCTGGTACGCGATCGAGACGTCGCCGCTGCGGGCGTAGCGCGTCTCGGGGATGTCCACGGTTACAAGTTCCCGCGGAGGGCCTGCTCGCGCTCGATCGCCTCGAACAGCGACTTGAAGTTCCCGAGCCCGAAGCCGCGCGACCCGTGCCGCTCGATCACCTCGAAGAAGAGCGTCGGGCGGTCCTGCACGATCTTCGTGAAGAGCTGGAGCAGGTACCCCTCCTCGTCACGGTCGACGAGGATGCCCATCGAGCGCAGATCGTCCCAGTTCTGCTCGATCTCGCCCACCCGGTCCTGGACGACGTCGTAGTACGTATCCGGCGTCGCGATGAAGAGGACGCCGTGCTCGCGGAGCCAGGCCACCGTGCGGACGATGTCGCTCGTCTCCATCGCGACGTGCTGCACGCCCGGGCCGCCGTGGAACTCGAGGTACTCCTCGATCTGGCTCTTCCGCTTGCCCTCGGCGGGCTCGTTGATGGGGAACTTGATCTTGCCCTTGCCGTCCGTCATCACCTTCGACATGAGCGCCGAGTACTCGGTCGAGATGTCCTCGTCCGAGAAGTGCCGGAGCTGCGTGAAGCCGAGGACGCGCCCGTAGAAGTCCACCCACTCGTCCATGCGGCCGAGCTCGACGTTGCCGACCACGTGGTCGATCGCGACCAGCCCTGCGCCTCGAGCGGGGCCGGTGCCGTCCTCGAGCACCGACTGGAAGCCCGGCAGGTGGGGGCCCGAGTACTCGGAGCGGTTGACGAACGTGTGGATGTTGTCGCCGTACGTCGCGATCGCGGCCAGCTCGACCCGCCCGGAGTCGTCCTCGACCCAGTGCGGCTCGACCACGCCGCGCGCGCCGCGCTGCACCGCCTGGCGGTAGGCATGCGTCGCATCGGGCACGGCGAGCGCGACGTCGCGCACGCTGTCCCCCTTCGCCGCCGCCCAGCGGCAGACGTCGCTGTCGACGCGCAGGCCGCTCGTCAGCACGAAGCGGATCTCCCCCTGCTCGAGGAGGTACGAGGCACGATCGCGCACGCCCGTCTCGGGGCCGGCGTACGCAGTCCGGGTGAAGCCGTAGGCGTGCTCGTAGAAGTAGGCGGACTGCTTCGCGTTCCCGACCCAGATCTCGATGTAGTCCCAGCCTTCGATCGGCATGAAGTCGTGTTCGCTCATGGCCTTGATCTTACGGGGCCTGCGCGGCGGGGGCACGCCGCCGGGCGACGAGGATCCCGACGGCGATGAGCGCGCCGCCGACCACCTGGAGCAGCGCGAGCGGCTCCGCCAGGAGGACGACGGCGAGCACCGCGGCCACGAACGGCTGGAGGTTCGCGGCCAGAGTCGCCCGTGCGGGACCGATCCTGTGGATGGAGCGGAACCACAGCACGTTCGTGAGGACGAGCGGTCCGATGGTCGCGAAGAGGAGGAGCGCCCACACCTCCCAGCCGACCTCCCAGTCCTGCCCCCGGAGCTGGCCGAGGCCGCTCAGCAGGAGCAGCGCCCAGGTCGCGGGGAGCACGATCGCGCTCACGCGGGACGGCGAGTAGGTCTTCATGAGCGGCGCCACGACGACCGAGTACACCGCCCAGGTCGCGCCCGTCGAGAGCCCGAGCAGGATGCCGAGCGCGCCACCCGATACGTCGCCGCCCTCACCGAGGGCCACGAGCGCGACGCCGAAGAAGGAGATCGCCGCCGCGATCCAGAAGCGCCCCGTGAGACGTTCCGTCCCGAGAGCGAGCCCGAGCAGCGCCGCGAAGATCGGGATCGCACCGAGGAGGAGCCCGATCGTGGAGGCGGTCGTCCGCTCGAGCGCGAACACGAACGACATCTGGTTCAGCCAGAGGGCGACGACGGCGGCCCCGATGAGCGGCAGGTGCCGGCGCTCGATGCGGAGGGTCCGCTCGGCGACGAGCGTCAGGCCGACGAAGATCGCCGCCGCGAGGCCGTAGCGAACGCTCGCGTAGGAGAGCGGGGCGAGGCCGTGCGTGAGGATGTAGCGGGTGACGCTGAGGTTCAGCGCCCACAAGAGGATGGTCGCGAGCAGCATGAGCTCGACGGTCGTGGGCCTCCGCACGCGGCGGACGCTACAGCGCACGGTGCGTGTGCCGCCGTGCACCCGGTGGAGGTCACGCTCGCGCCGGTTCGCCCGCAGGCACTAGGCTTGGCGCGACATGGCCGACCTGACCTTCGACGACATCGACGTCCTCATCGGGCCGGCGACGCCCCACTTCGCGTACCAGCTCCGCGCCCGCGTGCAGGAGCTGATCGAGGACCTCCCGGAGGACGACCCCGTCCGGCGGTACGGCGAGGAGAAGATGGAGCTGCTCGACCGGCTCGGGCACGCGTCCTCCAGGGCGGAGGAGGGTGGCCCGGAGCCGCGCACGCGGATCGGCTGGGAGACGATCCCGTCCTCGGCCCCCGCGTACGACCCACTCCCCGAGCGAGGCGAATGAGCTCCTTCGACGGCGCGTCGATCCTCGTGACCGGCGGGTCGAGGGGCATCGGCAAGGCGATCGCGCTGCGGTTCGCGGAGCGGGGCGCCGGCCGCGTCGCGATCGGCTACTTCCGCGGCGACCGTGCGGCCGAGGAGACCGCCGAGCAGCTCCGCTCGCTCGGCGCCGAGCCGACCCTCATCCGGGCGAACGTCGCCTCGGAGCGCATGGTCGACGAGGTGGCCGCTCTCGGCCCGCTCGACGCGGTCGTCCACAGCGCGGCGACCGGAGTCATCCGCCCGGCGCTCGAGACGACGGACAAGCACTGGGACTGGACGCTCGGTGCGAACGCCCGCGCGTTCCTCGCTGTCGTGCGCGCAGCCGCCCCCTCGATGCCGCAGGGATCGTCCGTCGTCGCGCTCACGAGCCTCGGCTCGACGCGCGTGCTTGAGAACTACGCGATCGTCGGCGCGTCCAAGGCGGCGCTCGAGGCCCTCGTCCGCTACCTCGGGGTGGAGCTGGCGCCGCGGGGCATCCGCGTCAACGCGATCTCCGCGGGCGTCGTCGAGACGGACGCGCTCGAGTTCTTCCCGAACCGCGAGGAGATGCTCGCGATGGGCCGGATGGCGCCTGCCGGCAGGCTCGTGACACCCGCCGAGGTGGCGGCGCTGGCGACGTTCCTCTGCTCGCCGGACGCCGAGATGATCGTGGGCCAGACGATCGTCATCGACGGCGGCGCGGGGTTGCTCCTCGCCGCCCCGCCCGGCGTCTCCTCAGCCCCGCCCGGGGACGACGCGTAGCAGCGTCGCCTTCGCGACCATCCCGGCAACCGCCGGGTTCTCCTGCAGCCGCCGGAGCGAGTACTCGTACCAGCGGTCGCCGTAGGGCACGTACACGCGCAACCGGTGGCCCTCCGCGACCAGCTCCGTCGCGCGTTCCTCCCGGACGCCGAGGAGCATCTGGAGCTCGTACGCATCGCGCTCCAAACCGGCGAGCCGCGGGAGCGAGCGCTCGATGAGCCACTCGTCGTGCGTCGCGACCGCGACGTACGAACCGGCCTCGAGCAGCGCGTCGAGGGTGAGCAGGAAGTTGTCGCGGATCTGCTGGCGCCCCGTGTACGCACTCGAGGCGGGCTCGACGTAGATCCCCTTGCACAGCCGGACGCTCGGCCTCAGGTCGATGATGTCCCCCACGTCGGCGAGCGTTCGCCGGAGGTACGACTGCAGGACGATGCCGACGTTGTCGCGACCGGACTCCCGGAGCTCGCGGTAGAGCCGGAGCGTGTCGTCCGTGCACCCCGAGTGCTCCATGTCGATCCTGACGAAGATGCCGCGGGCCGCGGCGTCCGCGACGACGGTGGCGAGGAGCGACCTGCAGAGACCGAGGTCGAGCTCGAGCCCGAGCGCGGTGAGCTTGACCGACACGTTGGCGTCGAGCCGGTCGGCCGCGATCGCGTCGAGCGCCGCGTGGTAGGCGGAGGCGACCGCCTCGGCCTCGGCGGCGACCGTGACCTCCTCGCCCAGCACGTCCACCGTGGCGAGCTTCCCCTCGGCGTTCAGCCGCGCGACGAGCGCGCGGGCGTCCTCGAGGGTCGCGCCGGCGATGTACGGAGCGGAGAGACGCCGGACGATCGACCGGGGCACGGCAGGGAGAATGCGCACGATGGCCCGGTCCGCGACTCTCACTGCGCGCCGATTCTACGGAGAGCCCCGAAAGCGCCAGTCAGTAGTTCGCCGCCGAGAGAATCGGCGCTGACTCCGATGCCGGAAGCACGTCGTGCGGGCACCACTTGGGGCATGCGAAGAGTCGTGATCATGGGCGCGGGGGGACGCGACTTCCACGACTTCAACACCGTGTTCCGCGAGGACTCCTCCGTCCGCGTCGTCGCCTTCACCGCGACGCAGATCCCGGGGATCGCAGACCGCGTGTATCCGCCGTCGCTCGCCGGGCCGCTCTACCCGGGCGGCATCCCGATCAGGCCCGAGGAGGAGCTCGTCGACATCATCCGCAGCGAGGGCATCGACGAGGTGGTCCTCTCGTACTCCGACCTGAGCCACGAGGACGTCATGCACCGCGCGTCGCGGGTACTCGCGGCGGGCGCCGACTTCACGCTCCTCGGGCCCCGGGGGATGCTGCTCGAGGCCGCGAAGCCCGTCGTCGCGGTGACGGCGGTCCGGACGGGCTGCGGGAAGAGCCCGACGAGCCGTCGCATCGGGTCCGTGATCCTCGCAGCCGGGCTGCGGGTGGGCCTCGTCAGGCACCCCATGCCGTACGGCGACCTCGAGGCGATGGCCGTCCAGCGCTTCACGAGCATCGAGGAGATCGACGCCGCACATCCGACGCTCGAGGAGCGGGAGGAGTACGAGATCCCCGTCTCGATGGGAATGACCGTGTACGCGGGCGTCGACTACGCGGCCGTGCTCGAGCTGGCCCAGACGGAGTCGGACATCCTGATCTGGGACGGCGGCAACAACGACCTCCCGTTCTTCCGCCCCGACCTGCACGTGGTCGTCACCGATCCGCTCCGCGCGGGGCACGAGGTCACGTACCACCCGGGCGAGACGAATCTCCTGCGCGCGGACGTCGTCGTCGTCAACAAGGTCGACAGCGCGGATCAGCACGACGTCGAGCGGGTGCTGCGGCACATCGAGGAGGCGAACCCGCTCGCGACCGTGATCACGGCCCGCTCGCCGGTGACGCTCGCCCCCGGGCCGTCGATCGAGGGGAAGCGCGTCCTCGTGATCGAGGACGGCCCGACGCTCACGCACGGCGGGATGGCGTTCGGGGCGGGCACGGTGGCGGCCCTGAAGGGAGGCGCCGCCGAGCTCGTCGACCCACGCTCGTTCGCGGTGGGCTCCATCGCGGGGCTCTACTCCGAGTACCCCCACCTCGGGAAGGTGCTCCCGGCGATGGGCTACTCGGACGAGATGCTCCACGAGCTCGAGCAGACGATCGAGGCGTCCGACGCCGACGTGATCGTCTCCGGGACACCCATCGACCTCGCGCGCGTCGTGACGACCCACCACCCGATCAGGAGAGCGGGCTACGAGCTCGAGGAGATCGGACGTCCCACGCTGGCAGACGTGCTCGCTCCGCTCCTACGCCTCGCCCGCGGGAGCGGGCGCCTCGTGGAGAAGCGGCCGTGAGCAGCGTCTCGCCTCCGATCCCCGACGACCTCCTTCGCGTCTCGGACCTCGAGGCGGAGTCGCTGGCCGCCCTGCTCGATCTCGCGGCGGACATGAAGACGCGGCCTCATGGCTTCGTGGAGGCCCTCCGCGGGGACACGCTCGTCTGCTTCTTCGAGAAGCCCTCGACGCGAACCCGCGTCTCGTTCGCCGCCGCGGCCGAGCGGCTCGGGATGTTCCCCCTCCTGCTCCGGCCCGACGAGCTCCAGCTCGGTCGTGGCGAGACGGTCGAG
>JBFFGH010000121.1:0-6671 GCA_041557575.1 Gaiellaceae bacterium
GCGACGCCCTCATCACCTGAGAGGTCAGGACGGGGGCTCGGCGAGCCGGATGCCGAGCTCGTCGAGCTGCGCCTCCGTCACCTCGCTCGGCGCACCGCTCATCGGGTCGAGCCCGGCCTGGTTCTTGGGGAAGGCGATGACATCCCGGAGGTTCGGCTCGCGCGCGAGCACCATCGTCATCCGGTCGATCCCGAGCGCGATCCCGCCGTGAGGAGGCGCCCCCATCGCAAGGGCGTCGAGCAGGAAGCCGAACTTCGTCCGCTGCTCCTCGGGGCTCAGCGAGAGGATGTCGAACACCTGCGCCTGGAGGTCGGGCTCGTGGATCCTGAACGAGCCTCCTCCGAGCTCGTTCCCGTTGACGACGAGGTCGTACGCGTACGCGAGCGCGGAGCCCGGGGTCTCGGCGACGCGGTCGCGCCACTCGTCGGTCGGACGAGTGAACGGGTGGTGCATCGCGTTCCAGCGCCCCTCCTCCTCGTCCCACTCGAACATCGGGAAGTCGGTGACCCAGAGGAAGGTGAACGCCTCCTCGTCGATCAGGCCGAGCTCCCTGCCGAGATGGAGCCGGAGAGGCCCGAGCACCTTCGACGTCAGCTCCCACGGTCCGGCCGCGAAGAGCAGCGTCTCGCCGGGCGCGACCGCGAGCGCCTCGAGCTCGCCGTCGGAGAGGAACTTCGCGATGGGCGAGCGGAGCTCGCCGCTCTCCCCGTCCCGCATGAGGTACGCGAGCCCCTTCGCCCCGTACACCTTCGCGACCTCCTCGAGCTCCCCGACCTCCGCTCGGGAGTACGTGCGGGGGACGCGCACGAAGCGCACGGCCTCCGCATCCGCGAACACGCCGAACCCGGAGCCGCGCGTGAGCTCCGTCGCGTCCTCGAGCTCGAGGCCGAACCGGAGGTCGGGCTTGTCCGACCCGAAGCGGCGATCCGCCTCCTCGTGGGTCATCCTCGGGAACGGCGTCGGGATCTCGATGCCGAGGCACTCGCGCCAGATCGAAACGAACGTCCGCTCGATGAGCCCGAAGAGCTCGTCGCGGTCCGGGAAGGACATCTCGACGTCGAGCTGGGTGATCTCCTGCACCCGGTCGGCGCGGAGATCCTCGTCCCGGAAGCAGATCGCGATCTGGTAGTAGCGGTCGAAGCCCGCGATCATCGTCAGCTGCTTGAGGATCTGCGGGCTCTGCGGCAGCGCGAAGAACCTGCCCCTCTGCAGGCGGCTCGGGACGACGAAGTCGCGCGCGCCCTCGGGTGTCGGCTTGAAGAGGATCGGCGTCTGGATGTCGAGGAAGCCCGCCGCTTCCATCTCGCGCCGGATGATCCCGACCATCTGCGCGCGGAGCCGCAGGTTCTGCTGGAGCTTCTCCCGGCGGAGGTCGAGCCAGCGATAGCGGAGGCGCAGCGTCTCGTCCACGCCCTCCTCGTCGAGCTGGAACGGGAGCGGCGTGGAGCGCGAGACGATCACGAGGTCGTCCACCTGGAGCTCGACCTCCCCCGTCGCCATCTTCGAGTTGACGGTCTCCGGGGAGCGCGCGACGACCTCGCCCTTCGCCTGGAGGACGAACTCGTTGCGGATCTCCTTCGCGAGCTCCGCCGCGGCGGGCGAGCGCTCGGGGTTGATCACGATCTGGCTCGTCCCCGTGCGGTCGCGGAGATCGACGAACACGAGCCCGCCGTGATCCCGCCGGCGATCGGCCCAGCCGGCGAGCGTCAGCTCCCGGCCGACGTGCTCGGACCGGAGCTCCCCGCACATGAGGTCGCGCCAGCTCACGGCAACAGTCTCCCCGAGAGGCCGTCGTGCCCGACGACCTCGTCGGTCGACCCGGCACGGCGGATGGTCGCGCTCTCCGGGCCGACGACGACGATCGCCGAGGCGCCGAGCCGCGCCCCCTGGGTCAGCTGGCCCTTGAGCGAGCGACCCGCGTAGTCGGTGTCGCACGCCGCGCCGGCGCCGCGCAGCTCGGCGAGCCAGCGCGTGACCGCCTCACGCGGCGCCCCGGGCTCGAGCGCGAAGAAGACGTCGAGCGACGGAGGCTCGGCCTCGGCAGCGCCCTCTTCCTCGAGCGCGATCAGCAGCCGCTCGATGCCTGCGCCGAAGCCGACGCCCGGGGTCGGCGGGCCGCCGATCTCCTCGACGAGGTAGTCGTAGCGCCCGCCGCCCGAGATCGTCGCGTTCTCGCTCTCGAGGGGGCCGACGAACTCCCAGGCGGTGCGCGAGTAGTAGTCGAGGCCGCGCACGAGCGTCGGGACGAGCGTGTAGGAGACGCCGACGGCGTCGAGATCGGCGCGGACTGCGGCGAAGCGGGTCTCGCACTCCTCGCACAGCGAGTCGCCGATCTTCGGCGCCTCGTCGAGCGCCGCGCGGGTCGCCTCCGGCTTGGCGTGGTAGTTGTCGAAGACCCGGAGCAGCGTCGTGTCCGCCTTCTTCTGCGTCTCCGCGTCCAGCCGGTCGCGGGTCGCCGCGAGCCAGGCGCGCAGCCGCTCCAGGTAGGCGGGACGGCACTCGCGGCAGCCGATCGAGTTGAGCTCGAGGTGGTAGCGCGTGACGCCGAGCCGGTGGAGCAGCGTGTCGTAGAGCTGGATCAGCTCCGCGTCGATCAGCGGGTCGTCGCTGCCGATCGCCTCCACGGAAGCCTGCCAGTGCTCGCGGTAGCGGCCGCGGCCGGGAGTCCCGTAGCGATACATCGTCCCGATCGTGAAGAGCTTCTGCGGCTGCGGCTCCCGGTGGAGCCCGTTCTCGACGTACGCCCGGCAGATCGGGGCCGTCCCCTCCGGCCGCAGGGTGAGGGAGCGGTCCGAGCGGTCGGCGAACGTGTACATCTCCTTCTGCACGACGTCCGAGCCCTCGCCGGACGTCCGGGCGAAGAGCGCCGTGTCCTCGAAGACGGGCGTCGAGATCGGCCGGTAGCCGTAGAGCGCGCAGAGCCGTTCGATCTCGCCCGTGACGCGCCGCCAGAGCGGCTGCTCCGCCGGGACGACGTCGTGGGTCCCGCGCGGCCGCTCGATCCGACCGCCGCTCATCCCGTCCCCTCCGGACGGAGCTCTGCGAGGAACGGGTTGCGCACGAGCTCGTCGCCGAGCGTCGTGACGGGGCCGTGCCCCGGGTACACGGCCGTCTCGGGCGGGAACCTCTCGACCAGCATGCGGATCGACGCGAGCAGCGTGTCCCAGTCCCCTCCCGGGAGGTCGGTGCGCCCCACCGACCCCGCGAAGAGGACGTCGCCGGAGAAGAGGCAGCCGTCCGCGTAGTAGGCGATGTGCGCGGGCGAGTGCCCCGGCACCGGCAGCACCTCGAACGACATGCCGGCGACCTCGAAGGTCTCCCCGCCCTCGAGGAGCACGTCCGGCGTGCAGCCCCGCACCGTGATCCCGGCGGGCGTGAAGGGAGCCGGGCTCTCGAGCAGCACGCGCTCGCCCTCGGGCATGTACACGGGAGCGCCCGTGCCCTCCGCGAGATCGGCGACGCCGACGAGGTGATCCCAGTGACCGTGCGTGACGAGGATCGCCTCGCACCGCGTGCCGAGGCGAGCGAGGGTCAGGCGCAGCTCGGTCGCGTCGCCGCTCGGATCGACGACGACGGCGCCGTTGGTGCCCGTCCCGGGTCGAACGACGTAGCAGTTCGTCCCGATCGGCCCGAGCGTGAGCGGGTCGACGCGAAGCGCCATCTCGACCCCCTCGTCAGTTCCCGCGCTTGCCGCCGCCGGCACGGTTCCTCGCGGCGCGGCGCTTCTGGAAGGAGCGGTACATCATCCGGTCGAGGAAGTAGCTGAACGGGATGAAGACGGAGACGATGAAGAGCGTCTGCGTGATCTGCTGGCTGACCGTGAGGCCCTTCGAGAGGAACATCACGGTCACGAACATGATCGGCGCGAAGATGAGCCCGCGCTTGAACGACTTCTGCCAGGAGGGGGCGACGGGCTCACGCCCGCCACGGCGGGGCTCCGGGCTCGTGCTCGCCTGCTTCGTGGGCGCCTCCTCAGGCGCGAGCTCGTTTCCCTCCTCGTCGACCCACACGTACTCATGGCGCTTCTCCTTCTCCCTGCGCCTCCGCTGCTTCCTCGTCGTCATGGCGACCGATTATGCCCGCGCCGTCCATGCGGCCCGCCCGCTTCGGATCACCGTGTCCACCACGGGGCCGGCGAGGTGGTACGCGACGTGGCGCCAGTCCTCGGCGCCGACGAGCACGACGTCCGCGTCGTAGCCGGGCGCGAGCCGACCCTTCCGGTCGGCGAGGCGAAGGACGTGGGCGGCGTTCACCGTGCACGCGGCGAGGGCTTCCTCCGGGGCCATCCGGAGCTGCGTGGCGGCCAGCGAGCAGACGAGCGGCAGGCTCTCGCAGAAGGCGCTGCCCGGGTTGAAGTCGGTCGCGAGCGCGACCGCCGCTCCCGCGTCGACGAGGTCGCGCCCGGGCGGCATCGGCCGGCCGAGGAAGAGCGCGCTCGCGGGCAGGAGCACGCCCACGACGTCGCTCGCGGCGAGGGCGCGCACTCCCGCATCGCCCGTCGCCTCGAGGTGGTCGAGCGAGCGCGCCCCGAGCTCGATCGCGAGCGGAACGGCCCCCATCTCCGTGAACTGGTCGCCGTGCAGCCGCAGCGCGAGACCTGCCTCCGCGCACGCTGAGAGGTAGCGCCTCGCCTGCGCGGAGTCGAACGCTCCCCCCTCGAGGAACACGTCCGCCGCCTCCGCGAGCGTCGCTGCGTCCGGGAGCACGTCCTCGACGAGGAAGCCCACGTACTCGTCCGCGCTGTCGAACTCCGGTGGAACTGCGTGAGCGCCGAGCCAGGTCGGCGTCCCGCCCGCGTCGCGGATCGCGCGCAGCTGAGCGAGCTCCGTCTCCCGGTCGAGCCCGTAGCCGGACTTCGCCTCGAAGGTGGTCGTGCCCGCACGGAGCATCCAGCCCGTGTGGAGCGCGAGCGCCTCGGCCAGCCCGGCGTCGCCGGCGGCCCTCGTCGCGCGGACCGTGGAGAGGATGCCGCCGCCCTTCGCGTGCAGCTCCTCGTACGTCGCGCCGCCCGCCCGCAGCGAGAACTCGTCGACGCGGTCGCCCGCGAAGCAGGCATGCGTGTGGCAGTCGACGAGCCCTGGGATCGCGGAGAGCCCGCGGCCGTCGAGCTCCTCGACGTCGCCGTCGAGCGCCGGCAGGTCACGCATGCGACCGACCGCCTCGATCCGGCCGGCGGAGCAGAGGACGAACGCGTCCTCGAGGACCTCGACGTCGCGGAGCGCCCGCTCGCGAAGCGGCGCATCGCGCCCGGCCGGGGTCGCGACCTGCGCCAGATCGCGAACGAGCAGCTTCGGTGGGGTCACGGGAGCGACGGCAGGTCCAGCCCGCTCTCCCGTGCGGCGTCGAGCGCCTCGTCGTACCCCGCGTCCGCGTGCCGCATCACGCCCGTCCCCGGATCGGTCGTGAGGACCCGCTCCAGCTTCTCGGCGGCGACGTCCGTGCCGTCGGCGACGACGACCATGCCCGCGTGGATCGAGTTTCCGATCCCGACCCCGCCGCCGTGGTGCACGCTCACCCACGTCGCGCCCGCCGCGACGTTCAGGAGCGCGTTCAGGATCGGCCAGTCCGCGATCGCGTCGGAGCCGTCGCGCATCGCCTCGGTCTCGCGGTACGGGGACGCGACGGAGCCCGAGTCGAGGTGGTCGCGCCCGATGACGACGGGAGCGGACACCGTCCCCGAGCGCACGAGCTCGTTGATCGCGAGGCCCGCCTTCGCCCGGTCGCCGTAGCCGAGCCAGCAGATCCGCGCGGGCAGCCCCTGGAACGCGACGCGCTCGGGGGCCAGCTCGAGCCAGCGCTGGAGGAGGCGGTCGTCCGGGAAGAGCTCCCCGAGGCGGGCGTCGATCGCGTCGATGTCGGCGGGATCACCCGAGAGCACGGCCCAGCGGAACGGCCCGACCCCGCGGCAGAAGAGCGGCCGGATGTACGCGGGCACGAATCCCGGGTAGGAGAAGGCATCCGCGACGCCCGCCTGCTCCGCCTCGCCCCTGAGGTTGTTCCCGTAGTCGAAGACGTTGCATCCGGCGCGGGCGAGCTCGAGCAGCCCCTCGACGTGGACGGCGATCGAGGCGCGGGCGCGGCGCACGTACTCGTCCGGGTCGCGCTCCCGCAGCTCGGCCGCCTGCTCGACGTCGAGGCCCTGCGGGACGTATCCGGTGAGCGGGTCGTGTGCAGCGGTCTGGTCGGTCACGAGGTCGAAGCGCTCCCCGCGGCGGGCGAGCTCGGGGACGACGTCGGCGGCGTTCGCGAGGAGCCCGACCGACAGCGCCCTGCCCTCGGCCGCGGCGGCACGGACGCGGGCGAGGGCGTCGTCGAGGGAGTCGCCCACCTCGTCGAGGTAGCGGGTCTCGAGCCGCCGCTCGATCCGGCTCGGGTCGACCTCGACGCAAAGGATGGCGGCGCCGGCCATCGTCGCCGCCAGCGGCTGCGCGCCGCCCATGCCGCCGAGCCCGGCCGTGAAGACCGTTCGGCCGGTCAGGTCGGGCGACCCGAAGTGCCTCTCCCCCGCCGCCGCGAACGTCTGGTAGGTGCCCTGCAGGATCCCCTGCGTCCCGATGTAGATCCAGCTGCCGGCGGTCATCTGGCCGTACATCATCAGGCCCTTGCGGTCGAGTTCGTCGAAGTGCTCCCAGGTCGCCCACTTCGGCACCAGGTTCGAGTTGGCGATGAGC
>JBFFGH010000122.1:0-6617 GCA_041557575.1 Gaiellaceae bacterium
CAACGACGAGGCCGGCGTGGTGACGGTGCGGATCGCCGTATCGCTCGAGCCGTCGTCGGCCGTCGCGATGGGGATCGACGCGGATCGCAACTCCTCGACCGGGGACGAGTTCGGGCTCGAAGGCATGGTCGGGGTAGTCAACGTGGGCGGGCTCGTCGTAGCGGAAGCGCTCGACGAGGACGGCGACGAGCTTTCCGGCGTCGCCGTTCCGGCGAGCTTCGCCGACGGTGTCCTCGAGTTCTCGTTCCCGAGGGAGGCGTTCTCCATCGACCAGGCGTTCGCGTTCGGGTTCATCACGATGGAAATCGACTCCATCTTCGGGGCCACGGTGGGCGACGTCGCGCCCCCAGACCCGTGCATGATCAAGGACGTACGGTGCAGCCAGCTCTGGGTGTACGAGCTGATAGGCGTGGCTCCCGCTCCGCCACCACCGCCTGCGGTCAAGCCGATGATCGGCAAGCCGAAGGCGACGCCGGCCGCACCGATGGCGGGGAAGAAGTTCACGGTGAGGTTCGCCATCACGAGCAGCGTCGACAAGAAGCCGCTCAAGATTGGTACCGCGGAGTGCAAGACGACCGTGGCAGGCAAGACCGTCCGCCACAAGCACACGTTCAGGGGCGGCGTCCTGAAGGCCACGGTGAAGATCCCCAAGGCAGCGAAGGGAAAGAAGCTCAGGATCGCCGTCCAGGTGACGGCGGACAAGACGACGAGAAAGGTGTTCACCTTCAAGGTCAAGAAGTGAGCACCGCCTGCACGACGGCGCCCTGTGCTCAGGGGCGCCGTCGTCTCTTCTGCATGCCAGCGACTACGATCGTGCGATGGCCCTCGTGAGGCTTCGCGCGCCCCTGTCCGAGCTCGCGGGCGGACGGCGCGAGCTCGAGCTCGAGGGAGCGACGGTCGCCGACGTCCTGCGAGCGCTCGAGCGCGAGCACCCGGGAACGAGGGGGTGGATCCTCGACGAGCGCGGCCTGATCAGAGAGCACGTGAACGTGTTCGTGAACCGCGACTACGGACGGGAGGACACGGTGGTCGGCGCCGACGACCGCCTGCACGTCATCCCGGCGATCTCGGGAGGTTGAGATGACGGAGCTCCTCGTCGGGACGAAGAAGGGCCTCTTCGGGCTCGAGGGCGGTGCCGCCGAGCCGTTCGCGATCACCGAGCGCTGGTTCGCCGGCGAGCCCGTGGAGTACGCGGTGCGCGATGAACGCACGGGCAGGACGTTCGCGTGCGTCACGTCTCCCTTCTACGGGCCCAAGCTCTTCTACTCGGACGACCTCTCCGGCGAGTGGCGGCAGGCCGAGGGCGTCGAGCTCCCGGAGGGCGGCGACGCGAAGCTCGAGCGGCTGTGGACGGTCGTTCCCGGCGAGGAGGACGGGCTGCTCTACGCAGGCGGCGCGCCAGGGGTGCTCTTCGAGAGCCGGGACGGCGGCGAGAGCTGGCAGTTGAACGACGCGTTCTGGAACCAGCCGACCCGCCCGGAGTGGAGCCCGGGCGCCGGCGGGATGTGCATGCACTCGATCGCGACCTGGCCCGGCGATCCGTCGCGCATCGCGCTCGCGATCTCCGCCGTGGGGGTCTGGCTCTCCGACGACGGCGGACGGACGTGGCGACACGGGAACAAGGGCCTCCGCCCGCGCTACCTGCCCGAGGAGGCGCAGGAGGACACGATCACTCTCTGCGTGCACAACATGCACCGCGCGCCGCTCCACCCGGAGCGGCTCTTCATCCAGTTCCACGGCGGCGTCTACCGCTCAGACGACGCAGGCGAGAGCTGGGTCTCGATCGCCGACGGGCTTCCGTCCGACTTCGGCTTCCCGATGGTGATCGACCCCGAGGATCCCGACAGCGCGTACGTCATCCCGCTCGTCGCGGATCTCGACCGTGTGACGCCCGAAGGGCGCGTCCGCGTCTACGAGACCCGCGACGCCGGCTCGACCTGGATCGAGCACCGCGACGGCCTCCCGCAGGAGGACGCCTACCTCACGATCCTCCGGCAGGCGTTCTGCCACGAGGGCTCGGGCGAGTCGATGGGCCTCTACTTCGGGGCGACGTCGGGTGACGTCTTCGGATCCCGCGACGCGGGGAAGACGTGGTTCACGGCGGCGACGAAGCTGCCACCGGTGCACTCCGTGCGGGCGACGTAGACCGCGATCTCAGTCGATGCCCCGGGCCTCGATCCTCGAGGCGGAGATCCGGATGCTGACACGGGTCTCCCCGGGGCGGTGCCACGGGTAGCTGTCGAGCCCGGCGTACTTCTTCGCGAGGCGATCGATCTGCTCGTTCGCCTCTTCCTCGGACATGGTCACCGTCCCGTCGATCGCGATCCACCGGTACGCGTCCTCCGGATCGATGACGACCAGGGAGACGCGGGAGTCGTTCGCGAGGTAGCGGGGCTTCGCGCGCGGCCACGCGGTGTTGATGGAGGCGCCCTCGTCGTCCACGTCGACCCACACGACCGTCGAGTGCGGCGAGCCGTCCGGCCGGAGATCGGTCACGATCCCGACGAACGGGCTCTCGAGGAACGCACGCTGCGTGTCGGTGAGAGCCTTCCCGGCCATCCGCCTAGGAGATCGCGATCATCCGGTCGATCGCGCCCCGCGCTCGAGCGGCGATGTCCTCGGGCACCGTGACCTCGTACTTCCAGTCGCGGAGCGAGTCGAGGAGCTTCGGCAGCGTGATCATCTTCATGTACCGGCAGATCGCCTTCTCCGAGATCGCCTCGAAGCGCTTCTCGGGAGCCTCCTTGTGCAGGCGGTGGAGGATCCCCGTCTCGGTCGCGACGAGGAACCGCTCCTTCGGCGAGGACTTCGCGAACCTGATCATCCCCTCGGTCGAGAGGATGTGCATGTTGTCGCCGCCGAACGCCATGCACTGGCTCGCGCAGCCGCACTCCGGGTGGACGAGGAACTCGGCGTCGGGGTTCTCCGCCTGCATGCGCGTGATGTCCTGGGGCCGGATCCCCGCATGGACGTGGCACTCGCCCATCCAGATCCTGAGCTTCCTGCCCGTGACGCGCTCGAGCCAGAGGCCGAGGTACATGTCCGGCAGGAACAGGATCTCCGTGTCCTCCGGGATCGCCTCGATCACGCCCTTGGCGTTCCCCGACGTGCAGCAGTAGTCGCTCTCGGCCTTCACCTCGGCGGTCGTGTTCACGTACGACACGACCACGGCGCCGGGGTTCTCCGCCTTCCACACGCGGAGCTGGTCTGCGGTGATCGAGGAGGCGAGCGAGCAGCCGGCGTCGAGGTCCGGGATGAGCACCGTCTTCTGCGGGCTCAGGATCGCGGCCGTCTCGGCCATGAAGTGGACGCCGCAGAAGACGATCGCATCGGCGTCCGTCGCAGCGGCCTCGCGCGAGAGCCCGAGCGAGTCGCCCACGTAGTCGGCGACGTCCTGCACCTCGGGCACCTGGTAGTTGTGGGCGAGGATCACCGCGCTCCGCTCGGATGCGAGCGCGCGGATCTCCTCGTGCATCGTCGTGATCTCGTCTGCCGTGAGTTGCGCTGTGGTCATCTGAGCTCCAGTGAGACGTCGAGAGAACGAGCCGAGTGGGTGAGCGCGCCGACGGAGATCTCGTCCACGCCCGTCTCCGCGACCGCGCGAATGTTGTCGAGGGTGATGCCGCCCGACGCCTCCAGCCGTGCGCGGCCGTCCGCGAGTGCGACGGCCGACCGGAGCCCGTCCAGCGACATGTTGTCGAGCAGGATCGCCTCCACGCCCGCGGTGAGCGCCTCGCCGACCTGGTCGAGGCTCTCGCACTCGACCTCCACCGGCAGGTCGGACAGCTCGCGGACACGCTCGACCGCGCGCGTGATCGAGCCCGCGGCGCGCAGGTGGTTGTCCTTCACGAGCACCGCGTCGTCGAGGCCGAAGCGATGGTTCTTGCCTCCCCCGCAGGCGACGGCGTACTTCTCGAGGGCACGCAGCCCGGGCGTCGTCTTGCGCGTGTCGAGCACCGCTGCGCGCGTGCCTGCGAGCGCGTCGGAATACCGCTTCGTCAGGGTCGCGATGCCGGAGAGCCGCCCGAGGAAGTTCAGGGCCACGCGCTCGCCGGTGAGGATCGCCCGCTCCGCTCCCGTCACCGTGGCGACGGGAGCAGGCACGTCGGTCACCACCTCCCCGTCGTCCACGAGAGCGTCGAAGCGGACGTCCTCGTCCAGAGCCCGGAACGTAGCCTCGGCGACCGCGAGCCCGCAGATCACCCCGGGCTCCTTGAGGAGGATCTCGGCCGTCCCGACCGCCTCGGCGGGAACGGTCGCCTCGGTCGTCACGTCGCCCGTGCCGACGTCCTCCGCGAGCGCCGCCGTCACGGCCTCCTGGATCGCGTCCGTGGTCACTGCCACGACTCGAGCACCGGCTCCGCACCCCGTCGAAGGACGACGTGCCCCTCGTACGCGTCGCTCTCCGTCGGGAAGTCGGAGCGGAAGTGGGAGCCGCGGCTCTCCTCGCGCGTGATCGCAGAGCGCGCGACGAGCCGCGTCAGGAGGTGCGGCGAGTCGAGCAGCCGCGAGAGGCCCTCGGCGTCGCGAATGAGCCCGCAGTCGCGCCAGAGGCCCGAGCGGATCTCGGGTGTGACGGGCTCGACGCCGGGGGGCTCGGGCGTGTCGGGGAGCCGGCTCGGAAGGCCGGGCCGACCGAGCGCCGAGAGCGCAGCGCGCCGACCGAAGACGAGGCACTCGAGGAGCGAGTTCGACGCGAGCCGGTTCGCTCCGTGAACGCCGGTCGCAGCCGCCTCGCCGGCGACGTAGAGCCCGGGCACGCCGGTCGCGCCGTCGAGGTCGGTGACCACTCCGCCCACGGTGTAGTGCGCGGCCGGCGCCACCGGGATCGGAGTCTCGGCCGGGTCGTACCCCTCTTCCATGAGGCTCCCCATCAACGTCGGGAAGCGACCGCGGTCGATCTGTCGGAGGTCGAGGAGGACGGTGCCGCGCTCGGCGATCGCGCGGGCGACGACGTCGCGCGGAGCCAGCTCGTCGGTGAACCGCCTGCCGTTCTCGTCCAGGAGCAGCGCGCCCTCACCCCGCAGCGCCTCGGAGAGGAGGAGCGAGGAGTCGACGAGCGTCGTCGGGTGGAACTGGACGAACTCGAGATCGGCAACGGCCGCGCCGGCGCGATAAGCGGCCGCCATCCCCTCGCCCACCGACCCGGCCGGGTTCGTCGTGCGCTCCCAGAGAGCAGCGGCGCCCCCGGTCGCGATGAGCGTCGCCCGGGCCGGAATGGGACGGAGGTCGGTCACGATCCCGACGCACCGGTCGTCGCCCTGCCAGACGGACACCATGCGCTCGCCCTCGGCGACCTGGATCCGCGGATGCTCGAGCACGCGCTCGGCGAGCGTCCGCTCGACGCGGTCACCCGTGGCGGCGCCGCCCGCGTGGACGACGCGCCTGCGGCTGTGACCGCCCTCGAGGCCGAGGCCCTCGTCGAACTCGACGCCGAGGTCGACGAGATCGCGGATGCGGCTCGGTGCCTCCTCCGTGAGCACGGTCACCGCGCTCTCGCGGCACAGCCCTCTCCCCGTCCGCAGCGTGTCCTCCGCATGCAGCGCGGGCGAGTCGTCGTCACCCACCGCCGCCGCGATCCCGCCCTGGGCGAGAAGGCTCGACGAGTACAGGAGAGGGCCCTTCGTGACGACGAGGACGTCGCCCTCCGCCGCCGCACAGAGCGCCGCGAAGAGCCCGGCCACGCCGCCGCCGACGACGACGAGCGCGAGCTCCCCGTCTCGATCTGGTTCGTAGTCCTCAGTCATGGTAGTTTTCGCCTCACAGTCGATAACCTCATGGACGAGTCTAGCACCCCATCCCCGCAGACGCATGCCGTGCTCGCCGTCGTCTTCCAGGTGAGGGAAGGCAAGCTCTCCGTCCTCCTCTGGGAGCGCGGCCTCGACCCGTTTCGCGGCTCGTGGTCGCTCCCGGGCGGCGCGCTCGGGCCGGAGGAGAGCCTGGAGGCGTCGATCCTTCGCCATCTCGCCACCAAGGTGGACGTGCGCGAAGTCGCCCACCTCGAGCAGCTCGGAACCTGGAGCGACCCGGACCGTGTCCCGGCGCGACGCGAGCTCGCCACGGCATACCTGGGCCTCGTCCCCCTCGGCATCGACCCCCGGGTACCCGCCGACACGCGCTGGCACGCCGTGGACGCGCTCCCGCCCATGGCGTTCGACCACGGGTCGATCGTGCTGGCCGGCCGCGAGCGCCTCCAGGGCAAGCTCTCGTACTCGAACATCGCCTTCGCCCTGGCCGACGAGACGTTCACGCTCGCGGAGCTCCGTGACGTGTACGGGGCCGCGCTCGGATACGAGGTCTCGGCCACCAACCTCAAGCGCGTCCTCCTCCGGCGGGGCGCGATCGAGCCGGTCGGCGAGCAACGCGCGCACGGGCCGTCCGGGGGCCGTCCGGCAGCCCTCTTCCGCTTCCGTGCCCGCCGGCTCGCGGTCACGGACCCCTTCGCCGTCCTGCGGCCGCCGGGCTGATCACGGCTTCTCGCCGCGTCGCCTCAAGGAAAGTCGTCGTCGAGCCGAAAACTTGCCGTATGCGGCACTTTCGTCTGTGGCTACTCGCTGCAGGGCTCGTCAGCCTCGCCGCCGAGGCAGCGGCCGCGGCGGCGGTGTTCTGGCGCGGCC
>JBFFGH010000123.1:0-6433 GCA_041557575.1 Gaiellaceae bacterium
CGAGAAGGAGCCCGAGCTCGGAGGCACCTGCCTGCGTGTCGGCTGCATCCCGACGAAGGCCTGGGTGCAGACGGCGCATGCGCTGCACGCGGCGAGCGAGATCAACCCGAAGCTGGGCGCCTCCTCCGGTGCGCCCGTGCTCGACTTCGCGAAGGCGAACGAGTGGAAGGACGGCGTCGTCAAGCAGATGACCGGCGGCGTCGCATCGCTCTTCAAGGCAAACGGGGTCACGTGGCTCGAGGGCGCCGGGCGCTTCGAGGATCCCCGCACGATCGCGATCGACCAGGGCGACATCGGCGTCAGCTTCAAGAGCGCGATCGTCGCGACCGGGTCGTACCCGATCCGGCCGCCGATCCCCGGGCTCGACTCGCCACGCTGCGTCGACTCCACGGGGTTGCTGGCGCAGACGGAGGTTCCGCGCCGGCTCGTCGTCCTCGGCGGCGGGATCATCGGGTGCGAGTTCGCCTCCATCTTCGAGCGCTTCGGGAGCGAGGTGACGATCGTCGAGATGCTCGACTCGCTCATCCCGCAGGAGGACGCCGACGCGACGAGCGAGCTGCGGAAGGCGTTCGCGAAGCGCGGCGTCGTCGTGCACCTCGGCAAGCAGTGCACGAAGGTCGAGGACACCGGCTCGGATCTCGTCGTCCACTTCGGTGAGGGCGAGACCGTCGAGTGCGATCTCATGCTCGTCTCGGTCGGCCGCGCCCCGGTCGTCGAGGGCATCGGGCTCGAGGCCGCCGGCGTCGCGTTCGACCCGCGGACGGGGATCGAGACCGATGCGCACAGGCGCACGTCCGTTCCGAACATCTACGCGGCCGGAGACGTCGCCGGGTACTGGCAGCTCGCTCACACGGGATTCCGCGAGGGCGAGATCGCAGCGGAGAACGCGACGGGTCACGACGTGGAGATGCCGGACGGCGCGGTCCCTCGTCCGATCTACACCGATCCCGAGATCGCCGGCGTCGGCCTGACGGAGGCCGAGGCGCGCGAGCGGCACGGAGAGGAGAACATCGCCGTCGGCAGGTTCCCGTGGGTCGCGAACGCGCGCGCAGTCATGTCGGGCGAGACGACCGGATGGGTGAAGTCGATCCACGAGAAGGCCTACGGCGAGCTCCTGGGCGTCGTCATCGTCGGCCCTCACGCGACCGACCTGATCGAAGCCGCGGTCGTCGCGCTCGACGCGGAGGCGACGGTCGAGACGCTGGCCGACGGGATGGCTCCGCACCCGACGTTCTCGGAGGGCCTGAAGGAGGCCGGCCTCGTGGCACTCGGTCGGCCGATCCATCTGCCGCCGAGACGTCGGTAGGCCCGGCGCACATGAGCTAGGCTCCAGGCGTGAAGGTCTTCACGAAGAAGAACGCAATCGTCGGCTACGCCACGATCAAGGCGCTCGAGAAGAGAGCGGCCAAGCGGGCCCGGAAGGAGCGCAAGCGCCGCCCGAGGCTGCCTCTCTACTTCGCGCTCGGGCTCGTGTCGTTCGGCATCCTCGCGGCGGTTGCCGCCTACGCTTCCAGGCGGAGGTCGAGCGAGGTCATCGACGAGACGCAGCCGGAGGTTGCTCCTCCGCTCGACGAGGCAGCCGAGGCCATGGCCGAGGAGGCCTCGGAGCTCGTAGAGGCTGCGGCGGAGCCCACGCCCGCGACGTGACCGCGGGGCCGGCCGACACGGCTCGGTCGCCGATTCGTCCCGCGCTTGCGGGCCTCGTCCCGTACGAGCCGGGCAAGCCGGTCGAGGAGGTTCAGCGCGAGCTCGGCCTCGAGCACGTCGTCAAGCTGGCCTCGAACGAGGGGCCGTTCGGTCCCTTCCCCGCCGCGCGCGAGGCGATCGCCCGCGCCACTCTCGAGCTCAACCGGTATCCGGACGGCGGCGCGTGGCGCCTCAGGCAGGCGTTGGCCGACCGACTCGGCGTTCGGTTCGAGGAGATCACCGTCTGCGCGGGCGCGGACGCCGTCATCGGATTCGTCGCGCTCGCAACGCTCGATCCCGGCGACGAGGCGGTCACCGGGTGGCCGTCGTTCCCCAGCTACGTCCTCGACCCGCTGAAGCTCGCCGCGGTCCCCGTCCGCGTCCCCCTCACAGACGAGCGCTTCGACCTCGAGAGGATCCTGGCGGCCATCACGCCGCGGACGAAGCTCGTCTTCATCGCCGCGCCGAACAACCCGACCGGCACGACGAGCTCGCGCGCGGAGCTCGACGACTACTTCGCGCACGTTCCGCCGCACGTGCTCACCGTCCTCGATCAGGCGTACCTCGAGTACGTCGACGACCCGGACTACCCGGATGCGATCGAGGAGTACGCGAAGGAGGGGCACCGCGTGCTCGTCCTGCGCACGTTCTCGAAGATCTTCGGCCTCGCGGGCCTCCGCGTCGGCTACGGGGTCGGCCCGCCCGACGTCATCACCGCGATCGGGAAGGTGAGGAGAGCGTTCGACGTCAGCTCGATCGGGCAGGAGGCTGCACTCGCGAGCCTCTCGGACGACGGGGAGATCGCCCGCAGGCGGGCGACGAATCGAGAGGCGATGACCTTGCTGCTTCGCACCCTCGGTGATCACGGCCTCGAGCCCGCAGGCCCGGCGGTCGCCAACTTCGTGTTCGTCCGTGTTCCCGATGCGGAGGCGCTCAACCACGAGCTTCTCCGTCGCGGCGTGATCGTGCGGCCGATGGGCCCGTTCGGAGCCCCGGATGCGCTCCGGATCACTGCCGGGACACCGGAGGACATCGCGTTCCTCGCGGCCGCCCTCGACGAGATCGCCCGGTCGGCGTCGGCCGCGCCGAAGTGAGTGCACGTTAAGCGTCCGCACACGTCGAAGGGATCCCGTGGCTTCATCGGGAATCACCTCCCGTGCCTCGGCTATTCTCCCGCGGCGGGCGCCGGTAGAGGCGCTCGTCGGCTATGCGAACGACGCTGAAGAGAGGACTCGCGCGCGGAGGCGCGGGCGGAGGATCGACCTACCCGCCCGGGGCGCCTTCGCCGATCACCGTGTACCGGCAGCCCGAGTCGGCGCCTCGGTCTCGCGCTGCGCTCATCGGCCGCGTCGCGATGTGGCTCGGTGTGGTGGCGCTCGTCTTCGTGTCCGGCGCGGCAGGCGGTGCCTACCTGTACTTCCACCAGTCGGTCGCTGCGGTCGCAGCCGACACTCCCGAGGTCAAGCGCGCGGCGAAGAAGCTTGCGGTGCCACTCCCGGGGCAGCCCGCCCTGGCGCTCGTGATCGGCTACGACCACCGTCCGAGCGAGGGCGACACGAGCCCGAGTCGCTCCGACACGCTCATGCTCGTCCGGGCCGACCCGGCCACCGACTCGATCTCGCTCCTCTCCTTCCCGCGCGACATGCAGGTCGAGATCCGCTGCCCCGGAAAGACGCCCTTCTACGACAAGCTCGCGCACGCGTATGCGTACTGCGGGCCGCAGGGATCGCTCGAGACCGTGAAGAGCCTGACGGGAGTCGCCATCAACTACCTGATCACGGTGGACTTCAAGGGCTTCCAGGAGATCGTCGACCGCCTCGGAGGAGTCTGGATCGACGTCGATCGGCGGTACTTCAACGACGTCCGTGGGCCGGGCGGCTACGAGGACATCGACCTCCAGCCGGGCTACCGGCTCCTGACCGGGCGCCAGACGCTCGACTACGTCCGCTTCCGGCACACCGACTCGGACCTGTACCGCGTCGCCCGTCAGCAGCAGTTCGTCAAGGGGTTCAAGGCGCAGGTGCGCCAGTCCTTCGCCCCGATCGCCCTCCCGAAGGTGGTGAACGCGATGACGCGGAACATCGAGGTCGCGCAGGGAGGCGGCAAGCCGGTCGACGGCAAGACGATCCTCTCGTACGCGCTCTTCGCCTACGGGCTCCCGAAGGGCCACGTCTACCAGGACCGGATCGAGGGCTTCGAGGGGTACGCGGACCTCACGACGAACTCCGAGAACGTCAAGCGCGCGATCGACGCCTTCACGCACCCGGACGTCGAGTCGTCCGAGAAGGCCACTGCCGTCGCGCTCGGTGAGAAGCTGAAGCAGCGCGTGCCGGCGCCGCGCCAGACGACGATCACGGTCTTGAACGGGAACGGCGTGACGGGATCCGCGTCCACGGCCGGGTACCTGCTCGGGCAGCGCTCGTACGACGTCATCACGCCGCCCAACGGGCTTCCGGCCAATGCGCCGAACTTCGACTACTTCAGGACGCAGGTCTACTTCGACCCGTCCCGCCCGAAGTCCAGCGCAGCGGCCAGGAAGGTGGCCAACCTCTTCGGCTCCGCCGAGATCGCGCGGCTTCCTTCGCAGCTCTCGTCGCTCTCGAACGGCGCGATGCTCACGGTGGTCGTGGGCCAGACCTTCCATGGAAGCCTCACGTCCGCGCCCATCGATCAGACGCCGAGGCGCGAGAAGCCCAACGTCGTGTTCGCTCCCAACGCAGCGCTTCCGCACCTCCGCGGGCGGCAGCAGCGCGCGGGCTACCCGATCATGGTCCCGACGATCATCGAGAGGAGCTCGTGGACGGACTCGTCGGCTCCCGTCCGCCAGTACAAGATCGAGGGCGACCACAGGGCGGTGCGCCTCGTCTACCGCATGGGCTCGAACGAGTACTGGGGTGTCCAGATGACGGACTGGGACGGCGCCCCCGTCCTCTCCGACAAGAGCCTGACGCGCCGGATCAAGGGACGCACCTACGACCTCTACTACAACGGCTCGAAGCTCCACATGGTCGTCCTGCGCACGCCCAAGGCGAGCTACTGGGTGATCAACACCCTGCTCGACCGCATGTCGAACGAGACGATGCTCGCGATCGCGAAGGGCCTGAAGCCGATCAGCGGCATCAAGGACGAGTAGGCGCCGTGCGCGTCGCGGTGTTCGGTGCTGGCTACGTCGGCCTCGTGACCGGTGCCTGCCTCGCCGACCTCGGGCACGAGGTCGTCGTCCGCGACATCGTGGAAGAGCGGATCGACGCGCTCCGCCGGGGCGAGGTGCCGATCCACGAGGAGGGCCTCGACGAGTTGATCGAGCGGAATCGCGAGCGTCTGAGCTTCACGACCGACGTGTCCGAGACCGTCGACGGGACGGACGTCGTCTACGTCGCGGTCGGGACGCCGCCGACCTACTCCGGCGACGCCGACCTGTCGGCCGTGTGGACGGTCGTGGACGAGCTCCCGAACGTCGATCGCCGCATCGTCGTGGTCATGAAGAGCACGGTGCCGGTCGGCACCGGGCGTGCGGTGCGTCACCGGCTCGACGAGCGCGGTCTCTCGAACGTCGGCTACGTCTCCAACCCGGAGTTCACCGCGGAGGGAACGGCAGTGCAGGACTTCATGCATCCCGACCGCGTCGTCATCGGGGCGTTCGAGGAGGTGGACGGCGACCTCGTCGAGCGCCTGCACGAGGGGATCGACGCCCCGATCATCCGCTGTGACGTCGCGTCTGCGGAGATGGTCAAGCTCGCCGCCAACGCGGCGCTCGTGACGCGGATCTCCTTCATCAACGAGATCGCGAACGTCTGCGAGGCGACCGGGGCGGACGTCGTCACCGTCGCGCGCGGCATCGGGCTCGACCACCGCATCGGCCCGCAGTTCCTGCGCGCCGGGATCGGCTACGGCGGCTCGTGCTTCCCGAAGGACTCGCTCGCGCTCAAGCAGCTCGCCGCGAACTCGGGCTACAACTTCCAGCTCCTGAACGCCGTCATCGAGGTGAACGAGCTCCAGAAGCGGCGTGTCGTCGGCAAGCTCGAGCGCCTCCTCGGCCCGCTTCGGGGCAAGCGGATCGCGCTCCTCGGGCTTGCGTTCAAGCCGGGCACCGACGACATGCGGGAGGCTCCGAGCCTCGTCCTCGCGGGACGCCTGCTCGCGGAGGGCGCGGAGGTCCGGGCCTGGGATCCCGTCGCGGACGGCCGCTCGCACGTCCACGGAGCAGACATCGCCGACTCCGCCATGGATGCGCTCGACGGGGCCGACGCCGCCGTCATCGTCACGGAGTGGCCCGAGATCCACGACCTCGACTGGTCCGAAGCCGCGGCGCGGATGCGTCGCCGGGTCGTCGTCGACGGCCGGAACATGCTCGACTCAGGCGTCCTGCGCTCCCTCGGCTTCGAGTACGAGGGGATCGGTCGCCCGGTCCCGTGACGCTGCCCGCGGTCATCCTCGTCGGGGGTCAGGGGACGCGCCTGTGGCCGCTCACCGACAGGACCCGCAAGGACATGCTCGCGCTGGTCGACAGACCGCTCCTCGCCTACACCTTCGAGCACCTCGCCCGGCACGGGGTCGTGCGCGGCATCGTCTCGTGCGGGCACCTTCCCGACCAGATCCAGGCGACGTTCGGCGAGCGCTACGGCGACCTCTCCCTCGAGTACGTCGTCGAGGACGAGCCGCTCGGGACGGGGGGCGCGATCGGGTTCGCCGCCCGCGAGCTCGAGGGGAGCTTCTTCGCGCTCAACGGCGACTCGCTCCGCGAGGC
>JBFFGH010000124.1:0-6401 GCA_041557575.1 Gaiellaceae bacterium
CCTCGTGCAGGTGCCGCTCGTCGTCGAGTCCTCGAGCGGCGTCAACGACTACCTCGACCGGGACGGCTCGCGCACGCCGATCCGGTTCCACATCTCGAACGACTACGACGTCCACCCGATCGAGGCCGAGGTCGTGCAGGCCGCGACGAGGTGGAAGAGGCTCGCGCTCGGGCAGTTCGGCATGGAGCCCGGCGAGGGGATCCTCACCGACATGCGGGCGGTGCGGAAGGACTACTTCCTCGACCACGACCACTCGGCCTACGTCGACCAGTGGGACTGGGAGCGGGCGATCCTGCCCGAGGAGCGGACGCTCGCCTACCTCAGGGAGACGGTGCAGGTGATCTGGGGCGTGCTCAAGGAGGCCGACCGGTTCCTGCGCGAGCACTGGCCCGCGCTCGCCGACCCCCGCTACCCGGAGCTCCCGGACGAGCTCGAGTTCGTGCACGCGGAGGACATCCTCGCCGCCAGCCCGGACCTCCCGCGCAAGAAGCGCGAGACGCTGTTCGTCAGAGATCACCCGGCCGTGTTCATCCACGGGATCGGCTGGCCACTCGCGGACGGCCTCCCGCACGAGCTGCGCGCGGCCGACCACGACGACTGGTCGACCGAGACGTTCTCCGCAGACGGGCGGGCGATGCACGGCCTGAACGGGGACATCCTCGTCTGGAACCCCGTGACGCGTCGCAGGCACGAGCTCATGTCGGGCGGGATCCGCGTGGCGAAGGACGCCCTGATCCGTCAGCTGGAGCTCTCGAACCAGCTCGACCTGCTCGAGACGCCCTACCACCGGGCGATCGTGAACGGCGAGGTGCCGCTCTCGATCGGTGCAGGAATCGGCCAGTCGCGCACGATGATGCTCCTGCTCCGCAAGGCGCACCTCGGCGAGGTCAGCGTGAGCGTCTGGCCCAGGGTGCTGAAGGACCTGTGCGCCGAGCGCAACATCGTCGTGCTGGAGTAGCCGTCGGAGTCGAACAGCGGGGGTCGGGTGAGCCCCGACCCCCGCTTGCGTCCTAGGCCTTGGCCGCTTCCTCGCGCTCGCGCCGGGTCTCCTCGATGACCTTCTGCGCGACGTGCGCGGGGACCTCCTCGTAGCGGAGGAAGTGCATCGAGTAGTCGCCGCGTCCGCCCGTCATCGAAGTGAGCGACTGCGAGTACGTGAGGAGCTCGGACATCGGCACCTCGGCGCGGATCGTCGTCATCCCGCCCACGGGCTCCATGCCCTGCAGGCGCCCCCGGCGTGAGTTGAGGTCGCCGTTCACGGCGCCGACGGCGTCGTCCGGCACCGTCACGTCGAGCTCCATGATCGGCTCGAGCAGCACAGGGTCGGCACTCATGTACGCGTCCTTCCAGGCCATGGAGCCCGCGATCTTGAACGCCATCTCCGAGGAGTCGACCGTGTGGTACGAGCCGTCGACGAGCTCGACGCGGACGCCCTGAACCGGTGCGCCCGCGAGCTCGCCGTGCAGCATCGCCTCCCGGATCCCCTTGTCCACGGCCGGGCGGAAGCCCTGCGGGATCACGCCGCCGACGATCTTGTCGACGAACTCGTACTCGGCCTCCTGCGTCGGTGAGACGACGATGTGGCAGTCCCCGAACTGCCCGCGGCCGCCGGTCTGCTTCTTGTAGCGGCCGTGGGCGCGCGCCTCCTTGCGGATGGTCTCGCGGTACGGGACGCGCGGTGGATGGAGGTCGACGTCGACGCCGAAGCGCCGGTTCGCCCGCTCGAGCGCCACCTCCACGTGCATCTGGCTCATGCCGGAGAGGATCTCCTCGCCCGTCTGCTGGTCACGGCGGAGATGGAGCGTCGGATCCTCCTCGGCCAGCCGGCGGATCGCGGTCGCGACCTTCTCCTCGTCGCCCTTCGACTTGGGCGTGATCGCGAAGCTCATGACCGGCTCGGGGAAGCCGAAGTCCGGCACCTCGATCGCGACGTCCTTGTCCACGAGCAGATCGCCCGTCTGCGCCTCCTTGAGCTTGGCCACGGCGCCGAGGTCGCCCTCGACGAAGTCGAGTGCCGGCTTGTGCTCTTTGCCCTGCAGCTCGAGCAGGGAGCCGAGCCGCTCCTTGCCCTTGGCGCGCAGGTTCACGAGCGTGGACTCCGCGGTGACGGTGCCCGCCAGCACGCGGAAGAGGTTGATCCGGCCTGCGAACGGGTCAGCGACGGTCTTGAACACGAAGACCGCAGTCGATGCGCCGTCCACGTCGATCGGCGGGCCCTTGAAAGCCGGCGAGGGCACGCCCTCGACGAGCAGGTCGAGGAGCGCGTGCGGCCCGAGGTTCTTCGTCGCGACCCCGCAGGCGACCGGGAAGACGTCGCCGTTCGTCACCGCTGCCTTCAGCGCGGCGGCGACCTCTTCCGCGTCGAGCTCCTGGCCCTCGAGGTAGCGCTCCATCAGCCCCTCGTCCGTCTCGACGACGGCGTCGAGGAGCTTCTCGCGGTACTCGGCGACGACGTCGGCCATGTCGTCCGGGATCGCGACGGGGTCGCCTTCCTTGCCCCCCTCCGGGCTCGTGTACGCGCACATGTGCAGGACGTCCACGATCCCCGTGAGCTCGTGCTCGGTGCCGATCGGGATGTGGACCGCGACACAGTGCTGCGAGAGCTGCGACTGGAGCTGGTCGAGCGTGCGGAAGAAGTCCGCGCGTTCGCGGTCGAGCATGTTCACGAAGACGAGCCGGGCGAGCCCGAGCTCGTCGGCGAGGTTCCACGCGCGCGTCGTGCCGACCTCCACGCCCATCACTCCGGAGACCGTGACGAGCGCTCCTTCGGCCACCCGGGCGGCGCAGCGCAGCTCGCCCTGGAAGCTCGGGTCGCCCGGCACGTCGATCAAGTTGAGCTTGCGGCCCTGCCAGTTCGCGTGCGCCACGGACATCGAGATGGAGAGCTGGCGCTTGTGCTCGTCCTCGTCCCAGTCCGAGACGGTGGTTCCAGCCTCGACGGTCCCGAGCCGGTTGACCTCTCCCGACTGGAAGAGCAGCGCCTCGACGAGTGACGTCTTTCCCGTCCCGCGGTGGCCGACGACGGCGACGTTTCTGATCTTTGCGGGCTCGGGCATGGGCTGACTCTCCTTCTCGGGCTTTCGTGTTCCGGCCGAGAAACTAGCTTAGTCAGCCTCGCCGGCACCCCGGTGCGCTTGGGGTCGGCACGGGCGCGAGCAGCGTTGGGCGCGCGCTCCGACTACGTCTCGGCGGGCTCGCGTGACGCGCCGGAGAGGTGGGCCTTCATGCGCAGGATCGCCTTCGTGTGGAGCTGCGAGACGCGCGACTCGGTCACGCCGAGCACCTCCCCGATCTCGCGCAGCGTCAGCTCCTCGTAGTAGTAGAGCGTGACGACGAGCTTCTCGCGCTCCGGAAGGTCGGAGATCGCCTCCGCGAGGGCCTCCTTCACCTCGGACTGCTCGAGCGACACCTCGGGATCCGGGCCGGTCTCGTCCTCGATCGTGTCGATGAGCGCTATCTGATCGCCGCTGCCCGAGGGCGACCACAGCTCGTCGAGCGCGGCGACCGACGTGCGCGAGATCTCGGTCAGGCTCTCCTCGAGCTCCTCCGCGTTGATGCCGAGCTTCTTCGCGATCTCCTCGTCGGTCGGCGCCCGCATGAGCTCCTTCTCGAGAGTCGCGATCGCACGCTCGATCTGGCGCGCCCTCGTCCGCACCGAGCGCGGCACCCAGTCGAGGGAGCGGAGCTCGTCGATGATCGCACCACGGATCCGCGCCATCGCGAACGTCTCGAACTTGATCTCGCGCTCCGGATCGAAGCGCTCGATCGCGCCGATGAGGCCGAGGAGGCCGTACGAGACGAGGTCCTGCTCGTCCACGTGCGAGGGGAGGCTCGCCCCCACGCGCCCCGCCACGAACTTCACGAGCGGTGCGTAGGTCAGGATCAATCGGTCACGCACGTCCTGCGTGCGCGACTTCGTGTACTCCTGCCAGAGAGTCTGGACGTCGTCTACCGCAGCCACCGTCGAGAGAATACGCCGTGCGCGTGCAGACTCCTCAGGGGCGCCGGCGAGCGAGCACGCGCCGTGCAAGATCCGCCATCCAGAGCCCGAGGGCTGCGGCGGCAGCGGCGATCACCCACGCGCCCCCTCCCTGACGGGCCGAATACACGGCGATGAGGAGGAGCCCTGCAGCCAGCGCGATGAAAAGGAGCCCTAGGAGGTGCCGCTGCACGTCCCGAATGGTGCCAGCGGGAGCGCGGTACGATTCGCCCGCAGCTCAGGGGCGTGGCGCAATTGGTAGCGCACCGGTCTCCAAAACCGGGGGTTGCAGGTTCGAGTCCTGTCGCCCCTGCTGGGAACGACGCCGTTTCCGAGCGGGTGCCCGAGCATCTTCGACCGAGTCGGTACCCACTTCTGGTACCCACAGAGCACCGAGGATGCGTGCCTCCGCCCTCTCCGCCTCCTCGCGGAAGACGACCCCAGCGGGGTTGATGCACAACTGCGTGGTCGAGAAGTCGGCGTGCCCTGCTCGCGCCTGGATCGCCGCGGGAGCGTTCCCCGCCGCCGCCTCATGCGTGAGCGCGGAGTGCCTGAAGTCGTGGAAGGGCCGAGTCGCTCCCCGGAGCTCCTCGAGCGCGCGTCGCAACGCGGCGGCGAGCAGCTACTTCGCCCAGCCGCAGGCGATCAGCGAATCCGCACCGTAGTAGACGCGCTCGCTCGCGATCAGCCCATCCTTCGTCTCGAGGTAGACGACGGCCTTCACGGTGCACGGGGTTCCGTCGGCGTCTGAAGCCGCGATCGTCAGCTCCGCCGCTACGACCGGGCGACCTGGGACGGCGGGCTCACCGACCCCGTAGGGAGCCACGACGGCGAACTTCGCATCCGGATACCACTCGCGAAAGCGCGACGCGAACGCAGCGATCTCGTCACGGCTCTCCTCGCGATCGCCGAAGACCATGTCCTCGCGGACGGCGTCCGGTGCGTAGAGGCGGTTGACGGCTGCCGGATCGCCAGACGACCACGCTTCCGCGTACGCGCTCGTCAGGTCACGGACTTCCCGTGGTACGGCCGGACCTACCTCGCTGACCCCAGGAGGGAATCGTCCCGGTTCCATGGTCGAGAGGTCGGCGAGCAGGATGACCGATGCCACTCTTCCATCTCGGAGCTGCCACTCGGCGATCGAGCGAGACGGCTCTGTCCGCGTCCATCCGGACATTCCCCACACAGCTACGGTCGACGCTCCGCCCGAGCGTCCGCCGTAGTACTCGAGATCGCGGAAGGACGCCACGCCGGATACCCACGCCCACACCTGCAGGAAGGGGATGATGTCGTCGCGACCGACGAAGCGGACCCCCAGTCGTGCCAGACCGCGTCGTCGGCAAACAGATCGGAGCCGATGCCCTCCGGGCGGCTGAGCGATGAGCCCAGCTCCTTCTCGAGCGTCGTTGTGCCTTGCGCCGCGCCTTCGACCGCAGCTTCCATCTGTCGGACGTCCTCCGCGGACACTGCCGCTCGGGATCCGTCTCCGTCGTCGCGAAGCAGCGTCCACGCTGCGATTCCCACGGCAATCACCGCGGCGACGACGCCTGCGAGAACGAGCCAGCCGTGACCGCGAGTCACGCCTGTGCGCGGCTTCGTGGTCGAAGGGCTCGGGGCGACATGAGGTGTGCTCACTGGGAGCCTCCTTTTCGACCTGCAGCCTTTGGATAGATCCGGGATGCGGCATCAGCGCGGGCACTGATCGCCCCTGCCGAGAACTACTGACCCGCGCCTCTCGCTCGAGCGCAAGATGGCCGTTCGGAACATGGTCGAGCGTGAGCGCGAGCCGCCCCCGCGCCTCTCACCCTGCGACCTTGACCTCCCGCTGCAGAGCGATCTTGCCGTCCTCGAGCACGAAGTCGCTGCGCATCGTCCCGGTGACGAGCCCCACCGGGGCCGTTACCGTCGCGAAGCCGTCCGTCATCGAGTACGCCATGGACGTCGTCACGAGGTCGCCGTCGAGACTGACAGGAGCCGTGCGCCAGACCGCGTAGCCGTACTCGGCCACGCGCGCGGCCTCGCTGGCGATCGCCTCACTGCCGACGAGCTCACGGCCGTCCACGGTCTTCAGGACGGCATCGGGCGTGTACAGCCTCGAGACGGCATACGGGTCGTGCTCGGACCAGGCCAGCGACACGTTGTCAGCGACGCGGGTGGCATCCAGCTCCGGAATGGTGCGTGTGCTCAGGGCGAGGACACACGCGACGGCGATCCCCATGAGAGCCCAGACGACGGGCTTGCCGACGTGAGGCAGGTGGACGTGCGGCACGTGGCGGGGAATCTCGACCCGTGGAACGTGCGGCATGATCGACGACAGCGCACACACCCCCTTTTCGATCCCAGCATCGCGGACGCTCGGCCCCCCGACGTCAGCGGAATTGCTGATCCACATACGTCACAAGCCGCAATCCCGGCCATGAGA
>JBFFGH010000125.1:0-6353 GCA_041557575.1 Gaiellaceae bacterium
CAGATCGTCTTCCGCGCATGGGCCCGCGTCAAGCGGCGGGGAGAGCCACCGACCCGACCTTGCGCCCGTCGTTCGTTGCTAGAATCGCGCGGCGGCGGACAGGCGTCCGCCCTCTTTCTGTGAGATGAAGACCTACACGGCAAAGCCCGGAGAGATCCAGCGCGAGTGGTTCGTGGTGGACGCGGAGGGGAAGACCCTCGGGCGTCTCGCGACCCAGATCGCCGACACGCTCCGCGGCAAGGGCAAGCCCGTCTACACGCCGCACGTCGACACGGGCGACTTCGTGATCGTGGTCAACGCGGAGAAGATCCACGTGACCGGCTCGAAGCTCGACTCGAAGATGTACTACCGGCACTCGGGCTACCCGGGCGGGATCAAGCAGCGCACGCTGCGCGAGCAGCTCGAGCGGCGCCCGACCGAGGTGATCCGCAAGGCCGTGAAGGGCATGCTCCCGAAGAACAAGCTCGCCGCGGCGCAGCTCAGGAAACTCAAGGTCTACGCGGGCCCGGAGCACCCGCACGCCGCGCAGGCCCCGAAGCCGATGGAGATGAAGTGACGGAGATCGCCCAGTACCTGGGAACGGGCAAGCGCAAGACGTCGGTCGCGCGGGTGATCCTGCGCCCCGGCGACGGCAAGACGTGGATCAACGGCCGCACGCTGGAGGACTACTTCCCGCGCGGCAGCCACCGGCAGAGCGTCATGGCGCCGTTCAAGGTCGCCGACGCCGAGGGCACGTACGACCTCAGGGTCCGCGTGCACGGCGGCGGGATCAGCGGCCAGGCGGGCGCCGTCAGGCACGGGATCGCCCGCGCGCTCGTCGAGGCCGATCCCGAGGTGCGCGTGCCGCTCAAGCGCGCCGGCTTCCTCACGCGCGACGCCCGCATCGTCGAGCGCAAGAAGGCCGGCCTGCACAAGGCCCGCAAGGCGCCCCAGTTCTCCAAGCGCTAGGCCGGTACGGCCCGGCGGCCTCTCCGCTCAGGCGACCCGAGCGCGGAGAGCGGCGGCGAAGGGCTCGCTGTCGGCGAGGAGGTGCGCCACGGCGGAGCGGTGGCTCGGTCGCTCGAGCGCACCGAGGCGGTTGCGGGTCTCGAGGCTCGCGTTGAGCGCGGCGATCAGCTGAGCATCGGCGAGATCGTCCACTCGCTGGTCGAGCTTCTCCGCGAACCAGTTGGCGACGTCGCTCCAGTGCCACAGCCGTGTCTTCGCATCGACCCAGGCGACCGGCGCGGGAAAGGAGCCGGGGCCGCGCTTGCCCTCGATGAGCAGCCGGACGCTCTCGCGCGAGCGACCGGTCCGCTGGGCGATCGCGCTCGCACTGACGAGATCCTCGGGCTCGACGCGAAGCACCCGCAGCCCGTCCACCGACTCCACCTGCTCGATGGCGCCGAGCACTGCCCGGGCGAGGTCGGGTGCCTCCCGGTCGAAGTCGGCGAACTGCACCCGGCCGCGCCGTCCGAGCAGCGCGTCGCCGCAGCCGGCTTCGAAGAGTGCGTCGACGATGGGCTCCTCGGTCACGTCCGGGCCTTCGATGATCAGCGTGAAGGTGTGAGTCGTCATGGGTCGGTCACTGCTCGGTGCGGGCATCGCGCGAGGGCTCTGCGTATCTGGTCGGCGTGGTTCCGAGCGTTCCTCGGCGTCGAGAAGATCGAGATCTTGCACCCGCGTCCGCAGCGAGCCACGCCCCAGGCGTGTCCGCGCCTGCGCTCGATCTCCCAGCCCTCTGCCCGCGCCTCGGAGAGCGCCTTCCGGACCTCCTTCTTCGGATGCCCCAGCGAAGGAGACACTAGCCTTGGTGTTGGCGATTGTCAACGGTATGGAAGAAGGCCGTCCGCTGCACTGACGGCAACCGTGCCGCGCCCGGTTCGGGACAGGGTCACGGTTGAGTCAATCTTCCGGTCGCCCGACGCCGATAGGGTCGCAGCGACATGAGCAGGCGGTACTTCGGAACGGACGGCGTCCGCGGGGTCGTCGGCGAGACGCTGACGTCCGACCTCGTCGAGCGCCTCGGCAAGGCCGCAGCGCTGTGGGCGGGGGGCGGCCGCGTCCTCGTCGGCCGCGACACGCGCGGCTCCGGCCCCGAGCTCGAGGACGCGCTCGCGCGCGGGATCGCCTCGACGGGCGCGACCGCGCTCCTCGGGGGAGTGCTACCGACGCCGGCCGTCGCGCTGATCGGCGACGAGCTCGGAGCGGTCATCTCGGCTTCGCACAACCCTCCCGAGTACAACGGGGTGAAGCTCTTCGCGTACGGGGGCAAGCTCTCGGACGCCGACGAGGAGGAGATCGAGGCGCTGCTCGACGCGGACGCGCCGGGCGGCGGCACCGTCCAGCCGTTGCACGGGGTGGCGGATCGCTACCTCGAGCACGTGGTCGAGCACTTCGGGTCGAGCCTCTCCGGTCTTCGCATCGGCGTCGACTGCGCGAACGGGGCGTTCTCGGAGCTCGGGCCCGCGGCCTTCGAGCAGCTCGGCGCCGACGTGCACGCGATCGGGGTCGAGCCGGACGGCTCCAACATCAACCTCGGCTGCGGCGCGACCGACCTTCGCGCACTGAAGGCGCTCGTCGTGGAGCGGGGGCTCGACCTCGGGGTCGCCTTCGACGGGGACGGCGACCGGATGCTCGCGGTGGACGAGCGCGGCGAGGTCGTCGACGGCGACCAGGTTCTCGCGGTCCTCGCGCCCGCGCTCGGCGTGGATGCCGTGGTGGTGACGGTGATGACGAACCTCGGCTTTCACCGCCTCATGGCGGACCTGGGGATCCGCGTGGTCACGACCCCCGTGGGCGACCGCTACGTGCTCGAGGCGCTGCGCGAGGAGGGCGCGCTCCTCGGCGGCGAGCAGTCGGGGCACCTCATCTGGCTCGGCAACCACGTCGCGGGCGACGGCCTCGCGGCGGCGCTCCTCCTCTGCGGCGCGCTCGAAGGCCGGACGCTGAGCGAGGCCGTGTCAGCGATGCGGCGCTACCCGCAGGTCATGAGGAACGTGCGCGTCGCCGGCCGCGAGATCCCCGAGGCTCTCCACGCGGAGATCGAGCGGATGAGCGAGGAGCTCGGCGATCGCGGCCGCGTCCTCGTGCGCCCCTCGGGCACGGAGCCCGTCGTGCGCGTCCTCGCCGAGGCGGAAAATGGGGCAGATGCAGAGAGAATGTGTGCTAGCATCGCCGCGCTCGTGGAAAGAGAGCTCGGCTGAGCCCGACGATGGGCGCCGCCGGGCTCTTTCGTGTTTGAGGATCGAATCGAGGACAGGCCATGTGCGGGATCATCGGATACGTCGGGTCGCGTGAGTGCAAGCCGCTGCTCATCCAGGGGCTCGAGCGCCTGGAGTACCGCGGGTACGACTCCGCCGGGATCGCGCTCCTCGAGGGCGACGGCCTCGACTACGTCCGCGCCGTCGGCCCGCTCGCGAACCTGAAGGAGCGCGCCGGCACGCACAACTCCGGCGCGACCACCGGCCTCGGGCACACGCGCTGGGCGACGCACGGAGGCGTGACCGAGGAGAACGCGCATCCGCTCGCGGGCTGCGAGGCCTCGAAGCTCTCGATCGTCCTCAACGGGATCGTCGAGAACTACCGCGAGCTCAAGGAGGGCCTCCTCGCCGAGGGCCACGAGTTCTCGTCGGAGACGGATGCGGAGACCGTCACGCACCTCGTCGAGCGCCACTACGACGGCGATCTCGTCGAGGCGGTGCGTGCCGCGTTCAACGAGCTCGAAGGGCATTTCGCGTTCGTCGTCATCCACGGCGACCACCCCGGCCTGCTGATCGGGGCGCGGCACCAGGTGCCGCTCGTCGTCGGCGTGGGGAACGACGAGATGTTCCTCGCCTCGAACGCGGCCGCCTTCCTCAGCGAGACGCGCTCCGTCCAGTTCCCGGGCGACGGCGAGCTCGCCGTGCTCCGCCCCGAGGGCGCGACCTTCCTGCTCGCCGACGGGAGCCCCGTCGAGCACGTGCCGACCGAGCTCGACTGGGACGAGGAGGGCGCCGAGAAGGGGGGCTTCGAGACCTTCATGCTCAAGGAGATCTACGAGCAGCCCGATGCGGTCGCGGAGACGATCGGCGACCGGGTCCGCCACGGCCACCTCGTGCTCGAGGGGCTCGGCATGAACGACGAGGAGGTCAGGGATCTCCGCCGCATCGTGCTCCTCGCGTGCGGGACGGCGTACCACGCGTGCGTCGTCGGCCGGTACGTCATCGAGGAGTGGGCGCGTGTGCCGGTCGAGTTCGACATCGCCAGCGAGTGGATCTACCGGAACCCTGTCATCAACGAGCACGACCTCGTCATCGGGATCACGCAGTCGGGCGAGACGCGCGACACGATCGGCGCGCTCAAGCTCGCGCGCGAGCGCGGGGCCCGCACCGTGGCGATCACGAACATGATGGGCTCGCAGGTGACGCGCGAGGTCGACTCGGTGCTCTACACGCGCGCCGGCCTCGAGATGGGCGTCGCCGCGTCGAAGACGTTCACGGCCCAGGTCTCGCTCCTCTACCTCGTCGCGCTCAAGCTCGCGCAGATCCGCGAGACGCTGCCGTCGGGCGAGATCGAGTTCATCCTCGACTTCGTCTACAAGCTCCCGACCAAGATCCAGGCCTTCCTCGACGGCGACCACCCGATCGACGAGATCGCACGCCGCTACCAGGACGCGCCGTTCTTCCTCTACCTCGGCCGGCACATCGGTCTTCCGATCGCGCTGGAGGGCGCGCTCAAGCTCAAGGAGATCTCCTACATCCCGACCGAGGCCTACTCGGCGGGGGAGATGAAGCACGGGCCGATCGCGCTGCTGGACGAGGCGACGCCGGTCGTCGTCGTGGCGACGAACATCCACGTCTACGACAAGATCGTCTCGAACATCCAGGAGGTGCGGGCCCGCGGCGCGCACGTCATCGCCATCGCCACGGACGGCAACGAGGACATCCAGCACCACGCGGACGACGTGATCTTCGTGCCGAAGACCCCCGCCTTCCTCCAGGCCGTGCTCGCGATCCTCCCGCTGCAGCTCCTCGCCTACCGGATCGCCCGCCTCCGCGGCCTGAACGTCGACCAGCCGCGGAACCTCGCGAAGACCGTCACCGTCGAGTAGCCCGCGACTCCCGGCTCGGGCCGCGACTCAGCCGCCGACGATCTCGATCTGCGGCCGGAAGGCCGCCACCACGAACCAGAACGGCTCCGTGAACGGAACCGGCTCTCCGTCCAGGGTCACGACCGCGGCCCCGATGTCACGGCCGGCGGCGACGCCCCCGCTGTCGAGCGCCGACGCGACGCCCGGTCTCCAGCGCACGACGAGGTCTCCCTTCGACGTCTCGGCCGTCACGACCCGTCTCTCGGCCAGCGTGGGGAACGGAACCGCGAGCGCCCTGTCGCCCACCTCGACGTAGACCACGCGCTCCTTCGGGGGCAGGCGGTCGTCGTCCTCGTTCGTCACCGGGAAGATGGGCGAGCTGTCGACGGAGTCGTAGCCCACGTACGGGTTGCGCCCATAG
Source organism: Gaiellaceae bacterium (assembly GCA_041557575.1). GTDB lineage: Bacteria > Actinomycetota > Thermoleophilia > Gaiellales > Gaiellaceae > GMQP-bins7. The sequence goes on from JBFFGH010000125.1 coordinate 5,472, forward strand.
TCGCGGGTGTACCCGGTCTCGCGGTTCAGCACGGGCCCGGCGGGGCTCGTCTTGCGAAAGTCCTCCCAGGCCACGATCCGCACGGGCAGCTGCTCGAGCTTCTTCCCGGCGAGCTCCCCGACGATCGCCTCGCCCGAGAACTGCTGCCACCAGGACTCGGTCTTCCGGTCGTACATGACGAGGTCGGACTCCCGGAGCTTGCCGGTGGTGCCGAAGGAGAGCACGTCCCCGTCCAGGCGCCGGTCGAAGACGATGGCCGTGTTGCAGAGCGGGCAGAAGGTCACCGCGACGGGCGTCCCGCCGAGCTCGTCGTTGACGATCTCGTGCCACATCAGGATCTGGATCGGGTACGCGCGCGTCTCGTCCCCGACCGTGACGGCGATCACCGGCTCGCGGCCCTCGAGCCAGTCGACCTCCTGGGCCGACGTGAACCGCGGGGCGTCGATCGCCGGTATGCCGTCCTTCGGAGGGCCTCCGGAGCGGATCTCCTCGAGCGGGACGAGCCGCTTCGAGAAGTCGGTCTTCCACCGGGACGCGTCCGGAGGTGGTGGCTCCGCCTCCCCGAGCCCGGACAGCGGGCCGAGCTCCTCCAGTTGCTCCTCGAGCGTGGCGAGCGCCTCGGAGAGCTCCTCCTCGTCCTTCGTCTCGCTCTTGCCGCCGCAGCCGACGAGCGCGAGGGCGAGCGCGACGAGCACGAGCGTGCTCGGCAGCGCGATGTGACGTCTCGTCCTGCTCACGTGGTCGCTCACGTCGTCGGCCAGACGAAGATCCCGAAGCAGTCGGGGCCCGTGTGCGCCCCGACCGCAGCGCCCACACGGTAGCGCTCGACGACCCGGACGCCGGCGGCCGCGAGCGCCTCGTGCGCGAGCCGGTCGGCCGCGG
>JBFFGH010000126.1:0-6173 GCA_041557575.1 Gaiellaceae bacterium
CCACGCTCGTGATCGTCGTCCTCGCACCAGTCGGGGACGAGCTCTTCGGCGCGAAGGGCGTGACTGCGGCACTCCTCGCGGCGTCGCTCCTCCCACTCGTCCAGTCCTCGGAGAACGTCGCCGCGACGGTCCTCCTCCTCCACGGCCGCTACGACCTTCGTGGCGCCTACCAGGCCGGGTCGGCGGGGCTTCGCCTTCTTGCCATCGCCATCGCCGCGCCGCACGGCGTCACGAGGACGTTGGTCGCGATCGTCGTCGCGCAGCTCGTCTCGACGATCGCGATCTCATTCGTCGGGCTCGCTGCTCTGAGGCGCTTCCCTGCGGCTCCGGCGCGGCCCCTGGCCGAGGACGTCGCGGGCATTCGCTCCTTCGTCCTCCAGTCGAGTGTGGCCACGGGTGTCATCTCCGTTCGCTCGACGCTCGTCCCGATCGTTCTCGGCCTCGTTGCGGGGCCGACCCAGGTCGGCCTCTTCCGCATCGCGCAGACGCCACAGACCGGCCTCTCCGCCGCGAGCTCCCCCGCGAGGCTCGTTCTGCTGACGGAGCAGACGCGCGACTGGGAGAGGGGCGAGCAGGCGGGGGTGCTGGCGGGTGTCCGCACGTACTCGAAGTGGGCGGGCGGCCTCATGCTCCTGGCAGTTCCGGTGTTTCTCCTTGCCATGCCCTGGCTCGTCAGGGTCGTGTTCGGCGGCGAGTACGAGGGGGCAGTGGACGCGGCGCGCATCGTGCTGCTCGCCGCAGCCGTTCAGTTCATGCTCGGCTGGACGAAGTCCCTGCCCGTCTCGATCGGTCGACCGCGCCTGCGAATCCTCACGCACGGGATCGAGACGCTCGTCGCCATACCGCTCGTCGCGGTGCTGGGTGCGGAGTGGGGTGCAACGGGAGCGGCCGCCGCCGTCCTGGCCTCGACCGTCGCCTTCGCAGGCGCGTGGCTGGTCGTCCTCGTGCGTCTGCGTGCCGAGGTGGCTGCGGCAGAAGGTGTGCGGGGAGAGGCGCTCCAAGGGTGAAGGTCGTCCTCGTATCGGGCATCTGGCCTCCGGACCCGGGAGGCCCCGCAAGCCACGCGCCCGCGCTCGCTGGGTTCCTGCACGATCGAGGACACGTGGTCGAGGTCGTGACAACGGCCGATTCCGAGCCCGCGAGCCGCGGCTATCCGGTGCGCTGGGTGCGCAGGCGCTCTTCTCTGCGCCATGCTCGTGCAGCGCTGCTCGTCCGTGAGTGCGCGCGCCGAGCCGACGTCGTATATGCAACGAGCATGATCCGGCGAGCAGCGATCGGCTCGTCGCTCGCACGAAGGCCGCTCGTCGTCAAGGTGACCTCTGACGAGGTGTTCGAGCGGGCGCGCCGGAGTGGCAGGTTCGCCGGCACGCTGGACGAGTTCCAGGAAGAGAGCAGCGGGCGGATCCTGCTTCTGCGCGTCACCCGCCAGGCCGCCCTGCGGCGGGCGTCGCATCTCTTCTTCCCGAGCGCCTATCTCCGCGACGTCGCGCTCGGCTGGGGTGTCGACCCGAGCCGGGTGTCGGTGCTCGCGAACCCAGCTCCACCGCTCCCCGACCTCCCCTCGCGGGAGGCCCTGCGTGCGGAGCTCGGGCTCGAGGGCTTCGTTCTCGGGTTCGCGGGGCGCCTCGTCCCAGCCAAGGCGCTCGATGTGGCGCTTCGAGCTGTGGCAGCGGTACCGGGCGTCACCATCGTGATCGTCGGCGACGGCCCCGACCGCCCGGCCCTCGAGAGCATGGCCCGGGAGCTCGGGATCGAGGAGCGGGTCCATTTCCGGGGAACCGTCGGCCGCGATGAGGTGCTGCGGCTGTTCAGGGCGTCGGACGCGGCTCTCCTCTCGTCGGCTTGGGAGAACTTCCCGCACACGGTCGTGGAGGCCCTCGCAGTGGGGTGCCCCGTCGTGGCGACGAGGGTCGGGGGCATCCCCGAGGTCGTCCGGGACGGCGAGAACGGTCTCCTGGTACCGCCCCTAGACACGGACGGCCTCGCCTCGGCGATCTCACGACTCGCCGACGACTCAGGGTTGCGGGCCAGGGTCGCTGCGGCCGCCGCGGCCTCGGTCGCGAGCCATACCGAGCAGGCCGTGTTCTCGGCGATCGAGGCGGAGCTCGAGAAGGCGGCGCGAGGATGAAGCCGAGAGTCCTGATGGTCGGGCGCACGAGGTACGCCCTTCCGCTCTCCCCGTCGCTCGCGCGCAAGTTCGACACGCTGTCGCAGGAGCTCGAGATCCGGGTTCTGGCGGCTTCGGGCGGGGGCACCGGCAGCGATCCTCGCTTCCGGCTGGCTCGCCGCCTCCCGGCCCTCGACGGCCCGGCGTACTACTCGCTCCTCCCGTTTCGCGTCGCGCGCGAGCTGCGGGAGTTCCGGCCCGACGCCGTGCTCGCGCAGGGGGCGCAGGAGGCGGCTCTCGTCGATCTCGGACGGAAGCTCGCCCGTGTGCCGACGCGGGTCGTCGCCGACATCCACGGCGATCCGGCTTCGCCGACCCGGCTGTACGGCTCTCCTTCGCGCAGGCTGCTCGCGCCGCTCGCCGACGCCCTGGCCCGGTACGGCCTGCGGCGCTCGGACGGCGTCCGGACGATCTCCGCGTACACGTCCGGGCTCGTGCGGGACGCAGGTGTGGAGCCGACGGCCACGTTCGCCGCGTTCATGGACCTCGAGCCGTTTCTCGAGACGCCCCCGGCGGCCCTCCCCGACCGCCCCGTCGTTCTCTTCGTGGGCGTCCTCGAGCGGTACAAGGCCGTGGACGTGCTCGCCGAGGCGTGGCGGCGAGCGGCTCCTCAGGTCCCCGGCGCGTCGCTCCACCTCGTCGGCCGTGGGGCGATGCGGGACGTTCCCGAGGCGCTCGTCACCGAGCTCCCCGGGCAGACCCGCTGGACCGAGTCGCTCACGACGGCCGAGGTGGCACGGGCCATGGACGAGGCGACCGTCCTCGTGCTGCCCTCTCGCTCGGAGGGGCTGGGCCGCGTCGTCGTCGAGGCGTTCTGCCGCGGGCGCGGCGTCGTCGGCTCCCGCGTCGGCGGCATCCCGGACATCGTCGAGGACGGAAGAACGGGCGTCCTCGTCCCGCCGGGGGACGCGGGAGCCCTCGCGGACGCTCTCGTCCGAGCCCTGTCCGACGCGGCGCTGGCCGAGCGCCTGGGGACGGCGGCCCGCGAGGCCGTTTCGCCGTGGCTCGCGACGCCCGAGGAGTATGCGAGGCGGCTCCGCGACCTCGTCGAGAAGGTCGCGTCCTAGCGGCACCTACACTCCGGCGGATGCGGGCGGATCGAGCCAAGCAGCTCCTGAAGAACGGCGTCTACCGCGCTCTCGGCGAGGCGGTCGGCGGCGTCGGCGTGCCCGACGGCGAGGCGGAGCGCACCTTGCGCGTGCTCATGTACCACAAGGTCAACGACCTCTGGCCGAACCCGACGACGGTCCCGGTGAGCGTCTTCGAGGAGCAGATGTCGCTCCTCGGCGAGCTCGGCTACCAGCCCGTGTCGCTCGAGCAGGTGCGCGACCACTACCTCCACGGTGCCATCCTCCCGCCGGGCGCCGTCCTCATCACGTTCGACGACGGGTACCGCGACAACCTCGAGAACGCCCTGCCGATCCTGCAGCGGCACGGCTACCCCGCCGTCGTCTTCGTCCCGCTCGGGTTCCTCGACGGGGACCGCCCTCTGCCGCACGAGGAGCCTCTCCGCGCGCTCGGGATCCGCAACCCGACCGTGGACTGGGGGGAGCTCGCCGAGCTCGAGGCGGGCGGGATCAGGGTCGAGTCGCACGGGATCGGCCACCGCCCGCTCTCGGAGCTGGAGCCGGCCGACGCAGCCCGAGAGATCGCGCTCTCGAAGCTGCGGCTCGAGGACCGGCTCGGGCGCGAGGTCGAGGCCTACGCGTTCGTCAAGGGCTCTCTCGCGGACTACCGCCCCGAGCACGCCAGCCTCGTCCAGCAGGCGGGATACAAGCTCGCGTTCTCGTCCGTCTCGGGCGCCAACGGCCCCGGGAGCGACCGCTACCGCCTCCGCCGCTACAACGTGGAGCCGTACCCCGCGCGCACCTTCGAGCTCGTCCTCGCAGGCGCGTGCGACCTCATCTCGATGAAGGACACCATTCCGGGCAGCTACGCACGCCGGGCGGTCAATGTCGTGCTCGGCACGGGCAGCCGATGAGCTTCGAGACGGTCAGGTACGCGCCCGACCGGCGGCCCGCGCTCGTGTCGCTCCTCGAGCGGGTCGGGACGACCCAGCTGACGGACGAGGAGTTCGCATGGTGGTTCGACCGGAACCCGGCGGGGGAGGGCATCGTGTCTCTCGCGGTGGACGGGGACGACGTCGTCGGGGTCGCGGCGATGAGCTTCTTCCGGGTCCTGCTCGACGGGGCGGAGACGCGACTCGCGATCCCGGTGAACGTCGCCACGGACGCCCGCTACCGCGGGCAGGGCGTCTTCTCGACGCTCGAGCGCGAGAACGAGGCCGCGGCGGCCGGGGAGGGCTGTCCGCTCACGGTCACCTTCCCGAACGCCAACTCGTACCCGATCTTCGTGAGGCGCCTCGGCTGGATCGACCTGCCCCGGCTGCGGCTCTGGGCGCGGCCGCTTCGCGCGTCCGGGGTCGCTCGCTACCTTCTCGGACGTCCCGGCGAGCAGGGAGGCATGCGCCCTCACGATCCCGCCGCGCGGACGATCCGCGGGCTCGAGATCCGCCCCGTCACGCGCTTCGGCCCCGAGATGGACGAGCTCGGCAGGCGGGCGGCAGCGGGATACGGCAATCACTTCGTGCGTGACGCCGGCTACTTCAACTGGCGCTACCTCGACTCCCCGCGCGACTACCGGTGCTTCGGTGCCTACCGGGGAGACGAGCTCGTCGGTGCAGTCGTCGTCGGGCACACGTTCAAGCACGGCGTCTCGGCGGGATTCCTCGCGGACCTCGTTGCGGCGCCCGGGGGGAAGCGGGAGATCCGCGCGCTCCTCCGGCGCGCCGTGGACGAGGTGAAGGGCGGCGCCGACGCTCTCGTGCTCCTCCCGCCTCCCGCACCCGCCCAGCGCCGCGCGCTGCTCCAGGCAGGCTTCGCGCCAACGAACAAGAAGCTTCGGTTCATCGGGAAGACGCTCCGCGACGACGCACGAATCGACGAGAAGGCCGGGGCCTGGCACTTCACGCTGGGCGACTTCGACTTCTTCTAGCCCTCGACCATGACCAAGGTCGTCTTCGTCACCCAGCAGGTCGATCCGGCGCATCCGGCGCTCGCGGCGACCGTGCCCAAGCTCCGTGCCCTCGCCGAGCTCGTGGACGAGGTCGTCGTCCTCGCGGACGCGGCCGTCGAAGGCGCCTTGCCGGACAACTGCCGCGTCCGCACGTTCGGGGCGGCCACGAAGGCAGGCCGTGGCGTGAAGTTCGAGACCGCGCTCGGACGTGAGCTCGGAGGGCTGCGCGGTGGGGCGGTCGTCGCGCACATGTGCCCGATCTACGCGGTGCTCGCCGCACCGCTCGTGCGGCCGCTGCGCATCCCTCTCGTCCTCTGGTTCACGCACTGGAGGGCGAGCCGGCTGCTGCAGGCGGCGGAGAAGGCTTCCACCGTCGTGACGAGCGTCGACGAGCGCTCGTTCCCGCTCCGCTCGCCGAAGGTACGGGGGATCGGGCACGGGATCGACCTCTCGGAGTTCCCGTGCGCTCCCGCGCGCGCGGGCGAGGGCCTTCGCCTCGTCGCGCTCGGCCGCTACTCACCCGCCAAGGGCCTCGACGTCGTGCTCGCGGCGCTCGCTCGGAGCGCACCGGACGTCGAGCTGCGAGCTCACGGGCCGGCACTGTCCCACGAGGAGCGAGTGCACCGGGGCGAGCTCGAGGAGCTCGTGACCGAGCTCGACCTCTCGGATCGAGTCGTGCTCGGGGACGCCGTGCCTCGCGCCGAGATCCCTCGAGTCCTCGCGGAGGCCGACGCCCTCGTCAACAACATGCGCGAGGGGGCTCCGGACAAGGTCGTCTACGAGGCGGCGGCGTCGTGCAGGCCGGTTCTGGCCTCGAACTCCGTGTTCGACGGGCTCATCGAGCCCGAGTGGCGCTTCCCGCGCCACGATCCACGGGTGCTGGCGGACTGCATCCGGGCGCTGGCCGAAGCCGGTGTCCCCGAGCGGGAGGCGATCGGCCGAGGGCTCCGCGAGCGGGTCGAGGCGGAGCACTCGGTCCAGTCGTGGGCCC
>JBFFGH010000127.1:0-6040 GCA_041557575.1 Gaiellaceae bacterium
ACTGGACGACGCGCTCGTTCCCTCTGCACGCCGACGCGTCGCGAACGACCCGCAGGAAGCTCTTTCCGGACTTCTGGCAGCCGGTGATGACGCCGTCGCCCATCCCTCGCTCGGACGCGCCGGCAGCCAGGGTCGCCGAGCCGGCGACCGCGACGGCCGCGGCCAACCCGATTCCGATCACGCGTGCGTACACGCATCCTCCCTTCGTCGATGACGAAGGCCGTGGTATCCGCCTGCCGCGCGGCGAGCCAGACGTCCGAAATCGACATGTGGTGGGGATTCCGCATGGTTGAGCGAACGTGTGGACAGGTCGATACCGACTCTTGACAACGCCTCGTAACGCGAGGGAAGGCCCGCCTCAGCGAGAATCCCGGTAGAGATGTCCCGCGAACTCATCAGCCCGGAGCTGGCGCTCGTCGATCAGGAGCTCGCCGCACGTGCCCGAGTGGCGCTCCCCGATCCCGTGCCGGCACCGCGCATGGCCCCCGTCCGGCCGGCGGTCGCGCCCGCGGAGGCGCCGCACGAGCGCCGGTACCCGGTGTGGGCCCGAGTGACCGCAGCGCTCTGGCTCCTCGTGCTCGGAATCCTCATCGGCGGTGCAGCGATCCCGCACGCGCAGGACCAGCCGCGGGTCGTCCCCAAGGACGAGGATCCGGTCGTGACGGTCTGCAAGCCGACCGAGCCCTCTCCTCCTCCCACGATGTCCGGAGCGTCCGCCCCCGGCTACTGAGGCACGGCGCCATCGCGCTACACTCCGCCTCCGCGGGGCTATAGCTCAGCTGGGAGAGCGCCTGGATCGCACCCAGGAGGTCGCCGGTTCGAGTCCGGCTAGCTCCATCTCGGAACCCGCTGGAAACGGCGGGTTTTCATCTCACGGGACGCAGACCAGCGGCTGGGCGAGCACCGCGGTCATGGTCGACCCGGCGTCGGCCAAGAGCCCGCCGCGGCGCAAACCCGATCGAGCGTCCATGCGAATCGGCGGGCGAAACGCGCGAGGCCGGGTTGCAACCCGGCCTCGAGCGTCGGACGAACGTGTCCTCGGAAAGTCTGCCTAGCGCAGGCTCGGAGGCACGAGCACGTTGTTGAGGCCGTGGATGATGCCGTTGGAGCAGCGGACGTCCGGAGCGATGACCTTCGCGTTTCCGTTCAGGAAGAGAGAAGACCTCTTCAGGGAGAGCTTGATCTTCTCACCCTCCACCGTCTTCACGGAGCCGTTCTTCTTCGCGACCGCGATCGCGGCCTTGGCCGGCACGCGCGCGGGGATCACGTGGTACGTGAGCACCTTCGTCAGCAGCTTGTTGTCGGTGGTGACGGCCTTGTACGTGGCGGGAGCCTTCCTCTTGAGCTTCGCGAACGCGGCGTTCGTGGGAGCCATGATCGTGAAGGGGCCCTTGCCGCTCAGCGTCTTGACGAGCCCGGCCTGCTTCACGAGCGCGACGAGCGTCGAGAAGTTCCGCTTGCTCGATGCGACGACGACACAGTTCTTGGCGCTCGCTGCGGAGGGGGCGGCCTGCTTGGAGGGAGCGGCGGTCGCGGTGACCGCGATGGACGTCGCGCCGAGAGCGACGGCCGAGAGGATTGCGAGACGAGCTTTCAACGTAGACCTCCTGTAGAGAGATTGTCGGAGATTTGTACGCACACGCGAAAGGATCGGATCACTCCCGTCGGCTGATCGGATCGCGAGCGCCGCGCGTACAGATCGGCGTGCAAGCGACGACCCGTTTCCACCTTCCTGCGATCATCTGCGCGTGCCGGATCGAGCAGACGACGCCGTCCTCGTTCGCGCGATCGCGGAGGGCGACACGGCGGCCCTCGAGAGCCTGTACGAGCGCCACGGCTCGATCGTCTTCGGGATGGTCTACCGCCTTCTCGGCGACCGGCAGGCCGCCGAGGAGTGCACCCAGGATGTCTTCGTCGCCGTCTGGAGGCGCGCAGCCTCCTACGACGAGGAGCGATCGCTCGTGACGACGTGGCTCTTCGCGATCGCGCGGAACCGTGCGGTCGACGCCATGCGTCGGAGGTCGGCGCGGCCCGTGGAGCTCCAGGAGGAGGTCGCGGTATCCGACCACGCGCCCGACGCCGCCGACCTCGTGGCCGACGCCGACGGCTCGTCTCGCGTCGCCCAGGCGATGGCCGAGCTGCCGGATGCTCAGCGCGAGGTCCTGGTGCTCGCGTACTTCGACGGCCTCTCGCACACGGAGATCGCAGACCGCCTCGCGCTACCCGTCGGCACTGTCAAGGGACGCATCCGGCTGGCGCTCGATCGCCTGCGGGGCCTCGCCCCCAAGTACGCCTTCGAGGGAGAGGGCCTCTGATGGACGAGGCGCTCGTGGATCTCGCCGCGGGGGCAGCACTCGGCTCGCTCCCGGCCGACGAGCTGGCAGCGTTCGAGGACGCGGCCGCACGCGACCCGGCCCTCGCGAGCGAGTCCGCCGCGTACCGCGCTGCCGTGCTCGCCCTCGAGGACGCGCTCGCGCGAGAACCCGCGCCAGCCGGGCTCTTCGCCGGCGTGCTCTCGCGTCTCGAGGCCGAGGAGGTCACCGAGGACGTGGCCGCGGCCGAGCCTCCGCGGGAAGCCCCGACCGACTTCGGCACGCGGCGACGGTGGAGGTGGAGTCCTCGCTCCTTCGTGCCCGTGTTCGCGGCCGGGTTCGCGACCGCGGCAGCCGTCGCGGCAGTCGCATTCGTGCTCTCGGGGAACGACGACCTGGGCCCGACCACCGCAATCGCCGACGTTCGGGGCGCACCCGGGCACACCGCGGTGCATGGGAAGGCGACCCTCTACGCATCCGACGAGCAGGACGGGCGCCTCGTGCTCGAGCTCGGGGACGTCCCTGCGCCGCCCCCGGGTGAGCACTACGAGGTGTGGGTGCTCCGCACGGAGGGCGAGGGGGAGATGGAGGCCGTCGGCGTGTTCGTCCCCACCGGAGAGGACGTGAAGCTCGAGCTCGGCCTGCCCGGCCCGGGCGACTACACGGCTGTCGACGTCTCGATCGAGCCGGACGGCGGCTCGCCCGAGCACTCCGGGACGAGCCTCGCCGGGGGAGCCTTCGGCTCGTCGGACGCGTAGGGCGCAGGCCGGCGGCAGCCTGTCGGGCCGCGGCCCTGCCGCGTCACGCCTGGCCGAGTGCTTGCTCGAAGATGGCGGCCGGAAGCTCCGTGGGGATGGGGCGCCGGTCGGTCGGAGGCTCGAGGACGAGCGATGCGAGCAGCGCAGTCCGCTCGGCCAGATGAGTGATGTCGATCTGCTCGTCGCTCGCGTGGGAGCCCGCGCCGATGGGCCCGAGACCGTCGAGCGTGCCGGTGAAGAGGCTCGTCGTGTTCGCGTCTGATCCTCCCCCGACGAGCCCTGCGTGCTCGACCGAGATGCCGAGCTCCCGGCCGAGCCGCTGAGCGGTGGAGAGCAGGGCGCGGTTCTCGGCGTGCGGCTCCATCGGCGGCCGATGGAAGGCGCCGTGCACTTCGACCGTCGCACCTTCGAGGACGGGCTCCAGGCCCCGGATCGCCCGCTCGACCTCGAGCGCGGCGCTCGCGGTCGGAACGCGGACGTCGACGATCGCGCTCGCAGCCGGTGCGATGACGTTGGCGCGAAGACCGCCGTCGATGGTCCCGACGTTCACCGTGATCCCGCGCTCGGGATCGTTCAGCGCGAAGAGCTTCTGCACCTGGTGCGAGAGCTCGAGGATGGCGCTGATCCCGCGGTCGAAGTCGGCTCCCGCGTGCGATGAGCGCCCGCGGACGCTGACGACGAAGTTGCCGCCGCCCTTTCGTGCGATCTTCAGCCTGCCGTCCGTGCCCTCGCCCGCCTCGAGGACGAACGCCCTCTCGGCCCCCCGCGCCAGCGCGGCGATGAGCCGTGTCGAGTCCCGGCTGCCGATCTCCTCGTCGCTGTTCACCACGACGACCGGCGTCACGGACGGTCGGAGATCGAGCTCGTGAAGCGCCCGGAGCGCGAACAGGATCTCGACGAGACCGCCCTTCATGTCGGCGACCCCGGGCCCGAAGAGGACCCCGTCCTCCTGGTGGAGGGGCATGTCGTCCAGCGTGCCGATGGGCCAGACGGTGTCCATGTGGCCGATCAGGAGCTGCCACGGGTCGCCGCGCACACGCTCCCGAGGGCGCGCATAGAGGTGATTGCCGGTCGTGCCGCCGCGCACCGCGCGCACGCGGTAGCCGGTGCGCTCGAGCTCGGAGGCCAGGATCCGGAACGGCCCCTGCTGCGCCTCGGGATCGAGCGAGGGCGACTCGGCACGCGCCAGCTCCACGAGCAGGTCCACCATCTCCCGCTCACGACCGCGGATCCAGCGGAGAACCTGTCGTGCTCGGCGCTCGGCCATCGCGGCTACCGCCCGAAGTCCAGGGGATAGGGGAACGAGAGGCTCTCGCGGACGGCGGCGAAGCGTCCCGGGGGGAGGTACGCGAGCAGCCCGAGCCGGTGGATCAGGTCGGCGTCGTCCACCTCGCCGTCCCGCAGCGCCTCGTGCGCCGCGAACGCGGCGACGATCCGGCCGACGATCAGGCTCATCGACCCGAAACCGTCGATGATCCGCTCCAGCTCGCACTCGAGGTAGAGCGGGCACCCTGCGACGACCCGTCCGTCGACCACCCTCGCCGGAAGGCTCGGGACTGCCGCCAGCGAGGGCTTTTCGCCGTCCGCGGACCGACCCCCGGCAGCGAGGCTCGACTCGATGATCTGCTCGGGGCGGGGAAAGCTGACCGTGAACTGCGGGTGCTTCCGAAGATTGGAGTACGTCGCATGCCGCGGGGTGCAGACGAAGCAGTAGAAGCCTTCGAAGCCGAGCGGCATGGCCATGTGCTTCGGAGCGAAGTCCCAGCCCTCGGCCTCCTTCGTCCCCACGAGCACGAGTGGAGCGATCGTGAACACCCGCTCCCAGAAGGTGTCGCCGACCTGCAGCTCCACCAGATCGTTCGTGCGCGCAGTCGTCACGTCCCCGACCGCCATACGAGGATGGTCTCCGACGACTCCGAGCGCGCCATCGGGCATCACGCGTACTCGGCTGCGCGTTTCTACTGCCTGCGTCCCAACCCTCGAGGCGGCGAGTCGCGTCTGCGACACTCCGTCCATGTCCGGGGCAATCCGATCGGCGGCCGCGGGTGCGACGGCTGCGACGGTGTGGGCGCTCCAGGAGCCGGTCGACCAGCGGCTCTTCGGCTGCGACTTCTCGGACGTCGCCATCCTCGGCAAGGGGGTCACGCGCGGCCCCGGCTGGCGTGCCGCCGGGCTCGCGATGCACGCCGTCAACGGAGCGATGTTCGGGCTCGCGTTCCACGCGGTCCGCTCGAGATCGTCGGTGCCGCCGCGCCGGCTCGCGTTCGCGATGGCGATGACGGAGCACGTTGCGTCGTGGCCCCTCTGCGCCCTCGTCGACCGCTACCACCCGGCCCGGGGCGAGCCCGGCGTCCCACCCCTTCTGACGAGCGGGCGCGCCTTCGCCCAGGCGACGTGGAGGCACGCGCTGTTCGGTTCGCTGCTCGGGCGGCTCGCCTAGCGCGGGCACGACTCCGTGCCTTCGGGTTCCGGGCGCGGCTCGTGGTCGGCCCAAGCCATAGTCGTTGGCCATAATCGTTGGATGGCTCGGACACCGACGCAGCCGCGACGCGTGAGCGAGTACGAGCGGGAGACGACCGCGTCGCACGTCCTCTGGGACCGCGCTCGCGAGTCGCTCCCGGGAGGCAACTCCCGGACCACGATCTTCCACGACCCGTACCCGCTCTACGCGTCGAGCGGCGAGGGCTGCCGCGTCGCCGATGCCGACGGCGTCGAGCGCATCGACTTCATCTCGAACTACACCTCGCTCGTCCACGGCCACTGCCATCCGGCCGTCGTCGAGGCCGTGCGGCGGCAGGCCGGGCGGCTGCTGAGCGCGGCAGCCGCCGGCGAGCTCGAGGTCGAGATGGCGGAGCGCATCAAGGAGCGGCTGCCGAGCATCGAGCTGCTGCGCTTCGCGAACTCGGGAACCGAGGCGACGATGCAGGCGATCCGCGCAGCCCGGGCGTTCACCGGCCGGGCGACGATCGG
>JBFFGH010000128.1:0-6017 GCA_041557575.1 Gaiellaceae bacterium
CACGCGCGGCCGGCTTCCGCCGTAGCCGCGCGGGCGCCGGTACGTTGTCGCCGTGAGCGATCCGGGTGGCCGCGTGACGATCGTTCCGGCGAATCGGGCGACCTGGGACGATCTCCGAAGCGTCTTCGGCAGCCGCGGCGAGGCGTCCAAGTGCCAGTGCCAGCGATACAAGCTGGCGCGGGGAGAGGCGTTCAAGAAGTTCCCCGTCGAGGAGCGCGCCCATCGCCTCCGCGCGCAGACCGAGTGCGGGCACCCGGAGTCGAGGACGACGAGCGGGCTCGTCGCCTACCTCGACGGCGAGCCCGTCGGCTGGTGCGCGGTCGAGCCGCGCACGGCCTACCCGGGCCTCCTGCGCGTGTACCGCGTCCCCTGGGAGGGGCGGGACGAGGACAAGGAGGACGACACCGTCTGGGCCGTCACTTGCCTCCTCGTTCGGGCGGGGTACAGGCGCCGTGGGATCAGCTACGCCCTCGCGCGCGCCGCCGTCGACTTCGCGCGTGGGCGTGGCGCGCGTGCGCTCGAGGGGTACCCGATGCTCACGGAGCCGGGGAAGGAGATCACCTGGGGGGAGCTCCACGTCGGCAGCCGCAGCATCTTCGAGGCCGCGGGCTTCGCCGAGGTCAGCCATCCGACCCCGCGGCGGGTCGTCATGCGGATCGACTTCTGAGCGCGGCGGTCCCGCGCTACCGCACCGTCCAGCCGCCGTCGATCACGAGCGTCTCGCCCGTGATCAGCGAGGCGGCCGGGGAGCAGAGGAAGACGACCGCGCCCGCGACCTCCTCCGGCTCGCCGATGCGATGGAGCGCGGCAATGCGCTCCTCCACCTCGGCGCGAAAGGTCGGGTCCGAGAGAGCGGGCTCGGTGCCCGGCGTGCGGACGAACGTGGGCGCGACCGCGTTGACCGCGATGCCGTACCGGCCCCACTCGACGGCGAGGCAGCGAGTGAGGTGCGACACGGCCGCCTTCGCGGCGCAGTAGACCGACTCACCGGGGAGCGCGACGAGCGCCGCCTGCGACGAGACGTTGACGATGCGGCCGAAGCCGCGCTCTCGCATCGGCGCGAAGGCGGCCCGGCACGCGAAGAACGTGCCTCTCAGGTTCGCGTCGAAGGCGCGGTCGAAGTCCGCGACGGACACGTCCTCGGCGGGGATGAGGCCGACCCCGCCGCCGGCGTTGTTGACGAGGAGATCGAGCGAGCCGAGCTCCTCCACGGTCGCCTCGACCGCGGCTTCGACCTCGTCCAGGCGAGTGACGTCCATCTGCAGCGGCAGGGCGCGCCGGCCGAGCGCGCGGATCTCGTCGGCGAGCCCTTCGTCCCGTGCGCGGTCGCGGAGCCCGAGCGCGACGTCGGCGCCCGCCTCGGCGAGCGCGAGCGCGATCGCACGACCGAGGCCCCTGGCGGCTCCCGTGACGAGGGCGGTCCGCCCGGCGACGTCGAACCGTTCGGAGCTCACGAGCGACACGCTCTCATCGGCGCCGCTTCCGCGAAGCCTCCACGCGCTCAGGCCCGAGCCGGCGCGATCAGCTCTCCGGCGCTGCGCTCGGTGCCGCGTTCGAGGAGCGGGACGATGTGCTCGCGCGTCCACGGGCCAGCCGCCTGCACGCTCGCGTCGGTCGGAGGCTCACGCAGGTGCAGGTGGTTCACGACGACGTGCACGAGCCGGACCCTAACGCAGGCATGGAGCCGGCTCGCTCACGTGGTGTCCCGGGCGCCGGCCGGCTCGACGACTATCGCGAAGGCGATGGCGTACATGAACTCGAGATCGATCCGGAGGATCGTGAACGGGCGGTTGACCAGCGCGAACGCACCGCCGAGTCAGATCGCCGCCGCGGCGATGTGCGCAGCACCGGTTACGCGTCCGGGCTCAGCCGGAGCACCGTCTTCGCGCGGATGTCACCGACCCAGACGGATCCGTTCCCGAAGGCCACGTCGAGCACACAGCCGCCCGTCTTCGGGTTCGCGCAGCCGGGCGCGGCGTTGACCTGCGCTCCTCCGGTGACGGTGTTGGTGCGGGGGTCGATACGGAGGACGTGACTCTGGATCGTCCCGACCCAGACGTATCCGCCGCCGGCCGCCATGTTCCCCGGCATCGTCTCGCCGCCCGCCGGCATGGCCACTTCCTTCTTGCGGTTCGGGGTAGCGGTGTTCACGCGAACCACGACCCAGCCGAGGGTGTCGCTCACCCAGGCCGCTCCCGAGCCGACGGCCAGGCGCTCGGGTGCTCTCGCTTCGAACGGCACGCGCGCCAGCCGCTTCCCGGTCCGGGCTCTCATGCGAAGGAGCGCCGATCCGCGGTGCTCGAGCGCCCACACCCCGGTCGGCCCCGGGGCGACGTCGGACGGGCCCATCGCCGCTTGCCTCGACAGCACCTTCCCGTTGCCAGGGGCGACCCGGGCGACACTGCCTTCCTCGAGTTGAGGTACCCAGACGGAGCCGCCTGCGTACGCAACGCCCCAGATGCTCGAGAAGGGCCGCTTCCAGACGACGCGCATTCCGGCCGGGTCGATCTTCACGAGTCGGTCGTCCGCCTCGCTCGCCACCCAGACCGCGCCTCCTCCCACAGCGACGGGGTCCTCCACACCGTTGCCGCCGCCTCCACCGGCCCGGTACCGGACGCTGCCGGAGACCGCGTTCGACTCCGGGTCGATGCGGTAGAGGACGCCGGTCGACAGCGACGCGACCCAGATCGACCCGAGCCCGGCAGCGATGCCCCCCGGTGTTCCCGGGATCGAGACGGTCGCCTCGACGGGGAGCGCCTCGATCTCGGGCGGCAGGCCCGGCACCGCGGAGGGCTCGGACGGCGAGGCGAGCGCGACGCCGGCCACTGCGAGCGCGGTGACGCCGCAGAGGATCGCTGGCAGCCTGGACGTCCTTGTTGCGCGCCCTCGTCGCATGGCCGATTCTCGGCACCCCGGCCGGGATGACGCAATACGTCATCTGTCGTATTGTCCCCCTTCGTGCCGATCGTCTCGAGTCGAGACCACCGCCTCATCCTCGACTTCCTCGTCGTCGCGTACGGCCACGTCGGCGACGGTCCATTTCCCTCCGAGGTGCTCGACGAGCTTCGCTCGCTCGTCCCGTGCGAGATCGCCGCGTACCGCGAGGCTCGCGACCACCACTTCGTCGAGTCGGTCTCAGGGGTCGATCCGGGCGAGGCGAGGGCGACCTGGGCGCGGTATCCGCTGTACCGGTCGCAGGATCCGCTTCCGGGTGTGTGCGAGCGCCCGGGCCGGCGGCCAGCCGTGCGAGTCGGCGTCGCGGCTCGCTTCTCGGACGTCGTCTCGATGCCCGCGCTCCGCCGGTCGGCGTTCTTCGAAGAGATCTGCCGTCCCCTCGGCACCCGGCACGTGCTCAAGCTATTCGTGCCGATGGAAGGTGGAGTGGCGGGCTTCGTCCTGGAGTCCGGCTCCCGCGACTTCAGCGTCCGGGACCGCGAGGTGCTCTCGGCAATGGCGACCCATCTGGGCCTGGTTCGCACGGTTCGTGCGGCCGGTGGGACGACGGAGCCCAACGGCGCGCTCGAAGCACTCACGCGGCGCGAGCGCGAGGTCGTCGACCGCGTCGTAGCGGGGTTGACGAACCGCGAGATCGGCGAGTCCCTCTTCATCTCCCCGGGGACGGTTCGGAAGCACCTGGACAACGTCTACGCGAAGCTCGACGTGCGGACCAGGGCTGCCGTGGTCGCGGTCGCGCTCGGCGGAGGTCTGCCTGCCGCCCCGAAAGCCGGATCCGCGGCTACCCGGGAAGCAAGCCGTCGGGGTAGCGCGCGGGCTCTCGACGAGTGACGCTCGCGTAGGCCTCGCGCGGGTCGTTCGTCTCGACCTCGACCCCGGCCCCGTGCCGCGACGCGACCTCGTCCACGGGGTAGCCGCCCCACTCGGGCGTGCCCGCGAGGCTGCGGGTGCCGACGGCGACCACGACGCACGGCCCGTCTCCCGCGCCCAGGATCGTGTGCCTCGTCTTCGCGGGGCAGTGGAAGAAGTCCCATGCGCGGAGCGGGCGCTCCTCGCCCTCGACGATCAGGAGCGCCTCCCCCGAGACGACGAGGAAGTCCTCCTGGTCCGCCTCCCAGTGGTACATCGACATGGCCTCTCCCGGGTGGAGCACCTGGACGTTGATCCCGAGCTGCGGGAAGTCCTGCTCCCCCTCGAGGTCGCAGAGCGCCGGACGGCCCTCGCCGTCGTACCAGCGCGCGTCGCGCGCGTTCAGGACGTACCAGCCCTCGCCGGTCGCGACGAGCCCGTGCTCCGTCTGCTCGAGCTGTGCCTCGGGGATCACGGACGGCAGCCTACTCCGTCACGCCGCCGGCGAGATCGGGCGCCTTCGGCGGCTTATGATCGAGCCTCACCCGTCACAGGAGGGAGAGATGGATCACGCAGCCACGATGCGACGCATGTACGACTCGATCAACTCCGGCGACGTCGACGGTTTCGCGGAGGTGATCGCCGACGACTTCGTCGACCACGAGGAGCTTCCCGGCCTCGCCCCGACGAAGGAAGGCGTCATGACGTTCTTCCGGATGTACATCGCGGCGTTCCCGGATCTGCGCATGGATCCGGAGGACATGATCGCGAGCGGCGACAAGGTCGTCGCCCGGGTGAAGGCAACCGGGACGCACCAGGGCGACTTCATGGGGATGCCCGCGACCGGGAAGCACGTCGAGGTGCAGCTCATCGACATCATCCGCTTCGGCGACGACGGGCTGGCACACGAGCACTGGGGCGTCTTCGATCAGATGGCGATGATGCAGCAGCTCGGCATGATCCCGGACGGCCCGCCCGCCTAGGCGCTCTCCGGTTCGGCCCGCGGTCGGCTGACACCGCCGCCGCGGTGTCAGCGCCGCGGAGCGTCAGCCCCGAACCTGCGGCCGATGGCGGCGACGATGTCGGCCGGCCAGGTCACGGTCGGCACGTGCTCGCGCGATCGATCGTCGTCCTCGCGTGAACCCGCCGAAGGGATCGCGAGACCTCATCCGGTCACCGCGGAGGGCATCGGGCGGCGCCGGCTCCTCGCGTTCGAGGAGTAGGGCGGCGACGGCCCCGAGCTAGCGCCAGTCGACGGAGACGACGTCGACCGGCTCCGCGACGCCCTTGAGCTCCTCGGCGCGAGGCTCCGAGAGCCGGTAGGTCCCGGCGAGGCCGTCGAGCGTCTCGCGGCTGACGACGATCTCGCCCGCACCCGCGAGCGCTCCGACCCGTGCCGCGACGTGAACGCTCTGGCCGACGTAGTCCCTCGCGTCGCCCGCCGCCGTGAACGCGTCGCCGGCGTGCGCGCCGATCCGCACGTCGGGTGCGAAGACCTCCTCGTGGAGCGCGCGCTGGATCGCGATCGCCGCGTCGACGGCCGCCTTCGGGTTGTCGAACGTCGCGAAGAAGCCGTCGCCCGTCTTCTTGACGACCTCGCCGCCGGCCGCCGCGATCCGCTCTCGCACGAGGTCGTCGTGGCGCGTCAAGAGGCGCCGCCACTTCTCGTCTCCGAGCGTCTCGAGGAGCTTCGTCGAGCCGACGATGTCGGTGAACAGGAACGTGCGGCGAAGCCCGAGCCGGCCCATGAGCTCCTTCACGCGCGCGACGTCGGGGACGGCCCCCAGGCGCTCGAACGCCGCCAGCGCGCCCTCGAGCTCCGCGGTCGCGCTGTGCTCGTCGCGGCCCAGCCGGTACGCGAGTGCGAGCAGGGTGCGTGCCTGGGCGGTCTCGTACGGGGCGCCGATCTCGAGCCAGGCATCGCGCGCGTGTCTCAGGCTCTCGATCGCGCGTGCCGCGTCCTTCTGCGCGAGCGCGATCCGTCCGTGAGCGACGTGCACGGTCGCGTCGAAGGCGAGCGTGCGCCGCTCGCCGATCTTGTACGCGTCCACGATCTGCTCGAGCTCCCCGACGGCTGCTCGTGCCGTCGTGAGGTCTCCCGCGGCCAGTGCGAGCTCCACCTGGGCGGGGAGCCGGCGGAGCCTCGTCAGCGGGTCCTTGACGTGCCCGAGCGAGCTCGCGATCCCCGCGACGGCTGCGTCGAGCTTGCCCTC
>JBFFGH010000129.1:0-5936 GCA_041557575.1 Gaiellaceae bacterium
CGAAGCCGTTCTCGGACCTCACGGGGAACGGCTGCCACTTCCACATGTCGTTGTGGGACGGCGAGACGAACCTCTTCCTCGACGAGTCAGATCCGCGCGGCCTCGGGCTCTCCGAGGCCGGATATCACTTCATCGGAGGCCTCCGGAAGCACGCCCGCGCCTACAGCGCGCTGACCGCGCCGACGGTGAACTCCTACAAGCGGCTCAAGGTCGGCACGACGCAGAGCGGCGCAACGTGGGCGCCGGTCTGGATCTCGTACGGCTACAACAACCGCACGCAGATGCTCCGCATCCCCGGGCCCGGCCGCGTCGAGGACCGCACGGTCGACGGCTCGTGCAACCCCTACCTCGCGGCTGCTGCAGTTCTCGCTGCGGGCCTCGACGGGATCGAGAACGGGCTCGACGCCGGCGAGCCCAACACGGAGAACCTGTACACGATCGGGTACGACGAGCTGCGCTCGCGCGGGCTCGAGACGCTCCCGGCGAACCTGCTCGAGGCGACGCACGAGCTCAAGTACTCGGATGTCCTCCGCGAGGCGCTCGGAAAGGGGCGTGACGAGGACTACGTCGACCACTTCATCGAGGTCAAGCGCATCGAGTGGGACCGCTACCACGAGCAGGTCACGCCGTGGGAGATCAGGGAGTACCTGACGCGCTTCTAGATATGTAGAGAACCTACATAGGCGTGTTCTGCATTGCGGAGGAGAATCCAGTGAAAGACCCGTTCCACGTGTGTACCTTCTAGACATATGTGTGGAATCGTCGGCCTGTTCGCCAAGTCGGTGGAGATCGAGGAGCGCCTGGGCGAGCACCTCGCCGCCATGCTCGTGCAGATGTCGAGTCGCGGGCCCGACTCGGCGGGCGTCGCCGTGTACCGCGACCCTGCTCCCGTCGGCTCGAGCAAGCTGACGCTCTACTCGGCCGACCCCCACGAGCACTGGGGGGCGGTGATGGACGGGCTGCGCGACGCGTTCGGCAGCTGCGAGGAGCCGTCGATCCGGGCGAGCCACGCGGTGCTCGTCGTCGACTCGGACGCTCCGGCGGCGGAGGCCTGGGTGCACGACAACCGCCCCGACCTCAGGGTGATGAGCGCGGGCGAGGTCATCGAGATCTACAAGGAGACGGGCCTGCCGGAGGAGTTCGCGAAGGCCTTCTCGCTCGAGGACTTCCGCGGGACGCACGCACTCGGCCACACCCGCATGGCGACCGAGAGCCGGGTCACGACCGAGGGCTCGCATCCGTTCTCGACCGGGCTCGATCTCTGCCTGGTGCACAACGGCTCGCTCTCGAACCACAACCGCCTGCGCGAGAGCCTCAGGCGCGAGGGCATCGAGTTCCGGACGGAGAACGACACCGAGGTCGCCGCCGGCTACCTCGCCTGGAGGCTCCGCGAGGGCGCGACGCTCGAGCAGGCGCTCGAGGGCTGCCTGGCCGACCTCGACGGCTTCTACACCTTCGCGGTCGGGACGGCGGACGGGTTCGCGGTGCTCCGCGACCCGATCGCGTGCAAGCCGGCGGTGCTCGCGGAGACCGACGAGTGGGTCGCCATGTCGTCGGAGTGGCGCTCGATCGCCGTCCTCCCCGGTGCGGCGGACGCGACCGCCTGGGAGCCCGAGCCGGGCGTGATCTACGCCTGGGAGAAGGCGGCCGTCGCGTGACCGCCGCCGTCGAGACGACCGACCTCGAGGTCCTCGACCTCGAGTCGACGTCCGTTCGCGATCTCAACCAGCGCCTCCACGACATCGGGCGGGGCGCGCCCGGGCCGCGGCGCTTCCGGATCCTCAACCCGAGCGGGGCGCACGCGCTCGCCTGCGGCCTCGATGCCGACCTCGAGGTCGAGATCCAGGGCCACGTCGGCTACTACTGCGCCGGCATGAACAAGCACGCGACGGTGCGCGTGCACGGGAACGCCTCCACCGGGATCGCCGAGAACCTGATGTCCGGCCTCGTCGTCGTCGACGGGAACGTCAGCCAGTCCGCGGGGGCGACGGGGCGCGGAGGGCTCCTCGTCGTTCGCGGGAACGCCTCGTCCCGCTGCGGGATCTCGATGAAGGGGATCGACATCGTCGTGGGCGGCTCGGTCGGCCACATGAGCGCGTTCATGGCGCAGCGCGGCAACCTCGTCGTCTGCGGCGACGCGGGCGACGCGCTCGGGGACTCGATCTACGAGGCACGCCTGTACGTGCGCGGCTCGGTGGCCGGCCTCGGAGCGGACTGCATCGAGAAGGAGATGCGCGACGAGCACGTCGAGCAGGTGCGAGCCCTGCTCGCCGCCGCCGAGATCGACGCCGACCCGGGCGAGTTCCGGCGCTACGGCTCGGCCCGCCGGCTCTACAACTTCAAGATCGACAACGCCGGTGCCTACTAGCGGGGGAGAGATGGAAGACACCCGCAACTGGGGCCTGCGCGAGTCCTACCTGTTCGACCGCCACGTCATCGCCGAGATCCAGCGCGCGGCGCGCGAGGGCATCTACGACATCAGGGGGTTCGGCGCGAAGCGGCACGTGCCGCACTTCGACGACCTCCTCTTCCTCGGTGCGAGCGTGTCCCGATACCCGCTCGAGGGCTACCGGGAGAGGTGCGCGACGGACGTCGTGCTCGGGACCCGCTTCGCCAAGAAGCCGCTCGAGCTGAAGATCCCGATCACGATCGCCGGCATGAGCTTCGGAGCGCTGTCCGCTCCGGCGAAGGAGGCGCTCGGCCGCGGCGCGACCGAGATGGGCACCTCGACGACGACCGGCGACGGCGGCATGACCGACGAGGAGCGCGGCCACTCGGAGACGCTCGTCTACCAGCTCCTGCCCTCGCGCTACGGGATGAACCCGGACGACCTTCGGCGCGCGGACGCGATCGAGGTCGTCGTCGGCCAGGGCGCGAAGCCGGGAGGCGGCGGGATGCTCCTCGGCCACAAGATCTCGGACCGCGTGGCCGAGATGCGCGACCTGCCGAAGGGGATCGACCAGCGCAGCGCCTCGCGCCACCCGGACTGGACGGGCCCGGACGACCTCGAGATCAAGATTCACGAGCTCCGCGAGATCACCGACTGGGAGAAGCCGATCTTCGTGAAGGTCGGCGCCACTCGGACGTACTACGACGTCCAGCTCGCGGTGAAGGCCGGCGCCGACGTGATCGTCGTCGACGGCATGCAGGGCGGGACCGCGGCGACCCAGGACGTCTTCATCGAGCACGTCGGGATCCCGACGCTGCCCGCGACGCGCATCGCGGCGGACACGCTGCAGGAGCTCGGCATGCATCGCGAGGTGCAGCTGATCGTCTCCGGCGGGATCCGGAGCGGGGCGGACGTCGCGAAGGCGCTCGCGCTCGGCGCGGACGCCGTCGCCATCGGCACCGCCGCGCTCGTCGCGATGGGCGACAACAGCCCCGAGTACGAGGAGGCGTACCGCAAGATCGGGAGCGCTGCCGGCTTCTACGACGACTGGCAGGCCGGCCGCGACCCGGTCGGGATCTCGACCCAGGACGACGAGCTCGCGGCCCGCTTCGACCCGATCGTCGGCGGCCGCAAGGTCGCCAACTACCTCCGCGTGCTCACGCTCGAGGCCCAGACGCTCGCCCGGGCTTGCGGGAAGTCGCACGTGCACAACCTCGAGCCCGAGGACCTCGTCGCGCTGACGATGGAGGCGGCGGCGATGGCGAAGGTTCCCCTGGCCGGGACGAACTGGATCCCGGGCCGCAACGGCTCGTAGCGGCGCGAACGCGCCGGTCGAGTACGTCCTTCGAGCGTTTCCGGGGCCACCGCGGGCTCCGTATGGAGCGCAGCACGATCAGCAGAAACCCACATCGCGCGCGCGGTGAACCTTCTCTACGCTTCCGAGCGTGACATCGAGGCAGAAGGCGGTCGTGGGCGCCGGAATCGCGGTGGTCGTGTCGGTGAGCGCCGCGTACGCACTCGTCGGGAGCCCGGGCAAGGAGCCCGCCGTCGGGAGCCCGGGCAAGGAGTCCGCCGCCGACCCGGCACACTCGGTGACCGGGCCGATTCGGACGCTCGTCGTCTCGACGTCGATGCCCGACTCCTCCAAGCCGGGCCAGATCCTTCACGGGCAGCTCCGAAGCGGCCCCATGCCGACGCGTCTGCTTCGCGCGCAGGTGCTGACCGACGAGGACTGCGCGCCCGACGCCTCCGGCATCTCGCGCTGCCGCAACGCTCTGCGGCTCGAGGACGGGCGGACGATGGTCGTTCGCCATCCGCATGACATGGGCGAGGTTCCGTGCTTGACGCCGGGTGAGCGCGTGCTCGTTCGGCCCGCCTCCCTGTAGGCCGGGGCTCGACCGCCGGCACGGGCGCAGCCGCCCCGGATTCCGTACTTACTACTGATGGCGCGCTGCGCGGTGCGAGGAACAATACCCCCCTAGGGTAGATTCGAAGGGAGGAGAGTTCCGTGACAGCAGTCCTGCCGATCCGCGAGTGTAGTCCTGGGGATGCAGTCACGAGCGAGCGCGGGCGCCCGGTTCTCGAGGCCCGACGCATCGCCAAGGCCTACAGGACGGGCATCTGGCCCAGACGCCGATCCAAGCCCGTGCTGCGCGGCGCCGACGTCACACTCTGGCCGGGCGAGGTGGTTGGTCTCGTCGGCGAGAACGGCTCCGGAAAGAGCACGTTGATGAAGATCCTCGTCGGGAGCCTGGATCGCGACGGGGGACAGATCACCCGCGCCACCCGGGTCGGCTACTGCCCGCAGGAGCCGATCCTCTACGAGCGCCTCACGTGCGACGAGCACTTCGAGCTGTTCGGCCGCGCATACGGCCTGGATGCCGGTGAGGTCGAACGATCACGGGACGCGATCTACGAGGCTCTCGGCTTCGCGGGCTATGCCGACACACGCGTGGCGGAGCTCTCGGGTGGGACGCGGGCGAAGCTCAACCTGGGGCTCGCGCTTCTCCCCGACCCCGACGTGCTGCTGCTCGACGAGCCGTATGCCGGCTTCGACTGGGAGACCTACCAGCGCTTCTGGCAGCTCGTCTCCGAGCGTCGAGAGTCGGGCCGCTCGGTGCTGATCATCAGCCACTTCGTCGCGGACGAGCAGCGCTTCGACCGCCTCCTCCACCTGCGCGACGGCCTGATGGAGCAGGAATGAGCACGGTCGCCCTCACGGGTCGCTACGTGGCCCAGTACACGCGAAGCCCGCTCAACCTGATCCTTCTCGTCGCGGTCCCGGTCGTCTTCGTCACTCTCTCGGCGGGCGCGCTGGCGGAGTTCGCCGACCTCCTCGGCGGCACAGGCGACACGAACGCGCTGGAGGCGAACACCGCCGGCTGGGCGGCCGCGTTCCTCGCCGGCGTCGCCGCCTACTTCCAGGTCTCGGGCTCGCGGGAGACGGACAGGCGCCTCGCCGTCGCCGGCCTCGGTGCCGGCCGCGTGGTCGCCGCCCGGCTCACCTCGGGGCTCGGACTGGCCGTGCTCGCAGCGGCGGGTGCGCTGCTCGCTCTCGCGGTGCGGACGGGCATGGAGGATCCGCTTCGAGCGCTCGGCGCCACCCTGATGTTCGCGGTCATCTACCTGGCGATCGGGACCGTCGTGGGCGTGCTGGTGCGCGACGAGGTGAACGGGTCGGTGGTGGTTCTCTTCGTCTGGTTCCTCGACGTGTTCTTCGGGCCGACGATGTCGGGCAGCGACTCGTTGATCACGCGAGTCTTCCCGACCCACTTCGTGTCGCTGTTCATGGTCGATGCCGCGTCCGGCCACGCCGGAGCCCTCTCGGACCTCGCGGTCGCGCTCGCCTGGACCGTCGGCTCGCTCGTCGTCGCCGCCCTCGTGTTCGCTGCGGCGACGCGCCCGTCGCACCGCGTGCGTCGCTCGGCCGGCTCGCTCGGCCGGCTCGCCGCCGGTCTGCGCTTCGGACTCCGCGAATATCGCCGCAACACGGTCCTGTGGGCGCTCCTGGTCGTCGTTCCGCTCGTGTTCATCACGCTGGCCATCG
>JBFFGH010000130.1:0-5842 GCA_041557575.1 Gaiellaceae bacterium
AGGTGGTCGCGCGTCCGTCGCCTTCAAGACGGATGCCGGTGCGACGTACTTCGTGGCCGTCGCGCGCCCGACGAGGACGGCCGGGCGGTTCTCGCTGGCCGCCCAACGCCCTGACCCTCCGCATGCCATGCCCGGCACGGATCTGCGGGGCGGGGCTGCGCAGGGCTATCTGCATCCGCTCGCCAACGCGTCAGACGCGTGGGCGGTGACGATGAAGAGGGGAACCACCTATCGGCTCGCGCTTGCCACGAAGCCGGACGAGTGCGTCTCGATGAAGGTGTACACGTTGCGCGCGCGCAACTTCAGGGCAGGCGTTGTCGCCGCCGAGTTCGAGTGCGCCGGGACGGAGTTCTTCGCCCCCGGGCCGGATGGGGGAGGCACGTATCCGGTGCTCCTGACGACAGGTGGAGCCGAGACGACGTACCGGCTGTACGTCAACCCCGTCGAGCCCGACGACAGTGGGCCGGGCGTTCCCCTGGAGAGCAGCCAACGCGTCGTCGGCTTCGTCTCGCCCGCGGATCCCCTCGACCTGTACCGCTTCGACGTGCCCGGGAGGAGCAGCGTGGAGATCGGATTCGGCTCGAAGCGTTTCGTCGAGGGGGTCGTGCGAGACGGATACGGGCATACGATCACCCATCTCGAGCCGAACTCGACCGACGTGCTCGAGCTCGACACGGGGACGTACTACCTCGCGGTGACACCGGGCGAGTACCGGTCTCGCTACTCGCTGCGCGTGACGGTCCGCTTCGTCACGACGACGTGGCTGGCGGTCAACGGAGCCTCGTCGGTGACGATCGCTCCGGGCGCGGCCGTCAACGTGCAGACCTCGACCGTTCCCTATCCGGGGCCTGGCGTCACGGAGGTGCAGGCGGACTTCTTCGACGTCGCGACGGGCAAGTGGGTCTTCCGGCAGCTGTGGAAGGTCGCCCCCGGCTCCTCGATCTCCTTCACGCCCGACGCCGTCGGGCGTTGGCGCGTGCGGGCGACCTTCGAGGCAAACGACGTGGCAAGCAGGAGCCGGACGAAGTACTGCTCGATCACGGTCTCGACGATCTGAACGAGGTGTTCCGGCGCACAGCAGGCTCCCGAGCGCGCGGGTTCCGGCATGTGCCGTGAGGTCGGCTCCGGCGCTAGGAGAGCTCGATCGTCATGCCCTCCGCCGCAGCGGAGGGAGGATCGCCGCCGGCTCCGTCCCACAGCTCTCGTGCGCGCTCGACCATCCCGTCGACGGCGTCGTCGGGGTGATCGGGATCGTGGTGGAAGAGCACGAGCCGACGAGCCTCTGCCCGCCGCGCGAACTCGACCGCGTGCGCGACGCTCGAGTGGCCCCAGCCCACACGTGACGGGTACTCGGCCTCGGTGAACTGGCAGTCGTGGAAGAGCAGGTCGACGTCCCTGGCGATCGCGTGCCCCGAGATCCACTCCTCGTCGAGGTCTGCGAGCTCGACGCCGAGGACGGGCTCGTGGTCGGGGATGTACGCGAACGAGGTTCCGTTCGAGGAGAGCCTGTAGCCGAGCGTCGGCCCGGGGTGGGAGACGGTCTGCGCGTCGATCCGGACGCCCTCGAGCTCCCACGGCTCCCTGGGCACGTCGTGGAAGGTGACGTCCGCCGGCGTGTCGGCGAGCTCGATGGGGAAGAGCGGTGGCGAGAAGGCCCGGGCGATGCGCTCCTCGAGCGTGTGCAGCGGCGACGGCGGGCCCCAGATGTGCAGCTCGCTCCCCGGGCGCCAGAACGGCGCGAAGAACCGCAGCCCCTCGACGTGATCGAGGTGCAGGTGAGTGATGAGGATGTGCAGGGGCCCGTCCCACTCGAGCTGTGCGCCGAGCCGGCGCAAGCCCGTGCCCGCATCGAGGACGAGCAGCCCGCCGTCCTCGGTCCGGACCTCGACGCAGGGCGTGTTGCCGCCGAAGCGGACCGTCGCCTCGCCGGGCGTCGGTATCGAGCCGCGGCACCCCCAGACCCGTACGTGGAACGACAACTCAGGCGTCGTCCGGGCTCGTCTGCCAGAAGAGGGCGATCATCCCCACGAACTCCGTCGGGGACGCGAAGAGCGGTACTGCGGTCACGGACAGCAGCCTGCGCTGACCGTCGAGGCCTGTCATCCGGAGCTCGCCGTGGGCGGGTCGTCGCTCGAGGAGGGCGATGCCCGCGGGCATGCGCTCCAGCGGCAGGGAGTCGCCGTCGAGGTCCTCGAGCAGGAACTGGGACGTCCAGCTCTCCGCGGGCATCGGGCCGGCCTCGGCGAACGTCCGACCGAGGATCTCCTCGGCGGCCTCGTTGTAGAAGACGAGGTCACCCGCGGCATCGGCGATGAACGTCGCCGTCGCGAGCTGCGACGCGAGCTCTCGCGCGATGATGAGCGCGAGGTGCTTCTGCGGCCTGCCTTCCACCGGCCGAAGCCTAGTCCTGGGGCAGGAGCGCAGCCGCGTCTCCGGTGTCGTCCGGCGGAAGACCCGGGCCTCGAGTAGGAGCACGACTCGGGAATCGCTACGTTCCCGCGGTGACTTCCGGGAGGCAGGCTCGTCGGCAGGTCGGGCGATGAAGTCGTCCGGCGCTTCGAGCTGCCCCTCGTGCTCGGCCGAGGTCGACGGTTCGGCGCGCTTCTGCCCCTCGTGCGGGCGCGCCCTCGTCGAGGCCTGCCCGTCGTGCGGGGTGGAGGTTCGCGTCGGCGCACGGTTCTGCGCAGCCTGCGGCCACCGGCTGGATGCGCCGTCGGCGAAGAGCGCCGAGCGCAAGCTCGTCACGGTTCTCTTCGCCGACCTGACCGGCTCGACGACGCTGGGCGAGCAGCTCGACCCGGAGCAGCTCCGCTCGCTCCTGACCGAGTACTTCGCGGCGATGGCGTCGGTGATCGAGGGCTGGGGCGGCGTCGTCGAGAAGTTCATCGGCGACGCCGTCATGGCGGTCTTCGGGATCCCGACGTCCCGTGAGGACGACGCGGAGCGCGCCCTGCGAGCGGCGCTCGAGATGCAGGAGCGCCTGGCGGAGCTGAACGACGAGCTCGCCGAGCGGCACGGCGTCCGGCTCGCCGTCCGGATCGGCGTCAACTCCGGCGAGGCCATCGCGGGCATGGGGAGCGACCAGTTCCTGGTCACGGGCGACGTCGTCGGCGACGTGGTGAACGTCGCCGCGCGACTGGAGCAGACGGCGGAGCCCGGCGAGGTCGTCGCGGGCGAGCGCACGTACCTCGCGACGCGCGGGATCTTCCAGGCCGAGCCGCTCGGCGAGCGAGATCTGAAGGGGAAGTCGCTCCCCACCCGGGCCTGGCGGATCGTCGGAACCGACGAGCTCGCCCCGCCGAGCGAGCTCGTGTCCGCCCACGGCAAGCTCGTCGGCAGGGCTCGCGAGCTCTCGCTCCTCGAGACGCTGTACCGAGGCTGCGTCGACGAGGGCCGCCCGGCGCTCGTGACGATCCTCGGCGACGCCGGGGTCGGCAAGTCTCGGCTCACCGAGGAGTTCGTCGCGGCAGCGGGTCGCGGGGCCGGCGCGCCGGGGGTGTTCCGCGGGCGCTGCCTCTCGTACGGTGAGGGCATCACGTACTGGGCGCTCCGCGAGATCCTGTGGAGCGCGGCCGGGATCCTCCTCGGCGATCAGGCCGAGGCCGCCGCCGACAAGCTGCGCGGGCTCGTCCGCGAGCTCCTCGAGGACGGCGAGGATCCGGAGGAGGCGGACCGCGTGCTCTTCGCGCTCGCGACGACCGCCGGCATCGTCGTCCCGGACAACCCGTTCGACGGGATGTCTCCCGAGTCGATCGGCGAGGAGCTCGGTCTCGCGTGGCCGCGGTTCCTGTCCGCCCTCGCGGCCCGCGGCCCGACCATCGTCGTGATCGACGACCTGCATCGGGCGGAGCCGCCCCTGCTGGACATGGTGGAGCACCTGCTCGCACGCTCCACCGGCCCGCTGATGATCGTCGCGACCGGGCGGCCGGAGCTCGTGCAGCTCAGGCCCGGCTGGAGCGCGAGGCCCGGGTTGTCGCAGATCGGGCTCGAGCCGCTCGCGGGCTCTCACGCGGAGGAGCTCCTCGTCGAGCTCGTCCCGTCCGTGGGTGCCGAGCTCCGCGGGAAGATCCTCGCCGCTGCGGAGGGAAACCCGCTCTTCGTCGAGGAGATCGTCGAGCACCTCGTCGACCAGGGCGTCCTCGCCCGGACCGGCGGCGAGATCGCCGAGGTCGCGCCCGATGCCGAGATCACGATCCCGGACACCGTCCGTGCCGTCCTCGCCGCGCGGGTCGACGCGCTCCCCTCCGACGAGAAGCAGGCGCTCCAGGAAGCTGCCGTGATCGGCCGCGTCTTCTGGGCGAAGACGTTGGAGTCGATGCTCGCCTCTCCCGTTCGCGAGGCGCTCCGCGCGCTCGAGGACAAGGGATTCGTGCTCACCCACCCGAGCTCGTCGCTCCTCGGCCAGGCGGAGCTCACGTTCCGCCACGGGCTGATCCGCGAGGTCGCCTACGAGTCGATCCCGAAGGCCCGCCGTGCGTCGGCCCACGCCGAGGTCGGCCGCTGGATCGAGGAGATCGCCGGGGCTCGCCGCGACGAGTACGTCGAGCTGATCGCCCACCACTACGAGTCCGCGGCGCGTCCGGAGGACGCCGAGCTCGCGTGGCCGACCGACCCGGGGCGTCGCGGCGAGATCAGGAGCGCAGCCGTCGCCGTGCTCGTCGATGCCGGACGCGCGGAGGCTGCGAGGTTCGCGATCGACCAGGCGCTCGGCTTCGGCGACCGTGCGCTCGCGCTCGCTCAGTCGGACTCCGAGCGCCTGGCGGCCTACGAGCTGAAGGCGCACGCCGCACAGTCCGCCGTCCGGGCCGACGAGGCCTGGGGCTACTACCTCGAGGCGATCGCCTCGGCCGAGCGCCTCGGCGCGCGGGACGAGGTTCAGCGTCTTCGCGCTCGCACGACACTGCTCTGGTCTCGCTGGCGAGGGATGCTGACGGGGCAGGAGTGGACGCCGATGGCGGGCGAGATCCTTCGAGACGGCCTTCGCGAGGCGGGTGACGGAACGGCGTCGTTCGAGCTCGGTGCGTTCCTGACGGGCCGGGCGGCGGCAGGCTTCTGGAAGCTGGCGGAGATCTCCGTCGAGAACCCCCGGCGCGATGCCGAGCGAGCGATCGAGATCGCCCAGGAGATCGGCTCGAAGACGCTCCTCTCCTACGCGTTCGACGTCCTGTACATGGAGATCGCCGAGGACGGCTTCTGCGAGTCGGGCGAGTACGCCCGGCGCGCCGTCGAGGTCGCGGGGAGCATGGAGGACCGGGGGGAGGCGCACGAGCTGCTCGTGACGGCGGCGATCGCGTTTGCGAATGCCGGCCGCTTCGACGATGCGGCCTCGACCGGAGCGGAGACGGTCGCGCTCGCCTCGCGCCTCGGCCCCCACCGCACCCTCCACTCCGGCTCCGCGCTGACGAACGCGCTCCTCCCGCCCGGGCGACTCGCCGAGCTCGGGGAGGTGACCGCCACCGCAGCCGCGCTCGTCAGGGAGGAGGGCATGCACACCTGCTTCCACGGCCTGTACGCGCTCTCGGGGCAGGCTCTGTGCGCGTTCGAGGACGGTGACGCCGAGGCTATGCGGCAGGCGCTCGACGTCTTCGACTCGGCCGAGGTGTCGGCAGCGGTCGTGCTGAGCCCCGCCCACACGCTCGACCTCCTGCGGCCGCTCATCGGAGCCGATGCCGTGCGGGAGCGCCTCGGGGCCGCCGAGCCGGCCGGCGACGAGCGGCCGGGCGCACAGCGGCTCGTCCACGAGGTTCGTCTCGACCTCCAGCTGTGCGCGCTCGCCCGCGACTGGGCGACGCTTGCATCGCTCGAGGAGTGTGCGCGGTCGCTCTCCCGGTCGGCGTGCGCG
>JBFFGH010000131.1:0-5765 GCA_041557575.1 Gaiellaceae bacterium
ATCTTGCCGCCCGCGATCTCCTCCATGGCCATCGTGAGGTAGTTCTTCGAGCGGGACTCGATCAGCGGTGGAGGCGCTTCCTCGAAGCCGATGCCCTCACCGAGCTGGTGGTGGTAGTTGTTGATCTGCCGAGCCCGCTTCAGGCGATGAGGACGAGCGCATAGCGCGAGCCGTCGACCTCCTCGAGCAGATCGTCAAGTCGTGGATAGATCATCGCCCGGACATGGTACCGGTGAAGGCCAGCTCGCACTCGACGAGTGCCGCGAGAGCCGTCGTCGCGCGCTCGACGTCGTCGTTTCGCACCATGTAGCGGAAGCGGTGCGCTTGCTCGAGCTGGCTGCGGGCGAGCGCGATGCGCTCCTCGATCTCTCCGGTGCTCTCGGTCGCACGCTCCCGGAGGCGTCGCTCGAGCTCGGGGACGTCCGCGGCGATGAAGATCGTGATGCTTCCCGGCACTTCGGCCTGCACCCGAAGAGCGCCCTCGAGCTCGAGCTCGAGAACGCAAGTCATTCCGTCGCCGGCGATTCTCTCCATCTCGGACCGGAGGGTTCCGTACCGCCGGCCCGAGACGTACGGCACGTGCTCGAGGAAGTCCCCGGCCTCCACGCGCCGCGTGAACTCCTCGTCGGAGAGGAACCAGTAGTCCCGTCCATCCTCTTCGCCGCGGCGCTGGGGCCGCGTCGTCGCCGAGACGGCGACCTCGAGGCCCGACAGACGGCCGAGGAGCCCCTTGATGAGCGTCCCCTTCCCCGCCCCGGAGGGGCCGGTGACGACGAACACGGGTCGCGAGCCCACCACGGTCACCTACTCCCGCTCACCCGGCGACGAGGCGACCAGGATCCGCAAGCGCGGACGCTGGTCGAGCGCGAGGGTCACGCCCTGGCGTTCAGGAGCTCGACGAGCTCGGTGCGCTGCCGCTCGGACAGGCCGCCAACGGTCTTGGACTGGCTGATCCGGCACTGGTTGAGGAGCCGCGCTGCCTTCACCCGCCCGAACTTGGGGACTGCCATGAGCATGTCGAAGACCTTGGCGGTCGAGACCCACTCGGGCGGATCGAGGAGGATCGACTCGATGGTCACGCGCCCGGCCTTGAGGTCACGCTTGAGCTGGGCGCGACGCACGCGAACGTCGTTCGCCCGCTGAA
This sequence comes from Gaiellaceae bacterium, assembly GCA_041557575.1. Lineage (GTDB taxonomy): Bacteria > Actinomycetota > Thermoleophilia > Gaiellales > Gaiellaceae > GMQP-bins7. Next base: position 1,145 of record JBFFGH010000131.1, read on the forward strand.
GCGCCTCCATCCTCTGGTCGAGGGAGCGCGCCGGGGCGGTTGCCTGCGTCTTCGCGGTGACCATGGGCCGGACGAGTCTACCAAGACTCGGTTCCTGGTCAAGCAGAACCGTTTTGGCGTATTTGCAGGGACTTTTGTGTTTTCCGATCAGAAGACACGGTCGCGTCGTCGTCAGATCGACGTCATGTGCGCCTGCTGCTCGTCCGGCGAGCGGCCTCCTGCGCCTCTCTCCACGCGCTCGAGCTCGGCCCGGATCCGAACCGGGGCGAACGGGTCCGAGAAGAGGATCGTGCCGAGCGCGACCGAGCTCGCTCCCGCGTCCACGAGGTCCCTGACGTGCTCTCCGGACTCGACGCCGCCGATCCCGACGATCGGGAGATCGACGGCGTGCGCGCACGCGTGCACGCAGGCGAGCGCGATCGGCCGCAGCGCGGGGCCCGAGTACCCCCCCACGCCGCGCGCGAGCCTCGGCCCGCGGGTCACGGGGTCGAAGGCCATGCCCCGGATGGTGTTGACGAGCGACAGGCCGTCGGCTCCGGCGTCCGCGACCGCCCTGGCGGTCTCGGCGACGTCCCACGTCGCCGGGGAGAGCTTTGCGTACAGCGTCTTGCCGGTGCTCGCGCGCGCGGCGGCGACGAGCTCGGCCGCCGTTTCCGGCGCCTCCTCGACGTTCGGGCAGGACAGGTTCAGCTCGACGGCCGCGACGGTGGCACAACCGTCCAGGGCGGAGCACATCGCCCCGAAGTCCCCTGCCGAGAACCCCCCGACGGACACCCAGAGGGGCACGCCGAGCTCCCCGAGCCGAGGAAGGACGTCATCGAGGAACGCGTCGAGGCCCGGGTTCTGGAGCCCGATCGAGTTGAGCATCCCCGCGTCCGTCTCCGCGATGCGCGGAGGAGGATTGCCCTCGCGGGGAAGCGGCGTCACGGTCTTCGTCACGAACGCGTCGAGGCTCCGTGCGACCTCGGGTGCGACCAGCGCGTCGAGACAGCCCGAGGCGTTGAGGATCGGGAGCGTCATGCGGCGTCCCGCAGGACCGGGCCGTCGACGCACAGCCTGACGTAGTGCCCGTCACGCTCGACGACGCACCCGTAGCAGGCTCCGTATCCGCACGCCATGGGTGCCTCCCACGCGAGCTGCGCGTGCGGGACACGGGCGCGGATCGCCTCGAGCATCGGCTCGGGCCCGCACGCGAGGACGTCCCCGGGATCGTCCGGGAGAAGCTCGGTGACGAGGACGGGCTCGACGGCGACCTCGGCGTCGGGCAGAAGCTGTGCTGCCTCAGCCTGCCTCGGGGTTCGGAACCCGAGCACCGCCGGAGCTCCTCCGAGCGCCTCGGCGAGGTACGGCATCGGTGCGATGCCGATGCCCCCGGCCACGAGAAGCGGCCGGTCGACGTCGAGGTCGAACCCGTTTCCGAGCGGGCCGAGGACGTGGATCGACTCGCCGGGACGCAAGGAGGCAAGGGCACGCGTGCCGGGGCCGACGGGATCGATGAGGAATCGGAGCTCGCCCGCGGGCGCCTGGCAGAGGCTCATCGGACGGGGGAGCAGGCGGCCCGGTGCCTCCAGCATGAAGAACTGGCCGGGGACTCCGGGCTCGAGCCCGCCGCGCTCGAGGCGCAGGAGGGCGTATGGGCCGACGAGCTCGACGCCGAGGACGGCGAGCCGCTCGCGCCGGGCCGGTCGACCGTTGAGCAGCAGTCCTCCGCCGGCAGGGCTCTCGGTGCGCTCCCGTGTCATGCCTCTATGCCGATTCGCTCCTGCAGCGAGAGCGCGGACTCGGCGCGCGCATTCGCGATCGCGTGCACGGCCGCGGCGGCCCCGGAGATCGTCGTGACGCACGGAACCCGTGCGACGAGCGCGGCCTCCCGGATGCGGTAGCCGTCGGCCCGCGCCCCGCTGCCCTGCGGTGTGTTGACGACGAGGTCGCAGCGACCGCGTCGCACGAGATCGACCACGGTCTCCTCGTCCGCCTCGGCGTCGGCGATCTTCCCCACCTCCTCGACGTCGAGGCCGGCGGCGCGGAGCGTGCGTGCCGTCCCCTCCGTCGCCACGAGCTCGAAGCCGAGGCCGGCGAGCGCTGCCGCGATCGGCACGACTCCCGGCTTGTCCTCGTCGCGCACCGACAGGAAGGCCGTGCCCGAGGTGGGGAGCGGCCGCCCGGCAGCCCGCTCCGCCTTCGCGAGGGCGCTCGGCAGGTCCGCGGCGCTCGCCATCACCTCGCCCGTCGAGCGCATCTCCGGGCCGAGGACGGGATCGGCGCCCGGGAACCGGGAGAAGGGCAGAACCGCGGCCTTCACGCTCACCTGCGCCGGGCGAGGCGAGGGAAGCCGGAGGTCTCGGAGCTTCTCGCCCGCAGCGAGCCGACAGGCGGCGTCCACGAGGTTGACGCCGATCGCCTTCGACGCGAAGGGAACCGTCCGCGAGGCACGCGGGTTCACCTCGAGCACGTAGACCGCGGAGTCCGCGATGGCGAGCTGGACGTTCAGGAGCCCGACGACTCCGAGAGCCGGCCCGAGGCGCCTCACCGCATGCTCGACCTCGAGCGCCGCCGCGAGCGTCAGGGACGGAGCAGGCAGCACGCATGCGGAGTCCCCCGAGTGGACGCCCGCCTCTTCGACGTGCTGCATGACGGCACCGACGTAGACGTCCTCCCCGTCGCACAGCGCGTCGACGTCGAGCTCGATCGCGTGCTCGACGAAGCGGTCGAGGAGCACGGGGCCGTCCACTGCGGCCATCGCGGCCTCGAGCTGGACGGCGTCGTAGCAGATCCTCATCGCCCGCCCTCCCAGCACGTACGAGGGACGGACGAGGACGGGGTACTCGATGCGCTCCGCGGCGCCGAGGGCCTCCTCGGCCGTGGACACGACCGCCCACGGCGGACAGCGGATCCCGAGCTCGTCCGCGAGCTTGCCGAATCGCTCACGATCCTCGGCGAGGTCGATCGCCTCGTGCGGCGTGCCGAGGATCCGGTACCCGGCCTCCTCGATGTGCCGCGCGAGCCGGAGCGGGGTCTGACCCCCGAACTGGGTGACGACCCCCACCGGCTGCTCCCGGTCGCAGACCGCGAGCACCTCCTCCGGCGAGAGCGGCTCGAAGTAGAGGCGGTCGGAGGTGTCGTAGTCGGTGGAGACGGTCTCCGGGTTGCAGTTGACCATGACCGCCTCGTAACCGAGCCGGCGGAAGGTCTGCGCCGCGTGCACGCAGCAGTAGTCGAACTCGATCCCCTGGCCGATGCGGTTCGGCCCGGAGCCGATGATGACGACGCGCGGCTTCTCCCCGCTCGGGAGCGCCTCGTCGGCCTCGCCCCAGGTCGAGTAGAAGTAGTTCGACTCGGCCGCGACCTCGCCGGCGCAGGAGTCGACCCGGCGGAACACGGGCCGGACGCCCTGCTCGTGCCGGAGCTTGCGCACCTCGGTGCCGGTCAGCCCGAGCACGCTCCCGATCGTGTCGTCGCCCCAGCCGGCCCGCTTGGCGCGGGCGAGGTCGCCGCTCGCGAGCGCCTCCTTCGCCTGCTCGAGCTGCTCGCGGAACCAGGGGTGCACGCCCTCCGGGAAGTCGTCGACCGTGGCCCACGGCGTCGGCGCGCCCGCATCGAGCTCGCGCGAGCCGTGTGCCTTGAGAAAGGCCTCCGTGAACGTGCGCCCGATCCCCATCGCCTCCCCCACCGACTTCATCTGCGTGCCGAGCGTGCTGTCGGCGCCCGGGAACTTCTCGAAGGCGAAGCGCGGGAACTTGACGACGACGTAGTCGAGGCTCGGCTCGAAGGAGGCGGGCGTCGTCTTCGTGAGGTCGTTCGGGATCTCGTCGAGCGTGTAGCCGACGGCGAGCTTGGCCGCGACCTTGGCGATCGGGTACCCGGTCGCCTTCGAGGCGAGCGCCGAGGAGCGCGAGACGCGCGGGTTCATCTCGATCACTCGCAGCGCGCCCGTCTCCCGGTGGCGGGCGAACTGGATGTTCGAGCCGCCGGTCTCGACCCCGACCGCGCGGATGATCGCCGCCGCCGCATCGCGCAGCTCCTGGTAGGCCTCGTCGGAGAGCGTCATCTGCGGCGCGACCGTCACCGAGTCGCCCGTGTGCACGCCCATCGGGTCGAGGTTCTCGATCGAGCAGACGATGACGACGTTGTCGACCCGGTCGCGGATCACCTCGAGCTCGAACTCGTCCCACCCGCGCACCGACTCCTCCACGAGCACCTGCCCGATCGGAGACTCCCAGAGCCCTCGCTCGACCTGGTACTCGAGCATCGCGCGATCCTCGGCGAAGCCGCCGCCGTGGCCGCCGAGCGTGAACGCGGGCCTGACGACCGCGGGCACCGGGACATCCTCGAGCTCGGCCAGCGAGGTGACGATGCGCGAGGTCGGGACCTCCAGCCCGCAGCTGTGGACGGCGTTCTTGAACTCCTCGCGGTCCTCCGCCCGCCGGATCACCTCCACGGGCGCGCCGATGAGCTCGACTCCGAGCTCGGAGAGCACTCCCCCCTCGGAGAGGGCGACCGCGAGGTTGAGCGCGGTCTGGCCGCCGAGCGTCGGGAGGAGCGCGTCCGGGCGCTCGCGCGCGAGCACCGAGGCGACGCCCTCGAGGTCGAGCGGCTCGATGTAGGTGCGGTCGGCGAAACC
>JBFFGH010000132.1:0-5690 GCA_041557575.1 Gaiellaceae bacterium
CCGGAGCTGCCCCCCGAGCGTGTCGACGACGTCGTCTTCGCCGCAACCTCCCAGGTCGGCGACCAGGGGCTGACGCTCGGCCGCGACGTCGCCCTCCTCGCCGGCCTCCCGACGACCGTCCCCGGATTCGCCGTCGACCGCATGTGCGCGGGAGCGCTCACGGCCACGACGGCCGGCGCGGGCGAGATCGCGATGGGCGCGGCGGACGTCGTCCTCGTCGGCGGCGTCGAGCACATGGGCCACCACCCGATGGGGACGAACGTGGACTTCAACCCCCGCTTCTTCGCGGAGCGCATCGTCGACGACTCTGCGGCCGTCATGGGCCAGACGGCCGAGAACCTCCACGACGAGTTCCCGCACCTCACGAAGGAGGCCGCGGACGCATTCGCCGTCGAGTCGCAGACCAAGGCCGGCAAGGCGTGGGACGAGGGCGTGATGGACGAGATCGTCGTCCCCATGTCCGTGTTCACGGACGACGGCTGGAAGGTCACGGGTCGCGACGAGTTCCTGCGCCCGGACACGACGATCGAGGCGCTCGCGAAGCTGCGCACCCCCTTCAGGGCCGGAGGACGGGTGACGGCGGGCAACTCGGCGGGCCTGACCGACGGCGCGACGGCTGCGCTGATCGCGTCGTCCGAGGCTGCCGAGGAGATCGGGCTCGACGCGAAGATGCGCCTCGTCGCCTTCGCGTACGCGGGCGTCGAGCCGCACCTCATGGGGCTCGGCCCGGTTCCGGCGACGAAGAAGGTGCTCGAGCGCGCCGGCATGACGATCGACGACGTCGACCTCCTCGAGCTGAACGAGCCGTTCGCCGTCCAGGTCCTCACCTGGTGCGACGGCATGGGAGTCGCACCCGACGACCCGCGGTTGAACCCCTACGGAGGCGCGATCGCCTGCGGCCACCCCCTCGCGGCGACCGGCGTGCGCCTCATCGCGCAGCTCGCACGGGGCTTCCGCGATCGCCCCGGTGCGCGCTACGGCCTGACCGCCCTGTGCATCGGGCTCGGCATGGGGGCCGCGGTCCTCTGGGAGAACCTCCAGCGTTGAGCAGCCCCACGCAGTTCAGGCTTCAGCGCATCGACGGGCCGGTCGGGCCGGTCGCGCTCGTCACGATGGACAACGGCGAGGACTGGTCGAAGCCGAACACCTTCGGAGAGGAAGCCCTCCGGTCGCTCGAGGAGACGCTCGACCGGATCGAGGCCGAGCAGTGGGCCGGGCTCGTCCTCACCGGGAAGCCGTACGTGTTCGCCGTCGGCGCCGACATCGGCGAGTTCGGGTCGATCACGCCCGAGCGCGCCCGGCTCGGCGGGCAGGCGGGCCACGAGCTCTTCGGCCGCATTCGCAGCCTCCCGTTTCCGACGCTCGCCGCGATCAACGGCGCAGCGCTCGGAGGAGGCGTCGAGATCGCGCTGCACTGCGACTACCGGACGGTCGCGTCCTCCGTCCGCCACTTCGCCTGCCCGGAGGTCTTCCTGGGCCTCATCCCCGGCTGGGGTGGGACGCAGCTCGTCCCGCGGCTCGTGGGCGCCGAGCAGGCCGTGAAGTTCATCGTCGAGAACCCGCTCCGGCAGAACCGGATGCTGACCGGGCCGCAGGCGTTCGAGGGCGGGTACGCGGATGCCGTGCTCGAGCCGGTCGAGTTCCTCGACGAGTCGATCGCGTTCCTCGTCGAGAGGATCTCCGAGGGCGCCCACGCGGAGCGACCGGCCGCCGACCTCTCCGATGTCGCGGAGGTGTGCCGGAAGGCGCGCGCTCGCCTCGACGGCCAGGTGCACGGTGCGACCCCGGCGCCGTATCGCGCGCTCGATCTCATCGAGGGAGCCGCGTCGTGGTCGCTCGCGGAGGGGTACAGCGCGGAGGAGGACGCGCTCGCCGAGCTGCTCCCCGGTCCGGAGGCGCAGGCGTCGATCTACGCGTTCAACCTCGTGGAACGGCGCGCCAAGCGTGGAGTCGGGATGCCCGAGGCAGAGCCGCGAGCGGTCCGGCGGGTGGGGATCGTCGGCGCCGGCCTCATGGCCCGCCAGCTCGCGCTTCTCGTGCTGCGCCGGCTCGAGGCGCCCGTGGTTCTCCGCGACCTGACCCAGGAGCAGGTGGACGACGGGATCGAATGGATTCGCGACGAGCTCGCAGAGCTCGTGAGGCGGGGGCGCCTCGGGGAAGGGAAGGCGCGCTTCCTCGGGTCGATCGTCTCCGGCGGCACCGGGTGGAGCGTGTTCTCCGAGTGCGACCTCGTCCTCGAGGCGGTCTTCGAGGAGATGGACGTGAAGAAGGAGGTGTTCGCCGAGCTGGAGCGTGTCGTGTCGCCGGAGTGCGTGCTCGCGACGAACACCTCGTCCCTCTCCGTGACCGAGATGGGCGCGGATCTCTCGCATCCCGAGCGCGTCGTGGGCATGCACTTCTTCAACCCGGTCGCCGTGCTCCCGCTCCTGGAGCTCGTCCGCACGCCGCTGACCGACGACGTGACGCTCGCGACCGCCTGGGACGTGGCGAAGAAGCTGCGCAAGACCGGCGTTCTCGTTCGGGACGCGCCGGCCTTCGTCGTGAACCGGCTGCTGGCACGGCAGGGCTCGATCGCCACGGAGGCGCTCGACCACGGCAACTCGGTCGAGGAGACCGACGAAGCGGTGCTGCGCCTCGGGCTTCCGATGGCGCCCTCCGTGCTGCTCCAGCTCGTGGGCCCGAAGGTCGCGAACCACGTCCGGCACACCCTCCACGCGGCCTGGCCCGACCGGTTCCCGCTCTCTGCGACTCTCGAGAGCCTCGCCGAGGGCGGCGGGCCCGTCATCGTCGAGAACGACCCCAAGACCGTCGACGAGCTTCACGAGCGGGTGCTCGAGGCAATGGCCGACGAGGCACGGCACATCCTCGAGGAGGGCGTCGTCGCCGAGGCTGCCGACATCGACACCTGCCTGCTCCTTGGGGCCGGATTCCCGTTCTGGCTCGGTGGAATAACGAAGCACCTCGACCAGAAAGGCGTCTCGCAGCGAGTCGTCGGACGGCCGCTCGCCGAGATCACGCCGACGTCCTGAGCTCGTGAGCTCGTAGCGGAAACGCCCCATCGGCGCGCCGCTGCGCTATGCTGCGACCCTAGCGCTCGCCGCGTTCGGCGGGCGTTGACTCTTCGGTAAAGAGCGGCACGAACCGCCGTGCTGCACGAATGCACGAGGACACGACCATCCCGGCGCTGACGTCGGACACATCACAGAACCTCATCGAGGCCGCCGAACGCACGGAATCCTGGTGCGGCGAGCCACTGCTGCAGCCGGACGAGGACGTGACCCTCGCCCTCGCCCCCGGCACAGCGCGGCGGGCCGCGCTCGACGACGCGCTCGCGGAGATGGAGGCAGGGCTGCCTGCCCCGTCGTACGACTGGAAGGTCCGGTACGAGCTCATGCTCGGCCTCGAGCGCGTCCTGCGCGAGTCCTCCCCGAGAACCGCAGCCGGAACCGAGCTTCGCCGCCACCAGGTGGACGCCCTCGCCGGCATGCTCACCGAGCTCATCGCCGCAACCCAGCGCGCAGCCGACGAGAACGGCAACGGAGGCGGCAACGGCGCCGTCGCCGAGGCCGAGCTGGAGGAGGACGAGGAGGCCGAGGACGACTTCGACGCGGGCTTCATCGAGGAGAAGCTGCTCGAGGAGGAGGACGTCGCCTCCGATCCCGGGGCGATCCGACGCTACCGCTTCCGCCACCCGACGGCGTCCGGGAAGACGATCGCCGCGGCCGGGTTCGTCGAGGCGGCTCGTCGTCTCGGCGTCCTGATCCTCACGCACCGACGGCTCCTCGTCTCGCAGTTCAAGCGCGACCTCACGTCCGAGGGGTACGCCGACCGGTTCACGGAGGCGGTGCTGACCGGCACCCGCTCACGCGTGCAGAACCCGGTCACGATCCAGACGTACGCGTGGTTCGCACGCCACGGCCGAGAGCTCGATCGCGACACGTACCACCTCGTCCTCTGCGACGAGGCGCACACGGCGCTCGGGGAGAAGACGAGCGCGGCGATCCGCAGCTTCCACGAGCCGATCTTCATCGGGATGACCGCTACCGAGCAGCTGCTCGCGAAGCAGGTCTCCGACGTCTTCCCCGCGTCCGTGGACGACCTCCCGCTCGCAGACGCCGCCCGGCGCGGGCTCATCGCGCCGCTCCGCTGCCTCCGCGTCCCGCCGGCAGCGGCGATCAACTCGGTGCCGATCGTCGGCGGGGACTTCGACGAGGGGGCGCTGGCCGCAGCGCTCGACCACCAGGCCCTGAACCAGGCCGCCGCCAGCCTGTACCGCGAGCGCTTCGGCTCGACGCCGGGGATCGTCTACGCAGCCGGGGTGGATCACGCATACAACCTCGCGCAGGAGTTCCGGGCCGCCGGGCTGAAGGCCGAGGCGGTCTCGGGCCGGACACCGCCCGCGCAGCTCGCGGAGACCCTGGCGGCCTACGAGCGCGGCGAGATCAACGTCCTCATCAACGCGCAGCTCCTGGCCGAAGGCTGGAACTCGCCTCGCGCGACGGTCTGCATGCACCTCGCCCCGACCGCATCGAGGCGTGTGTACCAGCAGCGGATCGGGCGCATCATGCGGATCCAGCCCCGGAAAGAGGCGGGGATCGTGGTCGACTTCGTCGGCAAGGGCTCGACGCACAACGACCGCGTCGTCTCACTCCATGCCCTGCTCGACGCCGACTTCTACCGCGAGGGGGCACGCGTGACCCCCGCACCGCGCCGTCGGCAGCAGCGCCGGATGAAGCGCAAGCTGTCCCCGGCCCCGTGGCTCGTCCCCGTGACCCCCGAGGTCGCACGGCGCCTCACCGTCATCCAGCGCGAGTGGCAACGCATCGACCCGCAGTACCTCGACGAGGACGAGCAGCGCTTCTGGGCGACGATCGCGGGCCGCCAGATCAGGTTCGACCAGCGCGCCGAGTTCGCGAAGAAGTTCGCCGAGGGCCGCGCGAGCAAGGTCGCGCTCGAGCAGTTCCTGTCCACGTGCGCGGCCGAGAACCCGAACCGCCGCCTCCGGATGACCGCGCTCATGGATCGCGTCGCGACGCCCGTCGAGCGCGCCGACTTCGACGACCTCGTCACGCTCGTCACCCAGGCGCCGCCCTGGGAGAAGGATCGCGCTGCCGGGGTTCGCATCCTCCTCCGCGCGATCGGCGAGGGGAAGCCTGCCGCGCCGGACCAGATACTCGCCCGGTGGACCTGGCGCCTCGCCCGCACGACGAGGAAGCTGCAGGATCGCCGCGTCTCCACGGAGTTCCCCGAGGCGAAGCGCCTTCTCGGAGCTGCCGCCAACTCTCGCGGGTACCGGCACGAGGAGAACGTGAGGCGCCTCGTCGAGGTCGCGGGCGCGATGCCGCTCCCCGTCGGGGCTGCCCTGCTCGCATCCGCCGACGGCTACACGCCTCGCGCGAATGCCGTGCTCGACCGGGCTCGAGAGGAGCTCGGGACGATCACGGAGATCGCGACCGCTCTCGCGGACAACCTTCCCGCACCGAAGCTCACGGCCCGGAAGTCCCGCCGGCGTCGCCGCAGGCGGAAGAGCGGCGGACAGCAGGGGGCCGCAGCCGCGAAGGCGGCGACCGCCGAAGCACCACCCGGAGAGCCGCCGACCGACGGGGCGACGGAGGCCAAGACGGCTTCCGACCTCCGGTCGGTCGAGCCGAGGGACGCCGAGGCCGGGGAGCAAGACGCGGCCGGGCCTC
>JBFFGH010000133.1:0-5589 GCA_041557575.1 Gaiellaceae bacterium
CCCTCGACTGTGGCTTCGAGGGGTTGAATCTCACGGAGCGGCGTGCCCGAGGCGCTGCCGCCCGGCGATCACCGCCCGGCGACGCCGGGCATGCGGAGGCCCCCGGCTCGCGCGGGTCGGGCCGTGCCGCGCCAGGCGAGCGTCAGGGTTTCAGGACGTCGACGAACTGCCCGCTTTCGCTGCCGCCGACTTCGTCCACCGTGAACGTGACCCAGCCGGTCTTCTTCGGGATGCCGCCGATCGAGATCGTGCAGGGTGTCGCAGCGCAGTTGCCCGAGCCGCTCGCGCCGTTGCTCCAGTGCCACGTCACTGCGGCGCCGCTGCTCGTCGTGACGGTCACGCTCGCCGTCCACGTTTTCCCGTCGCTCGTGCTCGAGCTCTCGAGGGTGACCGAAGTGCCGGTCGGGGAGGGGTTGTCGACCGTGACCGTGACGGGGCTCGACTCAGTGGTCTGGGGCTTCGTGTCGGTCGCGATCGCGGTGAGGGAGTGCTGCGCATTCGTGAAGCCACTCGTCGTCCAAGAGACCGACCACCCGCCGCTTGCGCTCGTGTCGGTGCCGATGGACGTTCCGTCCACGAAGAACTCCACGCTCGTGACGCCGTTGTCGTCCGAGGCGTTCGCAGTCACGTCGACCGCTCCGGAGACGGTTCCGCCCGTCGGAGAGGTGATCGCGACCGACGGCGGGTTGTCCGTTGTTCCTCCGCCGCCACCGCCTCCACCTGTCCCGTTGACGAGCGTGGGAGTGAAGACCGATGCCGAGACGCCGAGGAGCATCTCCTTGTAGTTGTCGCCGGAGTCATCGGTCCAGTTCTCATTGCCGTTGGCGATCAACGTTCCGTAGAGCCCCGAGACGCCGGTCCAGTCCCGGGCGAAGGGCTTCGAGGCGAGGAGGGCGAGCGCGCCCGCGACGTGCGGCGAGGCCATCGAGGTGCCGCTGATCGTGTTGTACCCGCCGCTCTTCCAGGTGGAGAGGATGCAGACGCCGGGCGCCGCGATCTCGTAGGTCTTCGTCCCCCAGTTGGAGAAGTTGGCCAGGGTGTCGTCCTGATCCGTCCTGCAGGTGGGGGACGCTAGGCCACCGGGGCGGCCGTTGAAGTCGGCGAGCGCGGTCACGGTCAGCGCGTTCGCGGCGCGCGCGGGGCTTGAGTTGTTCATGTTCGCGTCGCTGTTCCCCGCGGCGACGGCGAGGGCAACCCCGGCGTTCGCGAGCCCGTTGGCCGCGTCGTCGATCGCCTGCGAGACACCTCCGCCGAGGCTCATGTTCGCCACCTCGATCGTCCCCTCGTTCGCGGCCACCCAGTCCATGCCGGCGACGACCCACGACGTGTACCCGGAGCCGTTGTTGCCCAGCACGCGCACGGCCCACAGACGCGCACCCGGGGCGACGCCCACCACGCCGTTGCCGTCGTCGATCGCGCCGATCGTGCCGGCGACGTGCGAGCCGTGGCCGTTGCCGTCGTCGCCGCCGCCCGTGCTGCAGCTCTGGGAGAAGGGCCCGCCGCTCGCGCAGTTCACGCTGCCGACGACGTTCAGATCGGGGTGGTCGAGGTCGATGCCGGTGTCGATGACCGCGACGTCGACGTTGACGCGCTTGTCGTCGGTCCCGTCGATGTCGATGTTCGCGTTGCCGGCGGCGAAGATCCGCTGGATGCCCGTCGGCACCTCTTGTGCGCTAGCGGTGTACAGCTGGTCCGCCTCGACGTACGCCACCTTCGGGTTGCGCGCGATCCCCGCCGCACCCTGCGCGCTCGTGCGCACGGAGAACCCGCGCAGCGCGTGCTCGTAGACGAAGCCCACCGTTCCGCCGTTGGCGCGGGCGATGGCGGCCGCCGTCGCCGGGACCTGCGCGACGCCCGGCCTGAAGACCACCACGTACGAGCTCGACGAGCCCGTCTGGGCGGCCGCTCCGGCCGATGCGATCGCGGCGAGAGCCGCCAGGACAGCTGCCGTGTACACCCACTTGCGCATGCACTCATCCCCCTCGTCGACGACCGGACTGGCGTCCTACCGTAGCCAAGACCCCGCGATCCGTCCAGACCTGCCTGCGGATCGCAGCAGCCGCGCCGAGGGCGCCGGCTCGCGTGTTTCTGTGCCCGGCGCCCTCCGCGCTGAACTCGATCTCCCGCTCGGTCGTGCCGGCGGCTACCCCTTCGCGTACTGCGCGAAGCCGCCGAAGTCGACGGCGATGCAGGGCTCGTCGCCGATCGTCCAGGCGTCGTGCCCGGGTGCGATCGAGACGACGTCTCCCGGCCCGATCTCACCCTCCGTCCCATCCTCCATGCGAATCCCCATGCGGCCCGAGACGCAGTAGATGAGGTGAGGGGCCTGGCAGCTGTCGGTCTGAGCGATCGGCTGCAGATGCTCCGACCAGCGCCAGCCGGGCTCGAACGTTCCGTAGATGACGGGATGCCCGTCCAGGTCGACCACATCGGCACGGCCGTGCGCGACGAACGGCCGGACCTCCTCGGGAGAGCCCGTGCTCTTGATCGTGAGACCTGCCATCTGCTCCTCCTCTTCTCGTTGGTCTTCGAGTGCGGAGAGTGCGACACGGGCTCCGCGTTCGGCTCGAGATCGGCGGCCGAAGCGTGGGCGACGGCGTCGTCGTGTCGCCCGAGGGACGGAGCCTGAGTGGCGCAGCTCGTGTTCCTCGGCGGACCATACACGCGGTGGCGCGGCGGCTCCACCGGGCGAGAGGGCGTCTGGACACGAATCGGGATGTCGGTGATCATCGTCGGATGGCTGCACCCCTTCCCTCGGGCGTCGTCACCTTCCTCTTCACCGACATCGAGGGCTCGACCAAGCTCCTGCACGAGCTCGGCGACGCCTACGCGGCGGCGCTCCACGAGCACCGGCGGATCCTGCGAGAGGCATTCGAGGCGCACGGCGGTGTCGAGGTGGACACGCAGGGCGATGCGTTCTTCGTCGCGTTCGCCCGGGCATCCGATGCCGTCGCTGCTGCCGCCGATGCACAGCGCGGGCTGGCCGGGGGCGCGATCGCCGTGCGCATGGGGCTCCACAGCGGGGAGCCGCAGCTCACCGACGAGGGCTACGTCGGCCTCGACGTCCACAAGGGCGCACGGATCGCCGCGGTCGGGCACGGCGGCCAGGTCCTCCTCTCGGAGGCGACGCACGGGCTCGTGCAAGGCCCCGTCCGTGACCTCGGCCCTCACCGGCTCAATGACCTGACGGCGCCGGAGCGGATCTACCAGCTCGAGGTGGAGGGGCTGCGCTCGGACTTCCCGCTCCTCAAGACGCTCGACGCGGGCATCACCAACCTCCCTTCTCCCCGGACGTCGTTCGTCGGACGCCGCGCCGAGCTGGACGAGATCGACCGCAGGCTCGAGGATCCGGAGTGCCGGCTCCTGACGCTCGTCGGCCCGGGAGGCGCCGGCAAGACACGGCTGGCGCTCGAGGCCGCCGCCCGGCGGCTCGAGAGCTACGCGCACGGCGTCCACTTCGTTCCGCTGGCGTCCGTGTCCGAGCCCGACTTCCTCGCCTCCGCGGTCGCCGACGCGCTCCAGTTCCCCATCGACGCAGCGCACAGCGGCCTCTCGGCCCAGGACCAGCTTCTGGACTACCTGAGCGAGCGCTCGACGCTGCTCGTGCTCGACAACTTCGAGCACCTCGTGGAGGGCGCCGGGCTTGTGAGCCGCGTGATCGAACGGGCGCCGCAGGTCGAGATCCTGACCACGTCGCGCGAGCGGCTGAACCTCCAGAGCGAGTGGGTGCTCGACGTGGACGGGCTCGCCGTGTCGGGCAACGGCAACGGCGGCGCGGACGGAGCGGTGCGGCTCTTTCTCGAGCGCGCCCGGCAGGTCGAGCCGGGCCTCGAGCTCGGCGACGAGGAGCAGGCGCACGTGGCCCGGATCTGCCGGCTGGTCGACGGGATGCCGCTCGGGATCGAGCTCGCGGCGGCGTGGGTCTCCATGCTCTCGTGCGCGGAGATCGCCGACGAGATCGAGCGCACGATCGGCTTCCTCGAGACCACGATGCGAGACCTGCCCGAGCGACACAGGAGCCTCCGCGCGGCGTTCGACCAGTCGTGGCGCCTCCTGTCGGACGAGGAGCGGCAGGGCTTTCGCCGGCTCTCCGTCTTTCGCGGCACCTTCACGCGGGAGGCTGCGGCCGAGGTTGCCGGAGCGGATCTCGGAGTCCTCTCCCGGCTCGTCTCCAAGTCGCTCGTCCGCAGGCTCGACCTCGGCCGGTACGAGCTGCACGAGCTCCTGCGCCAGTACGCGGCGGAGCGGCTCGCGGAGGATGCGGACGAGCCGGCGGAGGTGCGCGAGCGCCATGCGCGGTTCTACGTCGGCAGGCTCGCGGCTCGGCACGAGGCGTTCTTCGGCCCGGGCATGAGTGACGCGCGTGACGAGCTGCGCGGCGACGTCTCCAACGTGCGCTCCGCTGTCGAGTGGGCCGTGACGAGTTGGCCGGAGGACGATGCGCGAGACGCGCTCGACGCCCTCACCGGGTTCTTCACGGTGCACAGCTGGCCCGAGGGCCTCGAGACCTTCGAGAGCCTTTCCGCCCGGCTCGGCTACTCACCCGACGCGGGCGTCGACCCGGCTACGGCCTCCTCGGTCCTGCTCGACGCCCTGGCCCGCCAGGTCAGCTTCGCGGCCACGCTCGGCTACGACGAAGCCCAGGACGTGCTCGGCCGCTCGCTCCTCCCGGAGCTCCGCTCGCGTGGGCTCGACCGGGACGTCGCGCTCTGCCTGGAGGCCCTGGGCACGAACGCGTGCTACCTCGACGTCTATCCGGAGGCCGTGACGCTCCTCGAGGAGGCCGTCGTCGTCGCGCACTCGGTCGGCGATCTGTGGGCCGAGCTCGGCTCCTGGCAATGGCTCGGCTTCACCACGCTCCTCCAGGACGATCTCGAGGCGACGAGAGCGGCGTTCGAGGCGAGTCACCGGCTCGCCGTCGAGATGGATCAGCCGCTCGCGCTCGCGTTCGCCCTGAGCAAGCTCGGGCTGCTCTCGGACGCCTCGCGAGACTTCGCCCGCGCCGTCGACATGCACACGGAGGCCAACGCGTACTTCGACGCCGTCGGCGAGCGCGGCGGCGCGGGCTATGCGCTCAGTCGCGCCAGCGTCAGCGCGTACTGCCTCGGCGACTACGAGGAGGCCCTTCGCTACGGCGAGGCCGGCTATACGGCCTTCGCGGACGTCAACCACCGCTGGGGCATGATCGGAGCCGCATGCCGGGTGGGATTCGCCCTCGCGGCGCTCGGCGAGCCGGACCGTGCCCGGGAGCGGCTCCGCTGGGCGCTCGGGCAAGCGCGGGCGACCGAGGCGACGTCACTCGCGCTCCTCGCTCTCAGCGGCGTCGGCGTGCTGCTCGCCCGGCAGGGCGAGGAGCGCAGCGCTGCCGAGCTGCTGACCTTCGTCCTCGGCTATCCGGGCTTCCCGCCCTTCTACTTCATCACCTCGCGGCCGGAGCTCGAGCGGCTCGAGGCCGAGTTGCCACCCGCCGAGCTCGCTGCCGCGCGCGAGGGAGCGGGCGAAGCCGACTTCGAGGCGGTCGTGGCTGCGGCCGAGGACGTGCTCGGCGGGGCGCTCGCCTCCTAGCGCGCAGCCTTCTCGGACGCCCGC
>JBFFGH010000134.1:0-5585 GCA_041557575.1 Gaiellaceae bacterium
CGCGCGATCCCCGGCTCGACGAGCCGAAAGACCTCGACCGCCTTCCTCTCGAGCCCGTCGTCGCCCCAGATCCGCGCGAGCCGCAGAAGCACGTGCGCCAGCATCGAGTTCCCCGAGGGGGTCGGCGAGTCCTGGAGCTCCTTCACTCTCGGCACGCGCGGGTCGGCGTCGGCCGGCGAGAGGAAGAAGCCGCCACGCTCGGGGTCCTCGAAGAGGTCGACGGCGAGGAGCGCGAGGCGACGGGCCTCGAGAAGCCACCGGAGCTCGCCGCTCGCGACGTGCAGCTCGAGGAGCCCGTGAGCCGTGTTCGCGTAGTCGTCGAGGTAGGCGTGGCCGCTCGTGCGCCCGTCCCGCCGGGAGCGGAAGAGCCGCCCGTCCGCGTCGGAGAGCGGGCCGAGCAGGTACTCCCCCACGGCGCGTGCCGCAGCGAGCCAGTCCGGTCGGTCGAGCCGGTATGCGCCCTCGGCGAGCGCCGCGAGGGCGAGACCGTTCCACGACGCGAGCACCTTGTCGTCGCGGAAGGGCTGAGGGCGCGTCGAGCGCTCGGCGAGCAGGCTCGCGCGAAGATCGTGCTCGAGCTCCCCCCGAACGACGAAGCGCCCGTGCTCGAAGGGCTCGAGCGCAGCGGGCGCCAGACCGGCGGCGGCCGCCTCCTCGGGCGTCCACGTGTACGTCAGCCCCTCGACTCCGTCGGTGTCCGCGTCCTGCGCGGAGGCGAGCCCTCCGTCGGGGAGTGCGAGCTCGCGCACGACGTAGTCGAGCGTCTCCTCGACCACTTCGCGGTAGCGAGGACGGCCCGTGACCGCCCACGCGTGCAGGTAGGCGGCCGCCAGGAGGGCGTTGTCGTAGAGCATCTTCTCGAAGTGCGGCACGAGCCAGCGCTCGTCCACGGAGTAGCGGTGGAAGCCGCCGCCGACGACGTCGTACATGCCGCCCGCGGCCATCGCGTCGAGCGTTGCCGCGGCCATGGCGAGCGACTCCGGGTCACCCTGGCGGAGGAGGAGCTCGATCGTCGAGGGCGCGGGGAACTTCGGGGCGCCGCCGAACCCGCCGAACGCGGGATCGAAGGTGCTCGCGATCCCGCGCACGGCCCCCGCGACGAGCGACGCGCCGAGCGGCTCGCGCGAGACCGGCACTTTCGCCACGCCCCGAATCGCGTCGTCGATCCGGGTCGCCTGGCTCTCGATCTCGCCGCGGCGCTCGCGCCAGGCCTGCGCGACCGCGCGGAGGACGTCGGAGAAGCCGGGCATGCCGTGCCGTTGCTCGGGCGGGAAGTACGTCCCCGCGTAGAAGGGCTTGGCCTCCGGGGTCATGAAGACGGTCGTCGGCCAGCCCCCGGAGCCCGTCATCCCGACCGTGGCCTCCATCGTGACCGCATCGACGTCCGGGCGCTCCTCCCGGTCCACCTTCACGTTGACGAAGAGCTCGTTCATGAGCGCCGCAGTCGCGGGGCTCTCGAAGGACTCGTGGGCCATCACGTGGCACCAGTGGCAGGAGCTGTAGCCGACCGAGACGAGCAACGGCTTGTCGTCGGCACGGGCGCGGGCGAACGCCTCGTCCCCCCACTCGTGCCAGTCGACGGGGTTCTCGGCGTGCTGCAGGAGGTACGGACTGGTTGCCTCGGCGAGACGGTTCACCGTGGAGAGCCTACGGATCCGCGCCCGGGACGCGTCCGAAGGTCGCTGCCGGGCAGCAGAGTGCGCTCCTCGCCGGCGCCTCGATCAGTACGTGATGACGCGATCCGCTTCCAGCGCGAGCTGGACGAGGCGGTTCGGCATCGCGAACTCGACCGGCTTCCCCGCGAGATCGGCCTCTTCCACCCCGCGGGCCTTGCTCGACATGCCCGACGCGTAGAGGCGTGCGCCGCTCGCGACGACCGCGTCGTACGACTCGCGGAGGCTTCCGGTGCCGAGGCCGTTCAACGAGTCGAGCACGGCGTCGCGGAGCAGCTGGACGCCGTCTCCGGCGAGGAACATCGACACCTCGTGCCCCTCCTCGACCGCCGCCTTCGCGACGAGGAAGCCGAGTGCCGCCTTGGTCGGGCTCTCCGGCCCGCACGTGACGTGAACCAGGATCTTCGACATGGCGGGGAGTCTGACACCCGGGGCCGGCGCTGTCAGCGGTTATCGCTCACGACGGCATCGGCGGCCCGGCTCAGGCCGCCCGCCGCCGCTGCCGGATGTGCCTCACGAACTCGATGAGCGACCCCAGCGAGAGCGCGATTCCGAGCGCGAGCGCGACTCCGAGCAGCGGGCGCTCCTCGAACGTCTTGCCGCCGAAGTAGCCGAGGAGAGCGCCGTACGTGCCCCAGACGAAGCCCGCGGGGATGTCGTACACGATGAATCGTCGCCAACGGAGCACGTGCACGTAGCCGGCCGAGAAGGTCACCGCCGTGCGTCCGAGCGGGATGAAGCGCGCGACGATGATGATGTACGCGCCGCGCCGGTCGAGCGTCCGTTCGGCCCACTCGAAGCGAGCCCGGGCCTTCTCGCTCGAGAACCAGCGCTTGACGGTCTTCTCGCCCACGATCGTCCCGATGCCGTACGAGATGTTGTCGCCGACGACGGCTCCCGCCGCGCCCGCGAGGATCACGAGGGGGAGGCTCAGATCCCCGGTCGCCGCGAACGTGCCGCCGATGACGAGCGTCGTCTCGCTCGGGACGAGCGGGAAGAACGCGTCGATCACGGCGACCGTGAAGATGATGAGGTAGCTCCAGGAGTTCCCGGAGACCCAATCGGAGATCTGGCTGAAGTCGAGCCAACTTGGCACGCGCCCATCCTCGCAGGACCGCGATGATGCGGCTGATGCCTTTCCTCCCGCTCCAGGGAATCCGCGTCGTCGACGTGACGACGTCGATCGCCGGCCCCTTCTGCACCGAGATCCTCGCGGCACTCGGAGCCGAGGTCGTGAAGGTCGAGCGGCCCGACACCGGCGATGACGGTCGGGCCTGGGGCCCGCCCTTCTGGAACGGCGAGGGCGCCATGTTCCTGTCGGTCAACGCCGGCAAGCGCTCGCTGGCGGTGTCGCTCGGCCACGAGCGCGGGCGCGAGATCGTCCACCGCCTCGCCGCGCGGGCGGACGTCTTCGTCCAGAGCATGCGGCCCGGTCTGGCGGAGGAGCTCGGCCTGGGAGCGGACGACCTTCGGGCGGCGAACCCGGGGCTCGTCTACTGCTCCCTGGGCGCGTACGGCCACACGGGCCCGCTCGCACGCGAGCCCGGCTACGACGCGCTCATGCAGGCGGCCGGAGGCCTCATCTCCATGACGGGAGAGCCCGGACGTCCGGGTGTGCGCGTCGGCTCCTCCCTCATCGACATGGGCACGGGGATGTGGTCGGCGCTCGGGATCGTCGCGGCGCTCCTCGCGCGCGGCCGCACGGGCGAGGGCGCGACCGTGGACACCTCGCTCTACGAGACCGCGCTCGCCTACATCGGCTACCACCTCGTCGGCTACCTCGCGGACGGCACGGTGCCGTCGGGACAGGGCACCGTCTTCCCGATGGTGGCGCCGTACCAGGTGTTCCCGACCTCGGACGGCGAGCTGATGATCGCCGGCGGCAACGACCGCCTGTACGCGGCGATCTGCGACGTCGTCGGGCTCCCCGAGCTCGTCTCCGACCCGCGGTTCGCCACGAACCCGAACCGCGTCCGCAACAGGGACGAGCTCGTGACGATCCTCTCCGAGCGCCTGCGCCGGGACACGACGAGCCACTGGCACGACGCGCTCCGGGAAGCAGGCGTGCCGGCCGCCCCGGTCGCCGACGTCGCGGACGTCGTCGCGTCGGAGCAGACCGAGGCGCTCGGGCTGCTCCAGCGGATGGAGCACCCCCGGATCCCCGATCTCGCGCTCGTTGCGCTCCCGGTCTCCTTCGATCGAGAGCGCTCGACGCACGGCAGCGCACCCCCGCTGATCGGCCAGCACTCGGCCGAGATCCTGCAGGACCTGGGGTACGGAGAGGACGAGATCGCGGAGCTGACGGTTCTCGGCGTCGTCCTTTCGGAAGCGGAGTAGGCTCCTGATGTGGCTCACGTATCCCCGTCGTTCAGCGCGACGCTCCGTCTGAGCCTGGAGGACGCGCCGGGGACGTTCGCACGGGTCGCGGAGGCGATCGGCGAGGCGGGTGGGTCGCTGGGCGCGATCGACCTCGTCCGTGTGGATGCCGGAACGAAGATCCGGGACGTCACGGTGATGGCGACCGACGAGGCGCACCTCCACGAGATCGCCGAGGCCGCGCGCTCGGTCGAGGGCGTCGAGGTCCTGCGCGTCTCCGACCGCACGTTCCTCATGCATCTCGGCGGCAAGATCGAGATCAGCTCGAAGGTGCCGCTCAAGACCCGGGACGACCTCTCGATGGCCTACACGCCGGGAGTCGCCCGCATCTCCCAGGCGGTGGCCGAGGATCCCGAGGTCGCCTGGAACCTCACGATCAAGCAGAACACGGTCGCCGTCGTGTCCGACGGCACGGCGGTTCTCGGGCTCGGCGACATCGGGCCCGAGGGCGCGATGCCCGTCATGGAGGGAAAGGCCCTCCTGTTCAAGGAGTTCGGAGGCGTCGACGCCTGGCCGATCTGCCTGGCCACGAAGGACGTGGAGGAGATCATCGCCGTCTGCAAGGCGATCTCGCCGGGGTTCGGGGGCATCAACCTCGAGGACATCTCCGCGCCGCGATGCTTCGAGATCGAGGCACGGCTGCGGGAGGAGCTCGACATCCCCGTCTTCCACGACGACCAGCACGGGACCGCGATCGTCGTCCTTGCGGCGCTCGTCAACTCGCTCGAGCTCGTCGGCAAGAGCATCGAGGACATCAAGATCGTCATCACCGGCGTCGGCGCCGCCGGCATCGCGACGGCGGACGTGCTCGCGGCCGCGGGCGTCCGCAACATCGTCGGCTGCGACCACAGCGGGGCCGTCTACCGCGGTCGCCCGAACCTTCCGCAGCACAAGGCGGAGTTCGCCGAGCGCTCGAACCCCGACAACGAGAGCGGGAGCGCCGACGACGCGCTCGCGGGCGCCGACGTCTTCATCGGCCTGTCCGCCCCGAAGGCGGTGAGCGCGGACGGGATCCGGACGATGGCGAAGGACGCGATCGTCTTCGCGATGGCGAACCCCGTCCCGGAGGTCATGCCGGAGGAGATCCACGACGACGTCGCGATCGTCGCGACCGGGCGCTCGGACTACCCGAACCAGATCAACAACGTCCTCGCGTTCCCGGGCGTGTTCCGCGGAGCGCTGGACGTCCGCGCCACGACCATCACGCGCGAGATGGAGGTCGCCGCCGCGCACGCCATCGCGTCCGTGATCTCCAAGGAAGAGCTCGGGCCCGAGTACATCATCCCGAGCGTGTTCAACCGCGACGTGGCGCCGCGAGTCGCCGCAGAGGTCGCGGCGGCCGCAGAGGCCTCGGGGGTCGCCCGCCGACCCCGCCCGCAATAGCAAGCCGACCAGAAGGGAGCTCACATGAGCGAGAGCCCCGAAGGACAAGCTCCGAGCGAGACTGCTGCCTCGACGGAGCCATCCGAGCCGTCGCCCGCTCCGTCTCCGCCGCAGCCGAAGCGGCTCATGCGGAGCCGGGACGACCGCGTGATC
>JBFFGH010000135.1:0-5478 GCA_041557575.1 Gaiellaceae bacterium
ACGCGGACCATGCCAGCGCGCTTCTCTCGAGCGGCGCGTTCGAGGGAGGGATCGTCCCGAAGCTGGTCGCGGCAGTCCGCGCCGCCCGACTCGGCGTGCGGGCGGAGATCGGCCTCACCGAGGTGCTCGCATGAGCGTGGCGACCGGCCTCGAGCGGCTCTTGCCGACCTATGCGCGCACAGACCTCACGCTCGTTCGCGGAGAAGGGCCTCGAGTCTGGGACGCGGAGGGCCGGGAGTACCTCGACTTCGGAGGCGGGATCGCGGTCGTCTCGCTCGGCCACTGTCACGAGGCGCCGCTCGCGGCGGCGCAGGAGCAGCTCGAGCGACTGTGGCACGTCTCGAACCTGTACCGGACCGAGCCCGCGGAGAACCTGGCGACGATGCTGTCCTCCCGTTTCGGCGGCGCGCGCGCGTTCTTCTGCAACTCCGGCGCCGAAGCGGTCGAGGCGGCGATCAAGCACGCGCGCAAGGCGACCGGCAAGGCCGGCGTCGTCGCACTCGAAGGGGGCTTCCACGGGCGGACGCTCGGTGCGCTCTCGGCCACCGGTCAGCCCGGCAAGCGGGAGGCGTTCACGCCCCTCGTCCCGGGCGTGCGCTTCGTCGAGCCGAACGACGTGGATGCGCTCCGGGACGCCGTGGACGACGAGACGGCGCTGATTCTCCTCGAGCCGATCCTCGGCGAGGGGGGTGTCATCCCGCTCGCTCCGGCCTTCGTCGGCGCGGCGAGGGAGCTCCCGCCCCTCCTCTGCCTCGACGAGGTGCAGACGGGCGTCGGCCGGACGGGGACGTTCTTCGCCTTCGAGCAGCTCGGTGTCACGCCCGACCTCGTGACGCTCGCCAAGGGCCTCGGGAACGGGCTTCCGATCGGTGCGCTCCTCGTCTCGGACGATGCGGCGGAGGGCCTGGGCCCGGGCGACCACGGATCGACGTTCGGCGGGAATCCGGTTGCGTGCGCCGCCGCGTGCGCCGTCGTCGACGCGATCGACGACGAGCTTCTCGAGAACGTGCGCGGGATCGGCGGCATGCTGGCCGCGGGCGTGGCGGAGCTCCCCGGCGTGCAGGAGGTCCGCGGTCGCGGGCTCCTCCTCGGGGCCGTGGTCGCATGCTCCGCGGGCGACGTCGTAGCCGCCTGTCGCGATCGGGGACTGCTCGTGCTCGGTGCCGGTGACGACGTGGTGAGGCTGGCGCCCCCCCTGACGATCGACGAGGCCGATGTCGAGCGGGCGCTCGCAGGCCTCGAGCAGGCGCTGGGGGAAGCGACCTCGACTGCATAAACTGCTAGGCTCGCGCATAACATGAACAAGCGGGAACGACAGAGCGCCATCCTCGACCTCGTCCGGGAGCGCGCGCTCTCCACGCAGGCCGAGGTCGCCGGCGCGCTCCGGGAGATCGGCTTCGACGTCGTGCAGACCACCGTGTCTCGCGACATCGCGGAGCTCGGTCTCGTGAAGGTGCGGGCTCCGAGCGGCCGCCTCGTCTACGCACCGCCCGGCACGAGCGATGCCGACAGGCTCCGCGCGCTCGGCTCGGCCATGCGCAGGTCCGCGCTCGCCGCCGCGGCGGCGGGTGCCCTCGTCGTGATCACGACGCCTCCCGGCTACGCGAACGCGCTCGCGCAGGCCATGGACGAGGCCGGGCACCCGTCGATCGCGGGGACGATCGCCGGCGACAACACGATCTTCGTGGCCGTGCACGACGGCATCTCGGCGTCGGCGTTCCGCGACGAGCTCGCCGGGCACATGCTCCAGGGGGCCGCCGCGTGACGCGAACGGCCGTCGTCGCCTACTCGGGCGGCCTCGACACGAGCTGCATCCTCGCCTGGCTGAAGGAGGACTGGTACGGCTTCGACGAGGTCGTCGCCGTCCTCGTGGACGTCGGGCAGGAGTTCGACCTCCAGGAGTCGATCACGCGGGCGAAGGCCGCCGACGCCGACGACGTCCTGCTCGTCGACCGCAAGGACGCCTTCGCCGAGGAGCAGTGCGCGCGTGCCATCGTCACGAACGCGCTGTACGAGGGGAAGTACCCGCTCGTCTCCGCGCTCTCGCGCCCGGTCATCGCGGGCGCCGTCGCCGAGATCGCGCTCGAGCTCGGCGCCGAGGCGGTCGTCCACGGCTGCACCGGCAAGGGGAACGACCAGCTCCGCTTCGAGCTCGCCTTCAAGGCGCACTACCCCGAGGTGAAGGTGATCGCTCCGCTCCGTGACCGGATCTGGACGCGGGACGAGGAGATCGAGTATGCGATCGCCAAGGGCATCCCGGTCGTCCAGACCGCCGGGTCCCCGTACTCGATCGACGAGAACCTCTTCGGCCGCGCGATCGAGGCCGGCGTCCTGGAGGACCCGTGGAACGCTCCTCCCGAGGAGCCGTACGCGCTCACCGCCGATCCGGCGACTGCTCCGCCCCCGATCGAGGTCGTCGTCGCCTTCGAGCGCGGCATCCCGGTGGCGATCGACGGGCAGGAGCTCCCGCTCGCGGAGCTGATCGTGCAGGCGAACCACCTCGCCGGCGCGTACGGGATCGGGCGCATCGACATGATCGAGAACCGCGCCGTGGGCATCAAGAGCCGCGAGGTGTACGAGGCGCCGGGCGCGATGGCGCTGATCACCGCCCACTCGGCGCTCGAGGACGTCGTGCTCACGAAGGACGAGGCACGGCTGAAGCGGCTGCTCGAGCAGCGCTGGACCGAGATCGTCTACGAGGGACGGTGGTTCAGCCCCGCGCGCGAGGCGATCGACGCCTTCGTGGACTCGACGCAGGAGCTCGTCAGCGGAGAGGTGCGCCTGGAGCTCCGGCCGAACGCCGCGGTCGTGACCGGACGGCGCTCTCCGCACATGATCTACGCCGCCGATCTGGCCTCCTACGGGATCGGCGAGACGTTCCCCCACGAGGCCTCCGAGGGCTTCATCAAGATCTCCTCGCTCGAGACCGAGCTGCACGCCGCGCGGGAGCGTTCCGCCAGCAGGGCATAATCCGGTCCGTGACGACGTGGTCGGGGAGAGTCGAAGGTTCGCTGGACCGCGAGGTCTGGTCGTTCCTCCGCTCCGACGACGCGGAGCTCCTTCCGTACGACTGCGAGGCGACGCTCTTCCACGCACAGCGGCTCGCCGAGGCCGGAGTCCTGACCGAGGACGAGCTCGGCGAGGTCGAGGCGCGGCTCGCCGAGATCGCCCAGGGGGAAGGTCAGGGCGAGGACGGATACCTCGAGACCGACGAGGACGTCCACTCCGCGATCGAGCGGCTGCTCGGCGACGTCGGCCGCAAGATCCATGCCGGCCGGTCGCGGAACGACCAGGTGGTCGCAGCGATGCGCCTGTACGTGCTCGACGCCTGCGCCGAGGCGCGCGAGGCGATCGACGCGCTCGCGCTCGTGTGCCTCTCGTTCGCCGAGTCGGAGGCCGAGACCGTCATGCCCGGCTACACGCACCTCCAGCGCGCGCAGCCCGTGACGCTCGGTCACCACCTGCTCGCGTGGGTCGAGATGCTCGACCGGGACCGCACGCGCTTCGCCGCGGCGGCGGAGGCTGCGGCCGAGAGCCCTCTGGGCGCCGGTGCGCTCGCCGGCTCGACGCTCGAGCTTCCTCCACCGCCCAGGCAGATGCGCAACTCCATCGACGCCGTCGCCGACCGCGACTTCGCGCTCGACTACCTCTACGCGGCCGCCGTCCTCTTCACGCACCTGTCGCGAATCGGCGAGGAGATCGTGCTCTGGGCGACCTCCGAGTTCGGGTTCGTGAAGCTCCCGGAGTCGGCCGCGACGGGCTCGTCGATGATGCCGCAGAAGCTCAACCCCGACGTCGCCGAGCTCGCCCGTGGGAAGGCGGGCACGCAGATCGGGCGGCTGACGGGGCTCCTGGCCACCGTGAAGGGGCTCCCGCTCGCCTACGACCGCGACCTGCAGGAGGACAAGACGCCCGTCTTCGCGACACGGCGCGACGTACGGCTCGCCCTCGAGGCGCTCACCGTCCTCGTCAGCGGGCTCGAGGTCGATCGCGACCGCCTGGCGAGCGCCGCGTCGGACCCGCTGCTCCTCGCCACCGACGTCGCGGAGGCGCGCGTGCGCGAGGGCGTCCCCTTCCGCGACGCGCACGAGGAGATCGCCGCAAGCGTTCGCGAGGGCTCGTTCTCCGCGCCCGACGAGGCAGCCGGGCGGCCGGCCCCGGGCCCCGGCGGGATCCGGGCTGCGCTCGACGAGGCGCGTCACCGGTTCGTCGACAACCTCTAGCCCGCGCTCCGTGACGCAGGAGAAGCGCATCGAGATCCGCTGGCGAGACGTCGACGCCTACGAGCACGTCAACAACGCCGTCTACGCGACCTACCTCGAAGAGGTTCGGGACGAGCTGCTCCGCGGGGTGCTCGACGGCGCCGGCGACCCCTGGGAGTGGGTGCTCGCCAGGGTGGCGATCGACTTCCGCCGCGAGCTCCGGCTCGAGGATCGGGCGGTCGTCGCGTGGTGCCAGATCGCGCGTCTCGGTACGTCGAGCGTGACCCTGCGCGAGGGAGTTCGCGCTGCGGAGGGCTGGGTCGCGGCCGAGGCCGAGGCCGTCGTCGTCGCCTGGGACCGCGAGACCGGCAGGTCGCGACCGCTCACGGACGCCGAGCGCGCCGCGTTCGAGACCGCAGTCGTATCCTCGTAGCGTGTGACGCCGCTGCAGGGCGGCGGCGTATCCCGGGTGTCACCGACCACGGAGGCTCCGATGAAACGCTTGCTCTTCCTCACTCTCGTAGTGCTCGCCGTCGTGTCTCTCGCCGGCGCGGCCAGCCTGACCGACGTCGCCGGCGCGCAGGAGCCGGCGGAGACGAGCGACACGATCACGGTCAACGGTGTCGGGACCGTGACGGTCGTGCCCGACGAGGCGCAGATGTCTTTCGGCGTCGAGACCCGGCGCCAGACCGCCCAGGCCGCCGTCGCGGCGAACGCAGACGCGATGGACAAGGTCATCGCAGCGCTGCGCCAGGCCGGCGCCCGCGATATCGCGACGCAGTGGGTCAGCGTCTTCCCGTTCACCGGCGAGGACGGCACGGTCCAGGGCTACGTCGCGTCCAACAGCGTGTCGGCCGTCAGCGACGTCGAGGACGCACCGGCACTCATCGACGCGGCCGCCGCCGCGGGAGCGAACCAGGTCTCGGGCCCCGGACTCAGCTCGAGCAACGCCGAGGGGCTCTACCGGCAGGCGCTCGCGAAGTCCGTCGACGACGCTCGCGCCCGCGCCGAGGTGCTCGCGAAGGCCGCGGGCCGCGCGCTCGGCCCGATCACCTCGATCGTCGAGGGCGGCGCGCAGCCGGGCCCAATCGCGTACGACCGCGCCGAGGCTGCCTCCTCCACCCCGATCGTGCCGGGCGAGCAGGAGATCAGCGCGACCGTCAGCGTCACCTACTCGCTCGGCTAGATGGTCGATGCCACGGCATTCGCCGTCCCCGGGGCGGAAGAAGCGGCCCGGACGAGCCGGGTATCGCACCGGGACGCGCGAGATCGTGGC
>JBFFGH010000136.1:0-5455 GCA_041557575.1 Gaiellaceae bacterium
GAGCAGTGGGCGGAGTTCATCGTCGGGCTCGTGCACGGGCCGGAGATCTCGAAGCTCACGACGTACATCTCCACGTTCGACGAGGTGCAAGGTGTCTGCGGCAGTCAGGCGCTCGGCTGCTACTCGGCGAACGAGATGGTCGTCCCCGGCGAGGTCGTCGTCGACGGGACGACGCCCGAGGAGGTCGCCCGCCACGAGTACGGTCACCACATCGCGTTCAACCGGGTCAACACGCCGTGGGTCGCGGTCGACTGGGGCCCGAAGTACTGGGCGAGCTCGGCGAACGTCTGCGCCAAGGTCTCGCGCCAGGAGGCGTTCCCCGGCAACGAGGGCTCGAACTACGCGAGGAATCCCGGCGAGGCCTGGGCCGAGGCCTACCGGCTGATGGACGAGCGCAAGGTCGGGATCACGACCGGGACGTGGCAGATCATCGCTCCGAGCTTCTACCCGACCGACGACGCGCTGCTCGCGGCAGAGCGAGACGTGGTCGAGCCGTGGACTGCGCCGCAGACGGTCCTGCACAAGCGCACGTTCACGAAGAGGGCGAAGAAGGTCTGGCTCATCCCGCTCCCCACGCCGCTCGACGGCGAGCTCAGGATCGCCGCGACGCTGCCGAGGGGTGGTGAGTACGACGTCGCGCTCGTGTCGGCCAACCGCAAGACCGTGCTCGAGCGAGCCCAGTGGGTCTCGCAGCGCGTCAAGCGACTCTCGACGACGGTCTGCGGCCAGCGCTCGCTCGCCGTCCGCGTGACGCGGATCGGAAAGCCCGGACGCACACGCGTCTCCGTGACGGCTCCGTAGCGGCCGCTCTGGGGCCACTCGTTCCCCGGTGGGGGCGCGGGTTCATCAGGTAGCGTCCTGCACCGTGGAGTTCATGCACGACGTCGTGGTCGTCGGAGCCGGCTGTGCGGGCATGCGCGCGGCGATCGAGGCCTTCGATGTGGGCGCCGACGTCGGCGTCGTCTCGAAGCTCCATCCGACGCGCAGCCACTCGGGTGCCGCCGAGGGCGGCATCAACGCCGCGCTCGGGAACACGGCCGAGGACAGCCCCGAGAAGCACGCCTTCGACACGGTGAAGGGCTCCGACTACCTCGGGGACCAGGACGCGATCGAGATCTTCACCGCCGAGGCGCCCGGCGACATCTATCAGCTCGAGCACTGGGGCTGCGTCTTCTCGCGAAACGACGAGGGGAAGCTCGCGCAGCGGCCGTTCGGCGCCGCCGGCTCGCCCCGCACGGTGTTCTCCGCCGACATCACGGGGCACGTCCTCGTGCACGTGCTCTACGAGCAGATGATGAAGCGCATGGAGAGCGGGCCCATGGTGGACTACGAGGAGTACTTCGCCTGGCGGCTCGTGATCGAGGACGGGCGCTGCGTCGGCGTCGTCTGCTGGGACCTCGTCCAGGGCGGGCTGAAGCTCGTCACCGGCCGCTCGATCGTGCTCGCCACCGGCGGAGCCGGTCGCATCTACCGCGCCACGACGAACGCCTACGCGTGCACGGGCGACGGCATGGCGATGGCGCTCCGGGCGGGGCTGCCGCTCAAGGACATGGAGTTCATGCAGTTCCACCCGACGACCCTGTACCCCAGCGGCGTCCTCATCACCGAGGGCTGCCGCGGCGAAGGGGGCTACCTCATCAACCGCGACGGCGAGCGCTTCATGGCGAAGTACGCGCCGAACGCGCTCGAGCTCGCGTCGCGCGACGTCGTCTCCCGCTCGGAGACGATGGAGATCGAGGCTGGGCGCGGGATCAACGGCTCGGTCCTGCTCGACCTCCGCCACCTCGGCTCCGAGAAGATCCTCACGCGCCTCCCGGGCTCCCGCGAGCTTGCGATGACGTTCGCCGGGGTCGATCCGATCTACGACCCGATCCCGGTGCGACCGGGCGCCCACTACCACATGGGTGGGGTCTCGACGGACAACTGGGGCGCGACCGAGCTCGACGGCCTCTACGCGGCCGGCGAGGTCGCGTGCGTCTCCGTCCACGGCTCGAACCGTCTCGGCGGCAACTCGCTCATGGAGACGATCACCTTCGGGCGCCGCGCGGGCCGGGCGGCCGCCGAGAGCGCCCTGTCGGCTCTTCCGGGTGGCGAGGTCTCGGACGCCTCGCTCGCCGACGCGAGGCGCGATCTCGACGCCCTGCTCTCGCGCAGCGACGGCGAGCGGCCGTGGAAGATCCGCGACGAGCTCGGCTCGACCATGCTCGAGAACTACGGCGTCTTCCGCTATCCGGACCGGATGGAGAAGCAGCTCGAGATCCTCGCCGACCTGCAGGAGCGCTACACGAAGGTGGTGGTCGAGGACAAGGGCGACGTGTTCAACAGCGACCTCACGCAGGCGATCGAGCTCGGGTACATGCTCGACCTCGCGTGGACGATGGTGAACGCCGGCATCGCCCGGAAGGAGAGCCGCGGCGCGCACTCCCGCCCCTCGGACTTCCCCGACCGGGACGACGAGAACTTCCTGAAGCACTCCATCACGCGCTGGGTCGACGATCGGCCCGAGCTCTCGTACGAGGAGGTCCGCATGACGAAGTGGCAGCCCGAGGTCAGGTCCTACTGATGCAGGTCGCGCTCAAGATCTGGCGCTACGACGCGGCGACGGGGAAGAAGGCGCTCCGCGACTACGAGTTCGACGCCCCCGACGAGGCGACCCTGCTCGACTGCCTCGACATCGTCAAGGACCGCATCGACGGGTCGCTCGCCTACCGGAAGAGCTGCCGGATGATGATCTGCGGCTCGTGCGGGATGCGCATGGACGGCGCCGCCGTCCTGGCGTGCAAGATGCGGATGCACGACATCGCGCAGTCCGGGCACATCCCGGTGATCTCCGCCATGGGGAACCTCCCGGTCGTCAAGGACCTCGTCGTGGACATGGAGCCCTTCTGGGGCAAGATCCGCGCGATCGAGCCGTGGCTCGAGCCCGGCTTCTCCGACCCGGGCGAGAAGGAGAACGTCGTCTCGCCGAAGCAGATGGAGCCCATCCACAAGGAGTCGCTCTGCATCATGTGCGGCTGCTGCGTGTCCGAGTGCAACTCGCTGGAGGCCGACCCCGACTTCCTCGGGCCGGCGGCGCTCGCGAAGGGCATGCGGTTCGTCGGCGACCCACGCGACCAGGCGACCGTCGAGCGGCTGCAGGCGTACTCCGGGGAGCACGGCATCTGGGACTGCACGCGCTGCTACTTCTGCCAGGAGCGCTGCCCCAAGGGCGTCGACCCGCGCGA
Source organism: Gaiellaceae bacterium (assembly GCA_041557575.1). GTDB lineage: Bacteria > Actinomycetota > Thermoleophilia > Gaiellales > Gaiellaceae > GMQP-bins7. The sequence goes on from JBFFGH010000136.1 coordinate 3,225, forward strand.
TGCGATCGCCAAGCTCGGCGCCGAGGCGATGAAGGCGGGGATCGACTCCGACATGGGTGCGAAGCACGCGAAGTGGTTCGTCACCTCCGCGAAGACGACTGGCTGGCTCCGCGAGACGGAGCTCGTGCCGAAGACCCAGGGCATCGCGAAGTCGCTCAAGGAAGTGAAGTTCGCCATGGGCCTCGCCCGTCGCGGGAAGGTCCCGCCGCCGTTCCCGCAGCACGTCGCCAAGCACGTCGACGAGGCGCGGGCGCTCTACGACCTCGTGAAGCACGACGGCGAGGACGGCGCGGCGGGGATCGTCCAGACCGAGAAGGCGCTCTCGCGGCTCGAGCACCACGAGGGCGGGTACGAGGAGGCCGCGGCACGTGGGCCGTACGGGCCGGGCTCGTTCCCGAAGCCGTACCTACCAGGGGAGAGCGAGGAGGCAGCGTCGTGAGAAGAGTGGCGTACTACAAGGGCTGCCTGGCGTCGCTCTCGGCGAAAGAGCTCGACATCGCGACCCAGGCGCTCGCGCCGAAGGTCGGCCTGGAGCTCGAGGAGCTCGAGGCGGTGACGTGCTGCGGCGCAGGGGACATCCACGAGGCTGAGCCGGACTACTACGTCCACCTGAACGCGCGCATCCTCGCGTATGCGGAGGCGACCGGCGCCGACACGCTGATGACCGTGTGCAACGTCTGCACGCTCAACCTCCGCCAGGCCAACTTCGCGCTGAAGGGGGACGCGGAGCTGCTCGCACGGGTCAACGAGAACCTCGTCAAGGTGGGTGCGCCTTCCTACTCGGGGAACGTGGACGTCATGCACTTCCTCTGGCTGGTCGCCGTCGGCGAGGGGTACGAGCTCCTGCAGCAGGCCGCGCACAAGGGCCTCAAGGGGCTCAAGGTCGCGCCGTTCTACGGCTGCCAGATCCTCCGTCCCTCGAAGATGCTCGGCTTCGAGGATCCGGATCGCCCGGACTCGCTCGAGCGGATCATCGCGGCCTGCGGCGGCGAGGCGATCGACTACCCGGCGAAGATCAAGTGCTGCGGCTTCCCGATCATCCAGGCGCGCGAGGACGTCGCCCTCGCCGAGCTCGTCCAGCCGATCGAGCAGGCGAAGGAGGCCGGGGCGGACGCGATCGTGACGCCGTGCCCGCTCTGCCACCTCTCGCTCGATGCGTGGCAGTCGAAGCTGAAGAAGCAGACCGGCCGGGACTTCCAGATGCCGATCCTGCACCTCTCGCAGCTCATCGGGGTCGCTGCGGGCCTCGCCGACTCGGAGCTGAAGTTCAAGCGCCACGTCGTCTCGGTCGAGCCGGTGACCGAGAAGCTCGCGGTCTGACGAGCCGCTGACCGACGCGAGCGTCGAGCGGAGAAGCGGGGCGACATGTTCTGGATCGCCGGGGCAGTCGCAGTGGTCGGTGCAGCGCTCCTCGCCTGGGGGTGGTTCGAGGCAGGGTGGCTCAGGCGCCGGGTCGTCGAGGTCGAGCTCGACGGTGTCCCACCCGAGCTCGACGGACTGCGGATCGCGCACCTCTCGGACTTCCACCTCGGCATCCCGTCGCGGGGCCGGCTTGCCGTGGAGGAGGCGGTCGCGTGGGTCGCGGAGCGCGAGCCCGACCTCGTCTGCATCACCGGAGACCTCCTCTCGCGCCGCTCGGGGCTGCCGCTCCTGCGCAGGCTGCTGAGCCGACTCCCGGGCTGCTACGTCGTCCTCGGGAACCACGACCTCGCCTCGAGCCGCGACCCCTTCTCGCAGCCCGTCGACCCCGAGGAGCTCGCTGCGATCGAGGGCGTCGTCCTGCTGGCCGACGAGTCGATCGAGGCCACCGTCAGGGGCCGGCGCGTCCAGCTGGTCGGCGTGGACCCGCGCACGTATGCAGCGCTGGAGGCCCACCCGCACGAGATGGCCGACGAGTCGGCCGACCTCAGGATCCTCCTCTGCCACTTCCCCGGCATCGCCAGGCGGATCCCGCACGTGTTCCACCTCGTCCTTTCGGGCCACCTCCACGCCGGCCAGATCGTCGTCCCGTTCCCCGGCGGCAGGGTCCGCCTCGCGCACCTCCGGGCGAAGGACGTCGAGGGCCTGTACCGCTACGGCGAGACCGTTCTCCACGTCTCGCCGGGGCTCGGCACGACGTTCGTCCCCTTCCGGCTCTTCGCGCGCCCGGAGGTGACGGAGCTGGTTGTACGATCGAGGTGATGGAAGGCGACGCCCGCATCTCGCAGGACGTCCTCGCCCGCTACGCGGGC
>JBFFGH010000137.1:0-5403 GCA_041557575.1 Gaiellaceae bacterium
CCCGCGGGGCGGGCCTCCAGACCCTGCCAGTCGATCGGAGAGAGGTCGGAGAGAGGTCAGGGAGAGTCGGCTTCGAGCCGATTCTTCCCTGCGCGCTTGGCCTGGTTGACGAGCGCGGATGCACGCGCGTCGAGCGACTCCGCCGACTCGCTCGCCTGCCACTCGACGAGCCCTGCCGAGAAGGTGAGGCGTCCGACGTTCGAGAACGCCATGAGCTGAACCTCGTCCCGGAGCCTGGCGTAGAAGAGCCGGCCCTCGTCTCGGGTGGTCTCCGGCAGCAGGACCGCGAACTCCTCGCCGCCTCGGCGGCACACCGTGTCGGTCGCCCGTGCTGCGCGCTCGAGGAGGTCGGCGAACTCCTGGAGCACCAGGTCGCCTCCCGGATAGTCGAAGCGGGCGTTCACCTCGCTGAAGTCGTCCAGGTCGACGAGGAGCAGGGAGAGCGGGCGCCCGGTGCGGCGAGCACGAGCGAGCTCGCGCTCCATCTCCTCGTCGTATCCGCGCCGGTTTCGAACGCCGGTGAGTGGATCCGTGACGGCTCGCAGCTCGGCCTCGCCGAACCGGCGCGCGTTCGTGATCCCGAGGGCGGCGTCGTCCGCCAGCGCCTGGAGGACTCGTGCGTGCTCGGGCCCGAACGCCGCTGTTCCGCGGGCGTAGGCCGCGAGCGCACCGGTCTCGAGACCGTCCTCGATGATGGGGACGACGAGGCCGGAGCGGAAGGGAACGCCCTCTCCCTCGAGCATGGGTGGATAGGCCCAGCTGAGCGTGAGCGCGCGAAACGGGCGTCCGTCGGGCGGGCCGAGTGTGGACTCGAGAAGCGCGCCGCCGTCGCCGGTCCCGAAGGAAGAGATCGCGGGGAGGTCGGCCGGGCCGCGGACCCGCACCGTGGCAGCCTGCGCTCCGGTGCGACGGGCGGCTTCCTCGACGAGCCGCCGCAGGAGCTCGCCGAGATCGAGTGTGAGACCGAGCTCCCCGGGCCCGTTCCTCCGCCTGTCCTCCGTGCGGTCGATCGCCCGCTCGAGGTTGAGCGAGATCGCCTCCATGTGCTGGTCGAGCTGGGAGACGACGATCGTGAAGCGCCGCTGGGAGCGTGCGGCGCTCCAGCGAACGGCCACCGCCGCGACCGCAGCCAGGAGCACGGCCAAGGCCGCAACGGCGGCAACTACCGCGATCTCGGTTTCCACCCAGCCACTCCCCTCCGGCTCACTGTATTGAGGGAACAGGGTTCGTGCCACCCGGGTTGCGCGTTCGTCCGAGCGTGGGGGAGGTGGCGGTTGCCGGGAGGCGACGAGCGGGTGTCTGCTACCATCCCCCGGCCTGGCCGGCGGGTATCCGTTTGCCCGCCAGCCTCTCTGCCTGAGGAAAGCATTCGACCGTTAGTAGGAGTAGCGCGTGCCCACAGTCAACCAGCTCGTCCGGAAGGGTCGGAAGACCCCCAAGGCCAAGATGAAGACACCGGCGCTGCGGGGTGCCCCGCAGAAGCGCGGGGTCTGCACGCGCGTCTACACGACCACTCCGAAGAAGCCGAACTCCGCGCTGCGGAAGGTCGCGCGCGTACGGCTGACGAACGGCATGGAGGTCGGCGCCTACATCCCCGGCGAGGGCCACAACCTGCAGGAGCACTCGGTCGTGCTCGTACGCGGCGGCCGCGTCAAGGACCTCCCGGGCTTCCGCTACAAGGTGATCCGCGGCGGGCTCGACACGGCAGGCGTATCCGAGCGTCGCCAGGCGCGTTCGAAGTACGGCGCGAAGAAGGCGTAGGAGACCCGAGCCATGCCCCGCCGAGCAGAGATCCAGCCGCGCCAGCCCGAGCCCGATGCCCTTCACGGCTCCGTGCTCCTCGCGCAGCTCGTGAACAGGATCATGCTCGACGGGAAGAAGTCGACCGCCGAGAAGATCGTCTACGACGCCCTCGCGATTGCGTCGGAGAAGACCGGGAAGCCGCAGCTCGAGGTGCTGGAGCAGGCGGTCAAGACGGTGACCCCGGTGCTCGAAGTCCGGTCTCGGCGCGTGGGCGGTGCGAACTACCAGGTGCCGGTCGAGGTCCCGCAGCGGCGCGCACGCACGCTTGCGCTGCGCTGGATCGTGCAGAACGCCCGCGACCGCCGGGAGAAGAGCATGGCGCAGAAGCTCGCGGCCGAGCTGATGGACGCCCTGAACCAGCAGGGCGGCGCCTACAAGAAGAAGGACGACATCTACCGGATGGCGCAGGCCAACAAGGCCTTCGCCCACTACCGCTGGTAGGCCGATCATGAGCGCTGTCGCCACACGCGTCGGTCTCGAGCGCGTCCGGAACATCGGGATCATGGCCCACATCGACGCGGGCAAGACGACGACGACCGAGCGGATCCTCTTCTACACCGGCCGCACCCACAAGATGGGCGAGGTTCACGAGGGTGCCGCGACGATGGACTGGATGGCGCAGGAGCAGGAGCGCGGCATCACGATCACGTCGGCGGCCACGACGGCGTTCTGGCGAGACCACCGGGTCAACATTATCGATACGCCCGGGCACGTGGACTTTACCGTCGAGGTCGAGCGGAGCCTCCGGGTCCTCGACGGCGCCGTTGCCGTGTTCGACGCGGTGGCGGGCGTGCAGCCGCAGTCCGAGACGGTCTGGCGCCAGGCCGACCGCTACGGCGTCCCCCGCATCGCGTTCATCAACAAGATGGACCGGACGGGCGCGGACTTCGACGCCGCCGTGCAGTCCATGCGCGACCGGCTCGGCGCGAGCCCGGTTCCGATCCATGTCCCGATCGGGCGCGAGGAGGGCTTCAAGGGCATCGTCGACCTCGTCGAGATGCGCGCGGTCACCTACGCGAACGCGCTCGGCACCGACATCGAGGTCGGCGACATCCCGAGCGAGTCCCTCGAGGCCGCGCAGGAGGGACATCACGCCCTCATCGACGCGATCGCCGAGTTCGACGACGAGCTGATGGAGACGTACCTCCTCGACGAGTCGGCGGTGACTCCGGAGATGATCCGTCGCGCTCTCCGCGCGGGGACGCTCGCCGACGCGGTGACGCCCGTCCTCGCCGGCTCCGCGTTCAAGAACAAGGGCGTGCAGTCGCTCCTCGACGCGATCATCGACTACCTGCCGAGCCCGCTCGACGTTCCGCCCGTCGAGGGCCTGGATCCGAAGGACTCGAGCGAGGTCATCCGGGCGGCCAGCCTCGACGAGCCCTTCTCCGCACTCGCCTTCAAGGTGATGACGGATCCGTACGTCGGGAAGCTGACCTACATCCGTGTCTACTCGGGGCAGGTCAAGGCCGGCGAGCGCGTCCTCAACACGACGAACGGCAAGACGGAGCGGATCGGCCGCATCCTCCAGATGCACGCGAACCACCGGGAGGAGCGTGACGAGATCGGAGCGGGCGACATCGCCGCGATCGTCGGCTTCAAGCTCACGACCACCGGTGACACCGTCGCCGTCAACTCCTCACCGATCGTGCTCGAGTCGATGTCCTTCCCGGACCCCGTCATCTCCGTGGCGATCGAGCCCAAGACGAAGGCCGACCAGGACAAGCTCTCGCAGGCGCTCCAGCGCCTCGCGGAGGAGGATCCCACGTTCCGCGTCTCGAGCGACGAGGAGACGGGGCAGACGCTCATCTCCGGGATGGGCGAGCTCCACCTCGAGATCATCGTCGACCGTCTCGTCCGCGAGTTCAACGTCCAGGGCAACGTGGGTCGACCTCAGGTCGCCTACCGCGAGACGATCACGAAGCCCGTGGAGGGCATCCAGGGCAAGTTCGTCCGGCAGACGGGTGGCTCCGGCCAGTACGGCGACGTCCTCGTCAACCTCTTCCCGAACAAGGGCGAGGGCTACGAGTTCGTCGACAAGATCGTCGGAGGGCGGGTCCCGAGGGAGTACATCCCCGCCGTCGACCAGGGCGTCGAGGAGGCGATGACGTCGGGCGTCATCGCCGGGTTCCCCGTCGTGGACGTGAAGGTCGAGCTCGTCGACGGCTCGTACCACGAGGTCGACTCGAGCGAGCGGGCGTTCAAGATCGCCGGCTCGATGGCGTTCAAGGAGGGCCTGAAGCGGGCTGCACCGAGGCTCCTCGAGCCGGTGATGTCCGTCGAAGTCGTGACGCCCGAGGAGTACCTCGGCGACGTCATTGGTAACCTGAACGGACGTCGCGGCCGGGTCGAGCACCTCGAGCCGGTCGGCGGGTCGCAGTCGATCCGCGCGAGCGTGCCGCTCGCGGAGATGTTCGGCTACGCGACCGACCTGCGCTCGATGTCGCAGGGCCGTGCGACGTTCACGATGCAGTTCGACCACTACGAAGAAGTGCCGGCCACGATCGCGGAGTCGATCGTGTCGGGAGAGAAGACAGCGTAATCGGAAGTCCGAGCTCGGAGGAGTAGGAGCAGATGGCCAAGCAGAAGTTCGAGCGCACCAAGCCGCACGTCAACGTCGGCACGATCGGTCACATCGACCACGGCAAGACGACGCTCACAGCCGCGATCACGAAGGTGCTCGCGGAGTCCGGCACGAGCACCGCCGTGACGTCGTTCGACGAGATCGACAAGGCTCCGGAGGAGCGGCAGCGCGGCATCACGATCAACACCGCGCACGTGGAGTACGAGACCGAGAACCGGCACTACGCCCACGTCGACTGCCCCGGTCACGCCGACTACATCAAGAACATGATCACGGGCGCCGCCCAGATGGACGGCGCGATCCTCGTCGTCTCGGCCGCCGACGGCCCGATGCCGCAGACGCGCGAGCACATCCTCCTCGCCCGCCAGGTCGAGGTGCCCTCGATCGTCGTGGCACTCAACAAGGCCGACATGGTCGACGACCCCGATCTGCTCGAGCTCGTCGAGATGGAGGTACGCGAGCTGCTCTCCAAGTACGAGTTCCCGGGCGACGACATCCCGGTCATCCAGGTCTCGGCGCTCAAGGCGCTCGAGGGCGACCCGGAGTGGACGCCCAAGATCCTCGAGCTCATGGAGGCGGTCGACTCGTACATCCCGGAGCCGACGCGCGACGTGGACAAGCCGTTCCTCATGCCGATCGAGGACGTCTTCACGATCACCGGCCGCGGAACCGTCGTCACGGGCCGCATCGAGCAGGGCAAGCTCACGGTCGGCGAGGAGGTCGAGATCGTCGGCATCCATCCCCAGACCGAGAAGACGGTCGTCACCGGCCTCGAGATGTTCCTCAAGACCCTCGACTTCGCGCAGGCCGGCGACAACGCCGGAGCGCTGCTTCGCGGCATCAAGCGCGAGGAGGTCGAGCGCGGCCAGGTGCTCGCGAAGCCGGGCTCCATCACGCCGCACACGCACTTCAAGGCCGAGGTGTACGTCCACTCGAAGGACGAGGGCGGGCGCCACACGCCGTACTTCAACGGCTACCGGCCTCAGTTCTACTTCCGGACGACCGACGTGACGGGCTCG
>JBFFGH010000138.1:0-5370 GCA_041557575.1 Gaiellaceae bacterium
CCCGTCGCCATCCGAACGATCTCGACGGCGGCGTCCGCATCCGTCCGCCAGGCCGCGTGCACCGCGAGCGGCCGCGTCCCGGGGCGCGTGCGCACCCAGGCACCCACCTGCTCTCCCCGCACCAGCAGCGGGCTCGCGGCTCCCCGCTCGTCGGGAGGCCAGGCGCCCGACGCGAGCAGGGGGCGGTGCGTGACGCCGACCGTGGGCAGTTCGAGCGCGGCACCGAGGTGGACGGCGAGGCCGGCGCGGCGAGGATGGTCCCGCCCGGTCGCGTCCACGAGGAGGACGTCCGGCCGGGCGCGCAGCGCCTCGACGGCCTGCGAGAGGAGCGCGCCCTCGCGCAGGGCCAGGAGCCCTGCCTCGTACGGGGCCCCGGCGACGCCGCGGACGACGACGGCCTCGTCCGCGACGGAGGCGGCCGCCCAGGCGGCGTCGCCCCGCCGACCCGGCCCGTGCTCACCTCGCACGAAGCAGACGAAGCAGCCGCCGAGGCGAGCGTCCGCCGCCGGGGGCCAGGGCTCGGGGCTCGAGGCGGCGAGCTCGAGCTGGAGCTCGATCAGCTCCTCGGGAGTCGACGGCCACCAGGTCACACCTCCATCGTGCCGCGTACCACACCTCCGAACCGGAGGCTCGAGGAGTGCTACACCGTCCGTAGGAGGTGGCGAATGAGAGACGAGGAGTGCGTCGACTTCCTCCAGTGGGCGCTTCCGCGCCTGGGGTTGAGCTGGCCCGGCTTCCGCAAGGTGCGCCGGCAGGTGTGCCGGAGGATCGCCCGCCGGATCGACGAGCTCGGGCTGCCCGATGCCACCGCCTACCGCTCCCACCTGGACGAGCACCCCGACGAGTGGGCCTACCTCGACGGGCTCTGCCGGATCACGATCTCGCGCTTCTGGCGCGACCGGGGGGTGTTCGAAGCCCTCCGGGACGTCGTGCTGCCCGCCCTCGGCCCCACGGTGCGGTGCTGGAGCGCCGGCTGCGCGTCCGGCGAGGAGCCCTACTCGCTCGTGCTCGCCGCAGCGGCGGCGCACGTGGACGTCACCGTGCTCGCGACCGACATCGATCCCGTTCTCCTCGAGCGGGCGCGGACGGCTCGCTACCCGGAGAGCAGCCTGCGCGATCTGCCCGCCGACGTGCGAGCCGGCGCGTTCGAGGGCGGGAGCCTGAGGCGCGAGCACCGGGTGCCCGTCTCCTTCGAGCTCCACGACGTGCGCGCCGACCCTCCACCCGGGCCGTTCGACCTCGTCCTCTGCCGGAACCTCGCCTTCACGTACTTCGCCGAGGAGCCGCGGCAGGCGGTCGCCGACTCCCTCCACCGGTCTCTGCGCCCGGACGGAGCTCTCGTCGTCGGGGCCCACGAGTCGCCGCCGGCCGAGCTGTTCGAGCCCTGGCTGCCCCGGCAAGGAGTCTGGCGCCGCCCGCGATCCCGATGAGCGGATGAGGCGTCGCGTCGATCTTCGACTCCTGCCGGCGCGCACCGACGGGCCGCGTCACTCGATCGGATTCATGCCCTGCGGCCCCGGTGCCGATGAGTCGGGTATCCGAGCCCCTGGACCGACGACGAAAGGGCTTCTGTGCGGATACTGCGGCGGTTCCAATCGAGTGGTGGGCAGGGCGTCCTCGAGGTCGTCCTCGTCCTGGCGTTCTTCAGCGCGCTCGTCGCAGTGGCGACCCCCGCGTACCTCATGCTCCAGGACCGCAAGGCGGACAAGGCCGCAAAGGCGAGCCTCGTCGCGGCCACCCACGTCGCCGGGGCGTACCGCCAGGATCACGGCTCCTACGCGGGGATGAACGCCCCCGATCTCTACCGGATCGACCCTCGCGTCTCCCCGAGCCTCTCGGTCGCGTGGGCGAAGCGCGGCGCGTACTGCCTCACCACCCACGTGCACGGGAAGACCTGGAGCCTCCGCGCGCCGTACAGGCGCGACCCCACGTTCTCGCCCAACAGCACCTGCGACTAGCCGCGAGAGCCCGTCGGAGCAGGCTCGTCCCCGGTCGCTAGTCCGCGCCCGGAACCGTCTCGGTCAGCTCGTCGAGGCTCGGCAGCCGGATCTCGACGACGACGTCCTGATCCGCCTCGCCGCACGTGTACACCGTCGTGAGCGATGCCGGCCCGGCGCCGAGAGCGGTGACCGTGAGCCGATCCGCGTACCACTCGATCTCGACGGGCCCGTACACGGAGGCGCTCTCGTCACCCGGCGCGAGCTCGATATCGCCGGCCGGCGTCGAGCGCACCCGTGCGATGCAGGTCTCGTTTGTCTCCAACTCGAGCGTGGTCATGCCAACACCATCTCCTTCTCCGCCCCGTGGGACTCGAGGCTCTCGAAGAGCTCCCAGCGCTCGTCGACGTGTCCCTGGATGACGTCGATCTGCTCGGGCGTGAGGTGCTCGAAGCGCCCCTGGGTCTCGAGGAACTCGGCGACGGGAACCGCGTGCTTGGGGCGGAACGTGATGTTCCAGCGCTTCTCGTCGTACGCGACGAGCGGGAAGTACCTCGACTCGACGGCGAGCCGGGCGACCTCGACGGACTGGTCCGTGGGGTAGCGCCAGCCGGGTGGGCACGCGCCGAGCACGTGCAGGAACCGGAAGCCGCGGAGCTCCGTCGCCCGCGCCACCTTCGCACGAAAGTCCTTCAGCATCGGGACGGAGCCGACGGCGAGCGTGGCGACGTACGGGATCCCGTGTGCGGCCATGATCCGCGCCATGTCCTTCTTGAGGCCCGAGCGGGGCGCCGTGGACGGGGTCGTCGTCGTCCAGGCTCCCTCCGGCGTCGCTCCCGACTTCTGCACGCCGGTGTTCATGTACGCCTCGTTGTCGTTCAAGACGTAGAGCAGGTCCTCGTTCCGCTCGGCCGCCGCCGAGACGCCCGAGAGGCCGATGTCGCAGGTCCCGCCGTCGCCGCCCCACACGACAACCTGCGTGTCGTCGTCGCCGCGCAGCCGCAGAGCCGCCTTGATGCCCGCGGCCTCCGGCGCCCCGGATGCGAAGGGCGTCAGGTGAACGGCGACCCCGAAGGCGTTCACCGGGTAGATGCCGGCGATGATCGTCCAGCACGACGAGGGGATGACGAGCACGATCTTCGACCCGGGCGCGGCGGCGGCGATCTCGTCGAGGACGTGACGGACGTTGATCGCGGGCGCGCACCCCGCGCAGGCCGCATGGCCGGGGTGCAGGAGCTTCTCCTCCGCGACGATCTGGTCGAGCCACCGAGCCATCAGGACACCCCCTCCGGGATCGTCACCGGCGCGAACGCTCGCGGCGTGTCGCTGCCCCGCGTGTGCTCGAGCACCCAGCGCAGCGTCTTCGGAGTGACGTCCACCCCGCCGAGGCCGCCGATGTAGTTCCTCACCGCCTGCACGTGCCGGAGGCCGACCGCCGCGAGCACGTCGGCCCCGAGCGGCCCGAGCGAGCCGAACGCGGGCGCGCGGTCGACGATCGAGACGTACGAGACACCGGCGAGCGCCTCGGTGAGAGCCTCCGCCGGAAACGGCCTGAACGCGTGCACCCTGACGAGCAGGACGTCCTCACCCTCCGCGAGCAGCTCGAGGGCGGACTCGCCGATCGTCCCGATCGTGACGAGGGCGGACTCCGCGTCGAGGTTGCCCGCGACGTCGAGCGCGCCGACCTTGCGGCGCCCGAAGTGCGACGTGAACTCGCGGGCCACGGTCTCGACGAGCGGCCCCGCCTCGCGCATCGCCTCTTCGACGTGGTGCATGAACCCCGCGTAGTCCGCGCTCTCGGGCAACGCCGAGAACGTGCGCGGCTTGTCCGGGTCGAGCACCCACTCCTCCGGAGCGCGCATCGGAGGCAGGAACGCGTCCACCGTCCCCTGGTCGGGGATCTCCACGACCTCGGCGGTGTGCGAGAGGATGAACCCCTCCGAGCACACCATCACCGGGAGCATCGCCGTCTCCGCGATCCGGTACGCGCAGAGGACGGTGTCGAGCACTTCCTGCGCGGAGCCGCAGTAGAGCTGCACCCAGCCCGTGTCGCGCTGGCTCATGGAGTCGGAGAGCTCCGGCTCGATGCTCCACGGGGCGAAGATCGCCCGGTTGACGTTGACGGCGACGAGCGGGATGCGCTCCCGCGACGCGCGATGCAGCTGCTCGTGCGAGTAGAGGAGCCCCTGCGACGACGTCGCCGTGAAGGTTCGGACTCCCACGCGCGAGGCGGCGACGGCGTAGCCGAACATCGAGTGCTCGCTCTCGAGGTTCGCGAAGACGATGTCGTCCCGACCCGCGGTGAGCTCCGCGAGCCGCTCGACGATGATCGTCTGCGGGGTGATCGGGTAGCACGCGATCACCTGCGCCCGGGCGAGCATCACGGCGTGCGCCGCAGCCTCGTTCGCGGTCAGCACGGTACGACCGTGAGGGAGCACGGCGGTCATGCCCGCACCTCCTCCATGGTCACGGCATCGCGGACCGGGCACACGACCTCGCAGATGCCGCAGCCCTTGCAGTGCAGGTAGTCGATGACGATCGAGCCGTCCTCGCTCACGATGGCTCCCTCCGGGCAGAAGAGCGCGCACAGTGCGCAGCTCGTGCAGTGGTCGGTGAGCACGGGGCGGTCCAGCGACCACGAGCCCGTCTGGATCCCGATCGAGTCGAGCGTGCTCGACTGGTAGAGCGGCGTGATCGCGATCTTCCGTGCGACCTCGGTGACGGGCTCGAGCCTCGCGTCACCCGCGAGCGACCGCTGCCTCGTGCACAGCCCGAATCCCTCGCGCGCGGCGGCGACGTTCTTCTCCGCTGTCGAGGCCCCCATGCGGGCCGAGATCGCCTCCTCGAGGAACGGGAGCCCGTCCGGGAGGAGCAGGCGCACGCAGGCGCCGAGCAGGGCCATGTTCCCCATCGGACGCCCCTCGGCGGAGAGGATCCCGCGCCGCCTCGCGATGTGCGATGCAGGGACGCGCGCGACGTCGAACGGGCCGGTGAGCGCGAACCGGTCCTCGCGGTTCAGCACGACGAGCCCGCCGGGCCGGACCTTGTGGAGCGTCTGCGGAAGCGGAGGCGACGGCGTGATCACCGCGAGGACGTCGCACTCCCGGATCTTGTAGCGGCGGTGGATCGGCGACTCGTCCCAGCGCAGGAACGCCGAGATCGGCGCGCCGCGCCGCTCGGCCTTGAACTCCGGAAAGCTCTGCGCCCAGAACCCCGCGCGCGCGAAGGTGTCGGCCATGAGCTGCGATGCGAGGACGACTCCCTCGCCGCCCCGGCCGACGAACAGCATCTCTCTCACTCGAGCACACCTCCCGGAGGCGAATTGGCGACCCAATCGTCTTCCGAGAAGATCGCGCGCGACATCCGGGTTTCCCCGTATCGCGGCTCCGGACGACGCGCCTGTGGACTCAGCGCTCGACGAGCGCTCGGGGCC
>JBFFGH010000139.1:0-5334 GCA_041557575.1 Gaiellaceae bacterium
ACGAGCCGGTACCCGGCCACTTCCCGATGGCTCTCGGGCTCCCGCTGCTCAAGGAGTCCCGCCTGAACCACCTGGGCAAGCTCATGTTCCAGTGGCTGTACTGGCACGTCCTGCTGCCCGGCCGGGACATCCCGGGAATCCCGTCGGAGATGCCGAGCGCGGGCAAGGAACGGCAGCCTGAACACGTCTGACAAGGAGGTCGGAGTGATGACAACGATGGAGCTCGCAGGCGTCACGGTCCAGCGGGACCCGGAGGGCTTCCTCCTCGATCCCGCTCAGTGGACACGCGACATCGGTACCGAGATCGCTCGCGAGGCAGGAATCCCGGAGCTCACCGAGCGCCACTGGATGGTCGTCGAGTTCATGCGGGATCGCTACCTCACCACCGGCACTGCACCCTCGATCCGGTCGCTCGGCAAGGAGTCGGGCGTTCCGGTCAAGGAGCTCTACCAACTGTTCCCCAAGGGGCCCGCGAAGCTCGCCGCGAAGATCGGCGGCATCCCGAAGCCCCGTGGCTGCATCTAGGAGGAGACGATGACGGAAGTGATCGACGACGCGGTCGACCTCGAGCACCGGCTCGCGCCCGAGCCGATCCAGAAGGTGTCGATCGTCATATCGAAGGGGTCGCTGGAGGGGATCTACCCCGGGCTGATCATGGCCAACGGAGCCCGCATGGAGGGGATCGAGGCAGACCTCTTCTTCACCTTCTTCGCGCTGGACGCGCTCCGCAAGCAGCGCGTCGACAAGATCAAGGTCGCGACGGTGGGCAACCCCGGAATGCACATGCCGACCCTGCTCGGCGCGCTGCCAGGCATGTCCTGGCTCGCGACGAAGATGATGCAGCGCCAGATGGAGAAGCTGGACATCCCGCCCGTCCACGAGTTCCTCGAGCTCATCCACGACTCCGGCGGCCACATCTACGGCTGCCAGGCGACGGTCGAGATGTTCGGCCTGAAGGAGGAGGACTTCATCGCCGAGGTGGACGGCGTCCTGACGGTCGGCGAGTTCTTCGAGCGAAGCGCCGGGGCGGAGGTGATCTTCACCTAGCCGCCGGGTCGGAGCCGGGAGCTTCGGGCTCCGCTCGCGAAGCCCGCTGAAGACGCGCCCGCACCCGCGGGCGCTGTCTCTCTCGCCGGAGGCGGGCCGCCGTGCGCCTCTCAGGCGTCGGGCGACACGACGACGTCGGCGGCGCACCCGCCGATCAGCGCAGCCGGCACCCGGTCGATCGCGACACCCGCGAGTGACGGGTGCCCGACATCGATCTCGATGTCGCCCCAGGAGTCGAGCCCGAGGGAGCGGGCGCCGACCTCCGACCCGAAGCGCAGCAGCTCCTCGGTCGGCACCACGCCTCGGCGCAGGGCGCCTCGCCGGGCAATGCCTTCGAGCTCGCGCAGCTCCTCGAGAGGGTCGATCCGCATGTTCGAGTCGGAGCCGATGCAGATCGGGATCCCGCGCTCGTGCAGGCGCTCCACCGGGACGAAGCCGTCGCCGAGGTCGGACTCGGTCGTCGGGCACGCGCAGACGATCGCCCCGGCCGAGGCCATGAGGTCGAGCTCCGCGTCGGACGCGTGGGTGGCGTGCACGACGGTCGTTCGCCCGCCGAGGCACCCGCTGCGCGCGAGGAGCTCGATCGGCCGGCACCCGTGCTCGGCGAGGCACTCCTCGATCTCGCGCGGCTGCTCGTCCGCGTGCACGTGCAGCACGAGCCCGTTTCGCCGTGCGTAGGAGCCGATCTCCTCGAGCCAGTCCGCCGGGCACGCGCGGACGGAGTGGGGAGCGACACCGACACGGATCCCCGCCTCGGCGAGCTGCTCGACCTCGCGCAGGTAGTCGCCGACGGACTCTTGCCGGAAGCGGTCGATCCCCCCGCGCGCGTACGCGACGTGCAGGAGGGTGATCTCGATCCCGGCGGCGCGCGCCGCCTCGGCCGCCGCGAACGCCTCCGGGACGCCGACGTAGTGGAACTCGCCCACGGCGGTGAAGCCGGCCCCGAGCATCTCGCGGTACGTCGCCTCGTAGCCCGAGCGCACGAGCTCCGGGGTCTGGCGTTCGGCCTCTGCCAGCATGGTCTCCCGCCAGGCCCAGAAGTCCTCGCCCGCGGTGCTTCCCCGGAGCGAGCGTTGAAACGCATGACTGTGGGCGTTGACGAAGCCGGGGAGCCTGAGCGTGTGTGTCACGAGCGGCGACGCTACCACGGGGGTCGCCGGAGTCGCATACCGGACGGAGATCAGTTGCGCGCTCTGGCCCCTAAGCTTCCCCGCGTGTCCCCGGCCGAGCTGCGGCAGCACGTACCGAATACCCTGACCATCGCGCGCTTCGCCGCGATCCCCGTGTTCGCATGGCTCTACCTGGATGCCGGCGACGGGGCGGCGTGGGGGGCAGGGATCTTCTTCGCGGCAGCTGCGCTGACCGACCAGGTCGACGGCTACCTCGCACGACGCTGGCACGTCGAGTCCCCGTTCGGAAAGGTTGCCGACCCCCTCGCGGATCGGCTCATGATCGGAACCGCCGTCGTGCTCATGTGGGCGACCGGGCGGATGCCGCTTCTCGCGGCAGTCGTCATCCTCTCGCGGGACGTCGCGCTCGTCGTCGGCTACAAGCTCGTCGCACCGAGCGGGTACCGGCTCGAGGTGACGTTCCTGGGGAAGCTGGCGACCTGGGTGCTCTATGCGGCGCTCGGCTTCATGCTGGTCACGGCCGAGGGCACGCGCTGGCCGCTCGTGATCCTGTGGATCGGGATCGCGCTCGCCCTCGGCGCAGCAGCGCAGTACGTCCTGCGTGCAAGACGCGTCCTCGACGAGGCTTGAGGGAGAGCCTGCAGGGACACGGGCGTCGGGCGCGAACACACTTCTCGTAAAGTCTCAACCTGAGGTTGACCCCTTGGGACGTGTGCTGCTTTACTCAGGTGACCTGCGAAGGAAAGGCGTTCAGTGGAACCAGCCCCCGATCTCTCGACACTCTCCGACGACGATCTCCGCTCGATGATTCGCGAGCTCGAGAAGGAGGAGGACGAGATCTCCTTCCGGCGGCGCGTCCTGCACGGCCGCATCGACATCCTCCGGGCCGAGCTCGTCGCCCGGCTCCGCGAGCAGGTCAGCGCGGGCGAGGCGAAGCTTGCGGACGTCGAGCGTCTGAGCGAGATCCTCACGACGAAGGCAGCCCCGACGGACGAGGGCGCGTGAGTCACGTCTACTGCCCGGAGTGCGGCTTCCAGAACCCGGAGGCCTCGAACTACTGCTCCCGCTGCGGCGCGCTCCTCACGACGGACACCGGCTCCGAGACGACCATGAGCTTCGAGATCGAGGAGGAGGGAGAGGAGACCGACCTTCGCACCGCGCTCGGCATCACCGGCCCGGCCCTCGTCGTCCGTTCCGGTGGCGGCATGGCCGGTCAGTCGTTCCAGCCCGCCGAGGGCAAGACACTCATCGGGCGCTCTCCCGACTGCGAGGTGTTCCTCGACGACGTGACGGTCTCGCGCCGCCACGCGGAGCTCACGCGCGACGGTGACACGTTCACGATCCGCGACCTCGGCAGCCTCAACGGCACGTACGTCAACCGGAAGCGAATCGAGTCCGTCGTCCTCGAGGACGACGACGAGGTGCAGATCGGCAAGTACCGCCTGACCTTCCTCCAGCGATGAGCACGATGACCCACAGACGAGAGCACGACGCGGCCGAGCCGCCGCCTCGTCTTCGCACGATCGGCTCCGTCTGCGAGGAGCTTCGCGAGCAGTTTCCCGACATCTCGGTGTCGAAGATCCGCTATCTCGAAGATCAGGGCCTCATCGCTCCGAAGCGGACTCGCGGTGGGTACCGACTCTTCGCGCCCGAGGACGTCGAGCGCCTGACGACGATTCTCCGGCTGCAGCGGGACGAGTTCCTGCCCCTGCGCGTCATCCGGGAGGAGCTCTCGGGCCCGGGTGCCTCCGCCGAGCGAACGAGGCGGCGGGCCGTCGGCATCACCGACAGGGAGGACGAGATCGACGCGAGCGAGCTGTGCGAGCGGGCCTCCGTCTCTCCCGAGTTCGTCCGCCAGCTGGAGGAGTACGGCCTCGTGCTCTCGCGGGTCGAGGACGGCGAGCACCTCTACGGCGAGAGCGACGCAGACATCGCCGCCGCGTGTGCTCGCCTGGCGCGGTTCGGTATCGACGCGCGGCACCTCCGCACGTTCCTGACCGCCGCGGGGCGTCAGGCGGCGCTCGTCGAGCAGCTGGTGGCACCGGGCCTCCGGTCGAGGAACCCGGAGCGCCGCAAGAGCGCGCTCGAGGACATCGAGGCGCTCGCCCGCGTCTCGCAGGAGCTCTCGCATCTCCTCTTCACCAGGGACATCCGGGCAACCGTCGAGAGGACCGGATGAGCCTCGATCTCCGCGATCGGATACGCGACGTCCCCGACTTCCCGACCGAAGGGGTGGTGTTCAAGGACATCATGCCCCTCATCGCCGATCGCGAGTACTTCGCGGACGCCATCGACCAGCTCGCCGAGTGGGTGCGCCCACGCGAGCCCGACCTCATCCTCGGAGCCGAGGCCCGAGGCTTCATCTTCGGTGCCGCGCTCGCCTATGCCGTGGGGGCCGGCTTCATCGCAGCGCGGAAGCCGGGCAAGCTGCCCCGGGAGACCGTGGAGGCGACGTACGCGCTCGAGTACGGCACCGACAGCCTGCAGGTGCACCGGGATGCGATCTCGCCGGGATCGCGGGTCATCGTCCTCGACGACGTGCTTGCAACAGGAGGGACGGCGAAGGCAAAGGTCGAGCTCGTCGAGGGTCTCGGAGGCGAGGTCGTCGGCGTCGTGTTCGTGCTCGAGCTGACGTTCCTGCACGGCCGCGATCGGTTCGACGGGTACGACGTCCACTCGCTGATCGCGTACTGACCGCGGTAGCGGCTCTCTCGCTCCGGGGCGACGCGGCGATCGGCGCCGCTACCGGCGAGCGCCCTTCGGGAACTGTTCACTCCCGCAAGGGATCGTTGTGGGGCGCCCCGGTGTCGATCTCCCACACATGAGCGCCGCCCTCCTCGTGGAAGTGGCCCCGGCAGGCTCACTCCGCCTGCTGGCCGACGTCCACGCCTTCGCCGCGGATCGGCGCGGATCCGACTCCTCGGCGCTCGATCGCCTCGAGGCAGCCCTCGGACGCGAGCTGGCAGACCGCCTCGTGGCGGCACTCAGCGAGCGCCGCGTCGACGCGACGCGCTGAGGCGCGGCTAGCGAGGCCCGGGGTAGTCGCCGCCCCGCTTGCGGACGAACAGGAAGATCCCGCCGGCCGCTACCGCCGAGACGACGAACGCAACTCCGCGGGGGACGTCGATGAGAACGGCCCCGAGGAACATGTACAGGA
>JBFFGH010000140.1:0-5280 GCA_041557575.1 Gaiellaceae bacterium
ACTAAGCTAGATCCCTCGTGGCGACGTTCTCCGTCCGCTTCCTCGGCTGCAAGGTCTCGTTCGCCGACGTCCAGGCGGTTCGCGAGCGGCTGCTCGCGGACGGGCACGCGGAGGTGGACAGCGCCGCCGACGTCGCGGTCGTCAACTCCTGCTGCGTCACCCACGAGGCGGTCTCCAAGTCCAGGCAGGCCGTGTCGCGTGCCGCCCGGACCCACGGCCGCGTCTACGCGACCGGCTGCGCGGCCCGCCTGAACGGCGCGTTCGACGCGATGCCCGGGAACGTGACCGTCGTCTCGCGCGCGAGCGAGGACACGCCGGATGCGGTCGCGGGCGACGTCGGCGCCATCGCCTGCGTGCAGGCCGACGCGCGCCTCGAGCGCACGCGCGCATTCGTGAAGATCCAGGACGGCTGCTCGTTCTCGTGCGCCTTCTGCGTCATCCCGCTCGTCCGCGGCGCGACGCGCAGCAGGCGCGCGGAGGCCGTCCTCTCCGAGGTCGCCCGTCGAGCCGGCCAGGGGCACCGCGAGGTCGTCCTCACCGGCGTCAATCTCGGGTGCTTCCGCGACCGCGAGGCCGGCTACTCGCTTCCCCGCCTCGTTCGCGAGGCGGGCGCGACGGACGGGGTGGAGCGGCTGCGGCTCTCGTCGATCGAGATCAACCACCTCGACGACGAGCTCGTCGCTGCCCTGCGAGAGACGCGAACCGCCTCCCGGCACCTCCACGTCCCGCTGCAGTCCGGCGACGACGGGGTGCTCCGCGCGATGGGGCGGCGGTACACCGCCGCGCAGTACCTGGGGAAGCTCGAGCGCCTGCGGGACTTCAACCTGACCGCCGACGTGATCGTCGGGTTCCCCGGGGAGGACGAGGCGGCCTTCGAGCGCACCCTCGGCCTCGTCGAGCGGGCCGGGATCACGAAGGTGCACGTGTTCCCCTACTCACCGCGGCCCGGGACGGCGACGGCTGCGGCCGACACGGTCCCCTCGTCGGTGAAGCGGGAGCGGAGCGCGCGGCTGCGCACGCTGTCGGACGAGCTCTGCCGCCGCAGGTGGGAGGCGAAGCTCGGGACGGAGGATCGCGTTCTCGTGGACCGTCCCGGCCGTGGCTACGGGGACGACTACACGCCGTGGCTCGTGGACGCCGAGGTCGGGACGCTCGTGCGCGCGCGGGCCGTCGGTCTCGCGGAGGAGGGGATCCTTGCCGTCGCCGCGTGAGGACTGCCTCTTCTGCCGCCTCGTCGCCGAGGGCGAGCACGTCCATCGTGCCGAGGGCTTCGTCGCCATCCGCGACATCAACCCGATCGCCGAGACCCACCTCCTCGTCCTGCCCGAGCGGCACGTGGACACGTTCAAGGACGTCGCGGAGTTCCCCGACGAGGAGGCGGCGCGAATGCTCCGGTTCGTCGCCGAGACTGCCGAGCGCGCCGGTCTGGACGGGTACCGTGTACTGGTGAACGTCGGCGAGAGCGGAGGCCAGGCCATCTTTCACCTGCACTGGCACGTCCTCGGTGGGCGGCCGGACACGTCGAAGATCGTCGAGGCGCTGGAGGTTGGCGGATGAGTCTCATCGCGCAGATCGAGCAGGAGCTGAAGGCGGCCCGCCTCGCGCGGGACGAGGACCGCCGCGATGCGCTCAGCCTCGTGCTGAATGCGCTCCAGCTCTCCCAGAAGGAGCTCCAGCGGCCGCTCTCCGACGAGGAGGAGCTGCAGGTCCTTCAGCGCGAGTGGAAGCGGCGGGTCGAGGCCGCGGATGCGTTCCGTGCAGCCGGCCGCGAGGAGCAGGCGGAGGACGAGGAGTACGAGCTCGAGGTCCTCGAGGAGTTCATGCCCGACCTGCTCTCCGAGGAGGAGATCGAGGAGATCATCGACGACGTGATCTCCGAGGTCGGGGCGACGAACATCCGCGACATGGGCCGCGTCATGGCGGGTGTGATGCACCAGGTCTCCGGCCGCGCGGACGGCTCGCTCGTGTCGCAGCTGGTCAAGGAAAAGCTCGCCTGACGCGGCCCGTCGCCGCCCTCCGGTGCCAGGAGCTCGGCGCCCCTTGGCGGGTCGAGCTCGAGAGGCCCGGGCGCGCCTAGACTGAGTCGCGTGGAACAGGTTCTCGACGTCTCGAACGAGGTCGCGGCGGAGCTCGCCGGCATCGAGGACGGCGTCCTCGATGCGCTGCGGGAGCGCCTCGAGTGCACGATCGCGCTCCGGGGCAACCGGCTCACGCTCGGCGGCGACGAGCAGCACGTCGCGGCGGCGCGCGCCGTCGTCGACGAGCTCGTCGAGCTCGTCGAGGGCGGGCACCAGGTCGGGCCCGACACGGTGGGAGCCGTGCTGGCCGCCCTCGACCAGGCCGAAGACGTGCGCGAGGTCTTCGAGGACGTCGTGTGGCGGCACCGCGGCAAGAACATCACGCCGAAGACCGTGACCCAGAAGCGGTACGTGGACGCGATCCGCTCGGGGACCGTCACCTTCGGGATCGGCCCGGCGGGCACGGGGAAGACGTACCTGGCGATGGCCCTCGCCGTCTCCGCGCTCTCCGAGGGCGCGGTCGGACGCCTGATCCTCACGCGCCCGGCCGTCGAGGCGGGCGAGCGGCTGGGGTTCTTGCCGGGGGACATGCTCGCGAAGGTCGATCCCTACCTGCGCCCGCTCTACGACGCGCTCTACGACATGCTCGACGCCGAGCGGCTCGCCGGCTACATGGAGCGCGGGACGATCGAGGTCGCCCCGCTCGCCTTCATGCGCGGCCGCACGCTGAACGACTCGTTCATCGTCCTCGACGAGGCCCAGAACACGACTCCCGAGCAGATGCAGATGTTCCTGACGCGGCTCGGGTTCGGCTCGAAGGTCGTCGTCACCGGCGACGTCACGCAGGTCGACCTCCCCCGCGAGCAGGCGTCCGGGCTCATCCAGGTGCGCGAGATCCTCGCGGGCATCGACGGCATCGCGTTCGTGGAGTTCGGCCACGACGACGTCGTGCGGCACAAGCTCGTACAGCGCATCGTCGAGGCCTACAAGCGCCACGCCGAGGAGACCGGCACGGCGCGCAAGCGGTGATCGCGGTCGAGGTCTCGAACCGGAGCGGCGAGCCCGTCGACGAGGGGGCGGCCGTCGACCTCGCACGTCGCGTGCTCGTCGTCGAGGGGATCGACGACGGCGAGCTCGGCCTCTCCTTCGTCGGGCCCGACGAGATGCGCACGCTCAAGCGCGAGCACCTCGGGATCGATGAGGCGACCGACGTCCTCTCCTTCCCGCTCGACGGCCTCGGCGAGGTCCCGCAAGGGACGCCGCGCGCTCTCGGCGACGTCGTGCTCTGCCCGCAGGTGGTCGGCCGCGACTGGCGCTCGCCGCTCGTCCACGGCCTGCTGCACCTGCTCGGATACGACCACGGGCCCGAGATGGAGGCGCGCGAGGAGGCGCACGCGTCGAGATGACCTGGCGACGAAGCCCTTCGCTCTTCCAGAGCTTCAACCACGCCGCCGAGGGGATCGTCCAGGCGGTCCGGACGCAGAGGAACATGTGGATCCACTTCGCCATCGCCGTCGCGGTGCTCGTCGCCGCGGTCGGCTTCGGGGCGACGAAGCTCGAGCTCGCGGTTCTGCTCCTCGCGATCACCTTCGTCCTCGTCGCGGAGCTCGTGAACACGGCCGTCGAGGCCGCGGTGGACGTGTCCTCGACTGCCTTCGACCCCATGGCGAAGCTCGCGAAGGACATCGCGGCGGGCGCCGTCCTCGTCGCCGCGCTGAACGCGGTCGCGGTCGGCTACCTCGTCTTCTCCGGCGAGGTCGCGACCCGGAGCTCGCGGTTCCTGACGCGCCTCAGCGACCAGCCCGCCGAGCTCACCCTCGTGGCGCTCGCGGTTACCGTGATCGTCGTGATCGGCGTGAAGGCGTGGACGGGGCGCGGGACGCCACTGCGAGGCGGCCTGCCGTCAGGGCACGCGGCGGTCGCGTTCGCGGGGTGGATGGCGGTGACGCTCATCCTCGACGCCGACGAGCACCGCTTCCTCATCTCCTCGGTGACGTTCATCATTGCGTTGCTGGTGGCTCAGACACGCGTCGAGACGGGAGTGCACTCGGCCTCCGAGGTCGCGAGCGGCGGCGTGCTCGGGGCGCTCCTCACCCTCTTCCTCTTCCAGGCGTTCGGATGAGCGACGCGATCTCCGACACCGATCTGCTGGCCGCGGCCGACGCGGCGGCCGAGCGCGCGTACGCGCCGTACTCGGGCTTCCACGTCGGCTGCGCGCTGCTGGCGCGCGACGGCCGCGTGATCGAGGGCGTGAACGTCGAGAACGCCGCGTACCCGCTCGGGGTGTGCGCCGAGCGCACGGCGTTCTCGCGCGCGATCGCCGAGGGCTACCGGCCCGGCGACTTCGCCGTCGCCGCGATCACGGCATCTCCCTGCGGAGGCTGCAGGCAGTGGCTGCACGAGATGGGAGTCGAGCGCGTCGTCTTCCGGAACGGCGGCCGCGTCGTGACGATGACCCCGGACGAGCTCCTGCCGGAGTCGTTCGACTCCTCGCACCTGTGACGGTCTCGTTTGCTCTTCGGCGCTCCTTCGGCGCCGAGCCGTATCCCCTCTGCGCGCACTTCCCCGTTACGCTGGCAGCGGGTGGTGGGCCGGGGTGCCCCTACAGGAGGCGCGCGTGAAGTCGGGGCTCGTGGCGGTCGCCGGGAGGCCGAACGTCGGCAAGTCGACGCTCGTCAACGCGCTCTGCGGCGAGAAGGTCGCCATCACCTCCAAGGTCCCGAACACCACCAGGCGTCGCATCTTCGGCGCGGCCACGGGCGTGGGATACCAGCTCGTCCTCGTCGACCTGCCCGGCTTCCAGCGTCCGATGGACGCCCTCACGGAGCGCATGCAGGAGACCGTCTCGAGCTCGTTCGAGGACGTCGACGCGGTTCTCCTCGTCGTCGACGCGCGAGCTCACATCGGCGCCGGCGACCGCTTCGTCGCGCGCCGCGTCTCCGAGCTCGGCCGCCCGGTGGTCATCGCGGTGAACAAGATCGACCGGCTGAAGCACGGTCACGTCTTCTCCCAGATGAAGGCGGCCTCGGAGCTGTGCGACTTCCACGCGCTGCACCCGGTGAGCGCGAAGACGAAAGAAGGCGTCGGCGAGCTCCGCGACGACCTCGTCTCGCTCCTCCCCGAGGGCCCCGCCTACTTCCCCCCGGATCAGACGACCGACCTCACGACCGACGAGCGGATCGCGGAGGTGATCCGCGAGAAGGCGCTCCACCTCACGCGCGAGGAGGTCCCGCACGCGGTGACGGTCGAGGTGGAGGAGATC
>JBFFGH010000141.1:0-5097 GCA_041557575.1 Gaiellaceae bacterium
CTCTTCGTCGAGGAGATGCTCGCGATGGTGCGCGAGCAGGGCGGTGACGGCGAGATCGTCGTCCCGCCGACGATCCACGCCCTCCTCCAGGCCCGGCTCGACTCGCTCGACCGCGAGGTGCGGGTGGTCATGGAGCGAGGCTCGGTCGAGGGCCAGCTCTTCCACCGCGGCTCGGTCGCCGAGCTCGCGCCCGAGCCCATGCGCCAGGAGGTGGAGTCGCACCTGTCAACGCTCGTGCGCAAGGAGCTCATCCGGCCCGACAAGCCGACCTTCCCGGGCGACGACGCGTTCCGCTTCCGGCACCTGCTGATCCGCGATGCCGCCTACGAGTCGCTCCCGAAGGCAGCCCGGGCCGAGCTCCACGAGCGCTTCGCCGACTGGCTCTCGACGCACGAGCTCGTCGAGCGCGACGAGATCGTCGGCTACCACCTCGAGCAGGCCCACCGCTACCGCGCGGAGCTCGACCCCGGCGATCCGAAGCTCCCCGACCTCGCCACCCGTGCCGCCGGCCATCTCGGAGCCGCCGGCCGCGGCGCCCTCGACCGCGGCGACTTCGCCGCCGGCCGCACGCTCCTGCGGCGAGCGGCAGATCTCCTCCCGGCCGGCGATGAGGCGCGCCTCGCGCTCGCGCCGGACCTCTACGCCGCCCTGGACGAGGCCGGTGACACGGCGGCGATGAGGGAGGTGCTCGTCGAGGCGCGGGAGACGAAGGACCCCGTCCTCGGCGCGATCGTCTCGATCCTCGAGGCGAACCTCGAGCTCCACACGGCCGGCGCGATGACGATCGAGGAGCGGGTGGCGAGGCGGGAGGCGGCGCGAGCGGTTCTCGAGGAGGCAGGAAGCGACGTGGGGCTCGCGCTCTACTGGTGGAGCGTCGGTCGCGAGGAGTGGTTCGCCTGCCGCACGATGGAGGCATCGGCTGCTTTCGAGACCACCCTGGAGCACGCGGAGAGAGCGGGGGTGAGGAGGCTCCTGCACGACGCCGTCGGGTGGGTGGGCATAAGCCGCCCGCTCGGCCCGATGCCCGCTCGCGAAGCGGCCGACCACGTCGAGAAGATCCGTGCCCGCCCGGACAACTCGATTCTCACCGAGGCGTACCTCGGAGCGGGTCTCAGCGTGCTCCTCGCGATGCAGGGCGAGGCCGACCGGGGCAAGACGCTCGCCGCCGAGTGCGTCGAGACGTTCCGCGGTGCCGGGCTCGCGATCACGGCGGGCGGGATGTCGATGGCCGAGTCCTGGGCGGCGCGCTACGCGGGCGATCTCGCCACCGCGGAGAACGTGCTCCGCGCGAGCCTCGAGCAGCTCCGGAGCATGGGCGACCGCGGGTACCTCCCGACGGTGGCGCTCGAGCTCGCGGAGCTCCTCTACTTCGAGGGCCGGTACGAGGAGATCGAGGACCTGTGCGCGATCGGCCGCGCGACGACGTCGCCGGACGACGTCATCAACTTCGTCCTCCTCGATGCGATCGAGGGCAGCCTCCTCGCGCGGAGCGGACGGCACGCCGAGGCCGAGGAGCGGGTCCGAGCTGCCCTGGCGCTCGCGGAGGCCACCGACTTCTACCGGGTTCGCGGGGACGCGCGGATCTTCCTCGCCGGGGTGCTCGCGCTCGCCGGGAGGACGGACGAGGCCGTCGCCGAGGCGCTCGTGGGCCTCTCCCACTTCGAGGCGAAGGGCGACGTCGCGGGCACGCGCGAGGCTCGCGAGCGGCTCTCCCGGCTCGGCGTCGACCTCTCCTGATCAGCCGTCGCCGGACGCTGCTAACGTCGCTCCATGGAGACCGAGCTCCGACAGCAGGAGATCGAGCGCCTCGTCCAGCTCGAGCGCAAGTTCGGCAAGGAGGGCCTCACGTTCGACGACGTCCTCCTGCTCCCGGCCGAGTCGCGCGTCCTCCCGAACGACGTCTCCACGGTCACGCGCCTGACCCCCCGGATCTCGCTGAACATCCCGATCGTCTCCGCCGCGATGGACACGGTGACCGAGGCGCGGCTCGCGATCGCGCTCGCGCGCGCCGGCGGGCTCGGGATCGTCCACCGGAACCTGTCGATCGAAGAGCAGGTCGCGGAGGTGGACAAGGTCAAGCGCTCCGAGTCGGGGATGATCGTCGAGCCCGTGACGCTCCGGCCCGACGACTCCGTGGCCGAGGCGCTCGTGCTCATGGAGCGCTACCGGATCTCGGGCGTCCCGATCACCGACGGGGACGGCGTCCTCGTCGGGATCCTCACCAATCGCGATCTCCGCTTCGAGACGGACACCGCGCAGCCCGTCTCCGCGCTGATGACGGCGCGCAACCTCGTCACCGCGCCGGTCGGCACGACGCTCGGGGAGGCCGAGGCCATCCTCCACCGCAACAAGATCGAGAAGCTCCCGGTCGTCGACGCGGACGGCCGGCTCAAGGGCCTGATCACCGTCAAGGACATCTCGAAGAAGATCAAGTACCCGGACGCGACCAAGGACGACGGGGGCCGCCTGTGCGTCGGCGCCGCGGTCGGCGTGGGGCCCGACGCGCTGGAGCGGGCGGCAGCGCTCGTCGCCGCCGAGGTGGACGTGCTCGTCGTGGACACGGCGCACGGCCACTCGCACGGCGTCCTCGACGTCGTGCGCAAGATCAAGGCGGCGCACGAGGTCGAGCTCGTCGCGGGGAACGTCTCCACGGGCGACGGGGCCCTCGCGCTCGCCGACGCGGGCGCGGACGCGGTGAAGGTCGGCCAGGGGCCCGGGTCGATCTGCACGACGCGGATCGTCGCCGGGGTCGGCGTCCCGCAGGTCACGGCCGTCTACGACGCGGTGCAGGCGCTCGAGGGGCAG
Organism: Gaiellaceae bacterium; assembly: GCA_041557575.1. Classification (GTDB taxonomy): domain Bacteria; phylum Actinomycetota; class Thermoleophilia; order Gaiellales; family Gaiellaceae; genus GMQP-bins7. Next base: position 2,806 of record JBFFGH010000141.1, read on the forward strand.
GGCATCCCGGTCATCGCCGACGGAGGGATCCGCAACTCGGGAGACATCGCGAAGGCGATCGCCTCCGGCGCCGACGTCGTCATGCTCGGCTCGATGCTCGCGGGCACCGACGAGGCGCCCGGCGAGGTCATCGTCGCGCAGGGCGAGCGCTTCAAGGAGTACCGCGGGATGGGCTCGCTCGGGGCGATGAAGGCGCGCTCCTTCTCCAAGGACCGCTACTTCCAGGGCGACGTCGAGGACGTCGAGAAGCTCATCCCGGAGGGCATCGAGGGCCGCGTCCCGTACAAGGGCCCGCTCGCGCCGATCGTCCACCAGCTCGTCGGCGGCCTGCAGCAGTCGATGGGCTACTGCGGCGCCGCGACGATCGAGGAGATGAAGGCGAACACCCGGTTCACGCGGATCACGCCCGCAGGCCTCCTCGAGAGCCACCCGCACGGCGTCACGATCACGAAGGACGCCCCCAACTACCGGCGATAGCGAGATGACCGAGCTACGGGAGGCTCTGCCGGACGCACACACAGCGGCCGCGAAGCCGACGCCTTCAGGGGTCTTCGCGCGGTCGGAACCTGCTTCTGCGGATTCCGACCTTGCGCACGACGAGGAGAGGCCGGTCCTCGTCCTCGACCTCGGCGGGCAGTACTCGCAGCTGATCGCGCGGCGCGTGCGCGAGGCGCGCGTCTACTCGGAGCTCGTGGGCCACCGTCTCTCGGCGGAGGAGATCGCGCGGCGCCGCCCGGCCGCGCTCGTCCTCTCCGGCGGGCCGGCGTCGGTCTACGCGGAGGGCGCGCCCGAGATCGACCCGGCGATCTTCGAGCTCGGGATCCCGACGCTCGGCATCTGCTACGGGATGCAGCTGATGGCGCGCGATCTCGGAGGCGCGGTCGATCGCACCGGTGTCTCCGAGTTCGGGAAGACGGAGCTCGAGGCCCACGAGTCGGAGCTCTTCCACGACCTGCCGGTCGAGCAGGTGGTGTGGATGAGCCATCGCGACTCGGTCACGGCGCCTCCGGACGGCGCCACGGTGACGGCCTCCTCTCCCTCCACGCCCATCGCCGCCTTCGAGAGCCCGACGCGCAGGCTCTACGGCGTCCAGTTCCACCCGGAGGTCGTGCACACGCCTCACGGGCAGGAGATCCTCAAGAACTTCCTCTACGAGGTCGCCGGAGCGACGCCGACCTGGACGCCCGCCGCCGTGATCGAGGAGCAGGTCGAGCGCATCCGCGCGGCCGTGGGGTCGGAGCGCGTCCTCTGCGCCCTCTCGGGCGGCGTGGACTCGGCGGTCGCGGCGCTGCTCGTGCACAAGGCGGTCGGCGACCAGCTCACCTGCGTCTTCGTCGATCACGGCCTCCTGCGCGAGAACGAGGCCGAGCAGGTCGTCGAGACGTTCTCGGGGCACTTCCACGTTCCGCTCGTCCACGTGCAGGCGGAAGGGCGGTTCCTCTCTCGCCTCGCCGGGGTGACCGAGCCGGAGGAGAAGCGCAAGATCGTCGGCGAGGAGTTCATCCGCGTGTTCGAGGAGGAGGCGGCGAAGCTCGGCGACGTCCGCTTCCTCGTCCAGGGGACGCTCTACTCCGACGTCATCGAGTCGGGAGGCGCCGAGGAGGGGGTCGCGGCGAAGATCAAGTCCCACCACAACGTCGGGGGGCTCCCCGAGGACATGCAGATGGAGCTCGTGGAGCCGCTGCGCCTCCTCTTCAAGGACGAGGTGCGGCGGGTGGGGGAGGAGCTCGGGATGCCGGAGCGCATGGTCTGGCGCCAGCCCTTCCCGGGCCCCGGGCTCGCGATCCGGATCATCGGCGAGGTGACCGAGGAGCGCCTCGCGATCCTGCGGCGCGCCGACGCGATCCTGCTCGAGGAGATCCGACGCGCCGACCTCTACCGCGACCTCTGGCAGAGCTTCGCGGTGCTGCCCGCGATCCGCTCCGTCGGGGTGCAGGGGGACGAGCGCACCTACGCCTACCCCGTCGTCATCCGCGCGGTCACCTCCGAGGACGCGATGACCGCCGACTGGGCCCGGCTCCCGTACGACGTGCTCGAGCGGATCTCGAGCAGGGTCATCAACGAGATCCCGGGCGTGAACCGCGTCGTCTACGACGTCTCCTCGAAGCCTCCCGCCACCATCGAGTGGGAGTAGCCCTGGCGCCGCAGGCCGCCGGCCGCTCCCGGGCGGCGGAGCCGCCCTCTCCGACCGGCTGACGACGCTCGCGGCGCGATCCGTCGGGCTCGCCGCTTGGCCGTACCTGGAGTACTGCCCTGCGCGGCTCGCCCTCGGCTCCCTGGCGAGCGCCGCCC
>JBFFGH010000142.1:0-5056 GCA_041557575.1 Gaiellaceae bacterium
GTCGGGTACGTCGCGAGCTGGGATCACACGGTGGGCAAGGGCATCGTCTCGCCGCACGTCACGAGCTACGTCGTCCAGAACGCGGTCATGCGCGACGACCTCGTCCGCTACCACGGGATCCCGGAGGAACGCGTGGTCGTGACGGGGTGGCCGCAGAGCGACGTGTTCCACCGGCATCGGCCGCGCGAGGACTACGAGTCGATCGTTCGCGGCCTCGGGCTGGAGCCGTCTCGCCCCGTCGTGCTCGTCGCCGGGAACACGCCGACGAACGCGCCGTACGAGGGGCGCTTCGTCGAGCGCCTGGTCGAGTGGTCGCAGTCGCTCGCACCCTCGGAGCGGCCGCAGCTCCTCTTCCGGCCCCACCCGCGGGACACGGAGTGGCGCGAGCGCTTCGCGGCAGCGCTCAACGCCGACGACACGGTCGTCCAGGAGCCGTCGTACACGGACATCGAGGTGCTCTCGACGCTCCTCCAGCACGTCGGCTGCGTCGTCTGCAACGCGGGGACGATCCTGCTCGATGCGCTCGTCAACGATCGGCCGGCGGTGTGCGTGCTCTACGACGAGGGGGCTCCCGAGGGTGAGCGGCACGCGGAGCTCAACGTCACGGGCAAGCACTACGAGGAGCTCGTCCGCTCGGGGGCGTTCCTGCGAGCGTCCGACTTTGGCGAGGTGGCCGCGGGGATCCAGCGCTCGCTCGACCGGCCGGGAGAGCTGGCGAGCGAGAGGAGCCGGATCGGGCGCGAGGTCGTCGGGGAGATCGACGGGCACGCGGCGGACCGCGTGGTGGACGCGATCGTCAGTACGGTTGCGCCGGGCCCGTAGTCGGCCTGCGCTCGCCGAGCAGCCCCCCGAGGCCGAGGAGCACGAACGCCGGCGCGACCGGGAGCACGAAGTGGAGGTCGGCGAAGAGGCCGAGCGCGTTCAGCAGGACGACCGCGAATGCGGAGACGGAGAGCGCGACGAGCGTCGGCCAGCGCCTCGGTCTTCGCCAGGCGATCCCGGCGACACCGAGCACGATCCACATCCACGGTCGCGGGAACCAGCGCGAGAGCTGGTCGAGGCGGAGTGCGAGCTGCGCGTTCCCCGTGCGATCCGGAAGTGCCGCAAACAGGTCGTCCACCTCGCGGCGGATCTCCTCGAAGCGGGGACGGTCGGCCGGGCGGTCGAACTCGAAGCTCCATTCGGTGGGCGACGTCCAGGCCTGGCGGATGCTCTGATCGGGCCGTGAGATCCACACGACCTGGCCGGCCGGGATCGGCTCACCCTCGGTCGGCGCGGGGAGCTCTCGGCCTCGTACGACCACCGTCGAGCTTCCGGCCGTGCCTCCCTTGCTCCCGCTCTTCCCGTCGGAGACGACGCGGAACTGGGCCTTCGAGAGCTCGTCCCAGACGGTTCGAGCGACGCCACGCGCGTACGTGCCCGGGTGCGCGCGGACGCCTTCGACTCCCGCCCGGCGCAGCACCGAGTAGTCCGAGTCCCAGCCGAACACCTGATCCGAGAGCAGGTAGAGGTCCTCGTGGACGCGGAAGCTGCCCTTCGCGAAGAGCTCGTCGAGCGTGACGCCGTACGAGCGGTACGGCTCTCGCGTCAGGAGATCCCGCTGCATCGCCGTGGCGAGGCGCCGCGACTCCGGGCCGTTCTCCGGCGAGATGATGTGATCGGTGATGAACGCGCGATAGAAGGGGACGATCGCGTTCCCCCCGCGCGCCAGGCCCCAGTAGTCGAACCGCGCACCGTTGTGCACGGACCACGCGAGGAGTGGGAGGACCGCAGCCAGGAAGAACGCCCCCGTCCGCTCCACGCGCATCCTCCAGGTGCCGGCGACGAGGAAGGGGAAGATCCCGAAAGCGAGGAGGACCGCGTTTCCGGGTCGGACGAGGGCGAGGACGGCCACTCCCAGCCCCGCAAGCGCGAATCGTCCTGCGGAGGGGACGCGTGCCGCCCGGGTCACGAGGAGCGCCCAGCCGGCGAATGCCGCGGCGAACACCGGCTCGCTGGAGAGCTCGTGGAACATGAGCGCGTATCCCTGGTACAGGAGGAGCGCGGCTGCCGTGGCAAGAGCTGCGCGTGCCCCGAACGCACGCGCGGCCGCAGCCCAGCAGACGACCGAGCCCGCGTAGAGCAGTGCCATGAGCGGCTCTGCGAGGCGACCCCCGAGCACGTCGAGCGAGAGCCCGTCGTAGAGCGAGGCGACGGGCGTGCGGAACAGCAGCGACCACGGGAGCAGCACGTCCCCGTCGAAGAGCTGGACGTAGGCGAGGAGGTACTCGTCGAGGTCTCGGCCCGTCTTCAGAGGCCAGGCGACGGCCCGCAGCGCGTACGCGAGGAGCGCGAGGGCGAAGAGGAGCAGCGCGCCACGCCGGGTGGAGGCGAGGACCTCCAGCCGCGCGAGCGTGCGGGCGAGAACGGCGCTCATCGTCAGAGATCGAAGCGGATGCATGGGACGTCGCCGCCGGACGAGGCAGCTGTTCGCCGGGTGCTCGCGGCCGCCGGGAGGCTCCCGGCGAGCCCGTGGAGGCGTCGTTCAGGGCGACGCGGGCATGCTCGAACGACCGCGCGACCTGCTTCGGCTCCGTGCTCGCCCGCGCCCGGCACGTGGAGCGGGATGTCCTGGGCGGGCACGGCTGCGATTCCAGGAGCCCCCGGCTGCCGGAGTGGTCGCCGAAGCAGGGAGGCCGTCCGAGCGGCAGGATGTCGCCCGTGAAGCTCGTGCTCACGCTCCTCTGCCGCGACTCCGAGGACGTCGTCGACGCCCACCTCGCGTTCCACCTGAACGCCGGAGTGGACTTCGTGATCGCCACGGATCACCGCTCGGCCGACGGCACCACGGCCGTGCTGGAGCGCTACGCCCGTGAAGGGCACCTGCACCTGATCAGGGAGGAGTCGGAAGAGTTTCGACAGTCCGAATGGGTCACTCGCATGGCGCGCCTCGCGGCCACCGACTTCGGCGCGGACTGGATCGTGAATTCGGACGCCGACGAGTTCTGGTGGCCGCGTGGGAAGGGCTTGAAGGAGGTCCTCACGGCGATCCCCGTGCGCTACGGCGTCGTGAACGGACTCTGGAGGACCTTCCCCCCGCGACCGGACGACGGCCGGTTCTTCGCTGAGCGCATGGTCTATCGCCTGGCGCCGACCGCACCCGTCAACGACCCGACCACGCCCTGGCGCCCGAATACGAAGGTGATCCACCGTGCCGATTCGAGGATCACCGTCGGCGTCGGCAACCACACGGTTCGCGGCACGTCGCTGCAACCTCTTCGTGGCTGGTTCCCCTTCGAGATCCTCCACTTCCCCTGGCGATCGTACGAGCAGAGCGACAGCAAGGCGTCCGCCTACGGGGGCCGCGGCTTCTACCACGGCACGCGGCTCGCCTCCGATGCGCGCGACGCCGGTCACCTGAGAGAGCACTTCGAGAGCCTCGTCGTCGACGACGAGGCTCTCGAGCGTGGCCTCGAGAGCGGCTATGTCGTCGAGGACACGCGCGTGCGCGATGTGCTCCGCTTGCTCGCAGGCACGGACGCGGTCGCGGCGGATCTCGAGCACCGGCGCTTCGCAGGCCCTGCGTCGGGCACGGAGATCCCGTTTGCACAGCCGAGCGTCGTCGAGGACGCCGAGTACGCCGTCGACGTCGCCGTCTACACCGAGGCGGAGCTCGTGCGCGCGCAGCGCCACCTCGATGACGTGGAGCGGCGACTCTCGACGCTCGAGCACGGGCTGCTTTCGCGCGCCTCGCGCGCCGTGCGACGGATCGTGCGTCGCGGGGGAGGCTCGTGACCGGCGTGAGCGCGTCGCCGAGGGTGCGACGGCCGGCTCCGCCCCGCGAGCCCGGATCACTCGAGGGAGCTCGTGTGACGATGGTTCTCAACTGGGCTGCGCTCGGCGGCGCGGAGCGACGAGCGCTGACCCTTGCACGCTGGCTGTGCGACGCCGAAGGGGCGCACGTCGAGTTCCTCGCGCTGACCGACCGGGACGGCCGGGCGGTCGAGGCGGCGCGGGCACTCGGCATCCCCTGGCGCTCCGTGGTGGTGGACTGGGACGGGGGGCAAGCCGCGAAGGCTGCCGACCTCGCACGCTTTGCCCGTCTTGCCCGAAGGGGCAAGCCGGACATCCTCATGTCGTTCTGCTCGCTGCCGAACGTGCTGTGTGGTCTCTCGTGGCACGTGACCGGAGCGGCGACGAGCGTCTGGTACCAGGCCGACGTCAGTCCCTTCAGGCGGGCGCGGGAGTCCACGCGGCGGCGTGCCGCCCGATCCACGCCCCTGCTCGTCGCCGGCGCGCGCCACAGCGCGGAGCACCTCGTCCGTGAGTGGGGCGCATCCCCCGACCGCGTTCGCGTGGTCTATGCCGGAGTCGATCCCAAGGAGCCGGTGCTCGACCGCGCCGCCTGGAGATCGCAGCTCGGGATCGACGACGACGTGTTCGTCACGTGCATGGTCGCCCACTTCCGCCGCTCGAAGGATCACGCGACGCTTCTCCGCGCCTGGCGTGTCGTCGTCGACGAGCTCGCCCGCGAAGGCCGCCGCGCCGTGCTCCTCCTCGCCGGGGACCCGTACCCGATGCAGCACGAGGCGAAGGCGCTCGCCTTCGACCTTCGGCTCGACGAGTCCGTGCGCTTCCTCGGCGAGGTCGACGACGTCGCGGGGCTCGTCGGCTCGTCGGACGTCTCCGTGCTGAGCTCGTTCACCGAGGGGCTGGGGACATCGATCCTCGAGAGCATGGCAGCGGGCGTCCCCGTCGCCGGGACCGACATCCCCGGGGTCAGGGAGGCGCTGGGCGAGGCAGGGAGTCCCTTTCTGGCGCCTCCGGCCGACGCCACCGCGCTCGCCGACGTCCTGCTCGCGCTCGCCCGCGACGCGGGTCTGCGCGCCCGATTCGGGGAGGCGTGCGCACGGCGTGTCCGAGAGGAGTTCACGGTCGAGGGAATGCTCGCGTCGTACCGCGAGTTGCTCGTGGGCGCAGTCTCCTCCCGCGTCCGCGCGAGGCCCCGCCTCCGCCGGCCCCGCTAGCATCGTCCGGGTGAGCTCGCGAGACGGCGCCCTCGACGCGCCGGCGCAGA
>JBFFGH010000143.1:0-4980 GCA_041557575.1 Gaiellaceae bacterium
AGGGTCGTCGTGCGCTTCGATGCCGCCCTCTCACCAGTCGACTCGCTCGCCCGAGGTGAGGTCGACAGCGCCTCGGCGCTCCCGTCCGACCTCATCCCGGCGCTTCAAGGCACTCCCGGTGTTGAGTGGCACACAGGTTTCGCGTTCTCGTGGGATCACCTCGAGATCCGTCTCGGCAAGGGCGGTCACCCCATGCTCCGGTCGAGGCTCGTCCGGCGCGCTCTCGCGTACGGCATCGACCGTCGCAAGATCGTGAACGACATCTTCGGCGGCACCGTTCGCTCGCAGCAGGTCGCCGACAGCGCGATCTTCCCGCCCTCGAGTCCGAACTACAGGAAGAACTGGAGTCAGTATCGCTACCGCCCGGCGGAGTCGAGGCGCCTGCTCGAGCAGGCCGGCTGCCGGCGCGGAACGGACGGCATCTATGTCTGCACAGGTCAGAAGCTGTCGTTTCGCTTCGGCACGAGAGGAGACTCGGCGATCCGGCGGCGCACGCTCGACCTCGTTCGGGCTCAGCTGAGAGGAGTAGGGATCGAGGTCGTGCCCGAGTACGCCTCCCAGCAGGTGCTCCTCAACCAGATCGTTCCGAGCGGTCGCTTCGACCTGGCGGAGTTCGCATGGTTCGGCCCGTCGGACGGCCAGAATGCACTCGGGCTCTTTGGCTGCGGTGCCCCCAACAACTACACCGGCTACTGCCAGCGGCGCGTCACCGCGGATCTCGAGCGGGCCAAGCGCATCCTGGATGCCGACGAGTGGGCCGAGGCCCTCAACCGAGCCGACGCTCAGCTGGCGCGGGACGTTCCCGTCATCCCCTTCTACTGGGGCGTGGGGGTAACTGCCCACCGAGCCACCCTGCACGGCGTTCCCTACCACCCGATCAACATCCTCTGGAACGTCGAGAACTGGTGGCTCGAGTCTGATCGCTAGCCCGAGCCGCGGCGCGCCCGCTCCGCGTACTCGAGCGCCCTCGGCAGATCGCCCGCCTGCGCGTGGTAGTGGGCGAGGCGCTCGAAGTGCTCGTCGAGGGAGTCGGCGTAGAGAGACTCGAACGCCTCGGCGATCGCGGCGTACAGCGACCGCCTGCGCGCGGATGTCAGCGTGGAGAGCACGGCCTCGCGGAGGAGCCCGTGCGTGAAGGCGCACTCGAGCTCCGGGTAGCGCCTGACCTCGCGGACGACCTCGGCGTGTAGGAGAGCCGTCAGCGCCTCGTCGATTCGCTCGCCCGCGATGCGCTCGAGAGCCCGGACCGGGAAGGCTCGACCGATCGCGGCGGCGATCTGGGCGAGTCGGCGGGGCCCGTCCGGCTGGCGGTCGATCCGTGCCACGAGGAGGTTCTCGAGCGTCGGCGGCAGGAGGTCGAGCGATCGCATCGTGAGCGTCCAGGTCCGGCCGCGCGGCTCGAGAGCGCCCTCGAGGAAGCTTCGGGCGAGCTCTTCGAGGTAGAGCGGGTTCCCTTCGGCCTCGCGGATCAGTCGCGCGCGCGTCGTCGCATCGATCTCGTCCCCGACCAGCCTCACGAGCAGCTGCTCGGCAGCCTCGTCAGAGATCGGCCCGAGCGAGAGCTCGGCGGTCCTGTGGCCGTAGTCGGCGAGCGCGCGCACCCGGAGCGCAGCTCCTTCGGACCCGGGTATCGGCTCCTCGGTCAGCACGAGCGCCACCGGCGCGCGATCGGTGAGCGCGAGGAGCTCCTCCATCAGCTCGCGTGCCGATGGATCGGCCCACTGCACGTCCTCCACCGCGACGATCACCGGTCGCTCGGACGCCAGTGCCTCGAGCCAGTGGAGGTAGGCGCGTCTCGAGTCCTGGGCCGCTGGTGGAGCCGGGGAGTCGACCCTGATGCGGAGCAGAGGGGCGAGCGGGACGAGAACCGTCTCGAGCTCGCTGCCGAGGAGCTTTCCCAGGCCTGCTCGGGCCTTCGTCCGGACCGCGATCTCGGGCTCGTCCAGGTCGGCGCCGAGCCACTGGAACAGGATCTCGACGAAGGCCGAGCACGGCACTCTCCCGTACGAGTGGCATTGCCCTTCGAGCCACGTCGCCCGGTCGCCGACGAGCGACCGGAGCTCGGCGAGCAGCCGGGTCTTGCCGATGCCCGGTGGGCCCTCCAGGAGGACGACGCGCCCGCGGCCGGACGCGAGGTCCTCGACGACTTCGGAGATGCGCTCGCGCTCCGGTTCGCGACCGAGCAGGGGCGGGGTCGGCGCCCGAGGCTCGTGGGGCTTGGCTCCGACCAGCTGCGATGCGGTCACGGGCTCCTGCCGGCCCTTGACGCCGATGTCGCCCAGGGGCTCGAGAACGAAGCGTGTGTCGAGGAGGTGAGCCGTCGACTCGTTGATGAAGATCGTTCCCGGCGCGGCGGCTGCCTGAAGTCGCGCCGCGACGTTGGTCGAGTCGCCGAGCGCAACGGTTTGCCGGTTCGTCGCGCCCACGAATCCGACGGACGCGGGGCCGGTCGAGATGCCGACCCGCACTGCGAACCCGGAGATCTCCCAGGCTCTCTCGACGTCGTGCGCGTAGTCGCGAATGGCGTCGAGGATCCTGAGCGCGGCAAGGGCGGCCCGCTCGGCATCGTCCTCGTGCGCTGCCGGGACGCCGAAGTAGGCGCAGATGCCGTCTCCCTCGAATGCCTGCACGGTGCCGCCGAACTCCTCGACCGCCCGGCTCATCGTCGTCACGCACTCGCCGATGAGGACCGCGGCCTCGTCCGGCGCGAGGCGTTCGCCCAGAGCGGTCGACCCGACGATGTCGGCGAAGAGAGCCGTGACGGGCCGGTGCTCGTCCTCTCTCTGCCTGGGAGGAGCGGCGACCAGGCGAACCGGCTCGACCGGCTGTTCGGCGTCGCTCGTTGGGGCCGACGGCTCGGGGTGGTGCAGAGATTCGTCCTGGCGCAGGATCGCCTGCTCGAGCTCACGAAGCTCGGGGCCCGGCTCGAGGCCCAGCTCCTCGCTCGCGAGCCGTCTGAAGGCTCGGTAGGTCTCGAGCGCATCGGCCTGCCGCCCGGAGCGATAGAGGGCGAGCATGAGCTGCCCCCGCAGCCGCTCGTCGAGCGGGTGCAGGCTGACGAGGGCCTGCAGCTCGCCCACCGCCTCCGTCTGGCGTCCGGCCGAGAGCATGGCCTCGAAGCGAGCCTCGAGAGCCTCGAGGCGAAGTGCCTCGAGGCGCGCGATCTCCGGCTGCGCGTAGAGCTCCGACGCGAGGTCGGCTAGGGCAGGCCCACGCCACATGGCGAGGGCCGTCGACAGCGCCGCTTCCGCTTCGGCGAGGGCCCCGGCCGCCAGCGCGGCCTTCCCCTCTCCGACGAGTCGCTCGAACTCGTCCGCGTCGACCACGCCGGCCGGGGTGCGGAGGCTGTAGCCGGGAGCTTCCGTGACGAGGGTGCTGCCGTCGTCCGGAGCCTCTCCATCGAGCAGGCGCCGCAGCCTCGACACGTAGACCTGGACACTGTTCGCCGCGGAGGTGGGTGGGCTCTCCTCCCAGAGCGCGTCTATCAGGCGCTCACGCGGGACGACGCGGTTGCGATCGAGGAGCAGGAGCGCGAGAAGTCCGCGCTGCTTCCTCCCGCCGAGCGGCAGCGTGCGGCCGCTCTTGACGACCTGCAGCGGCCCGAGAATCCGGTACTCCACCACCGGCTTCCTCCGGAGAAGACCCTGCAAGGGTAATTCCCACGCAAGCCTTCATCAAGCAGCCGTCAAGGGGGCTTTCAGCGCCGGGTGCGACAAGAGGGGTCGAGACGAGAGAAAGGGAGGAGGTCATGACGATTCACCCGTGGACGATGTACGAAGTCGCCCGCTATCGCGACGAGGAGCGTGTCCTGCGAGCCGAGGCCGCGCGGCGCGCTCTGAGGGTGAAGAGGGATTCGGACGAGACCCGCGTCGTCAGCGCGGACACGAGGACCTCCTGGCTCTATCGACTCACTGCGCGCGTGGCGGCCTGGGCCGAGAGCCATCACCTGCGACCGACTCACATCCGATGAGCATCGCCTCGACACGTGAAATTCGACACGCGAAGAAGGAGCCGATGATGAAGCGTCTTGTCCTCAGTTCAGTTGCCGTCGCTGCGGCGGCAGCGCTGGCACCGACGGCGGTCGGGGCGGGCTCGAGCTTCGCGCCGGCGGTGGTGCGGCCTGCGCCGGTGCGGCCCGCCATCGTGAAGCCTGCGCCGGCTCGGCCCGCGCTCGTGCGGCCGGCTGTCTTCAAGCCGATGCCCTTCAAGCCGATGCCGGTGCGCCCGCTCGGGTTGTACGCGTCGACCAGCTACCCGTTCGGTCTCTAGCAGCGCCTCCCCCATCCGGGGCGACGAGAGGGCCTTCACGGCCCTCTCGTCATTGCGAGAGTCCGAAGCGAAGCTCCCCGCCGGCTGCTCCCGGCGGGGGCGATCAGGCGGGGCTCGGCTCCTCCGTCATGACGGACTTGACCTTCTCGACGATCTCGGGCGTCACCGTCTCGAGCCCGTGGACGGTCCTGGCGTGCTCCGCCACCCCGGCGAGCGTCTCCTCCTCCGTTTCGGCCCGAACTACCCCGTCGCAGTCGAAGCCGACGTCTCTGCAGTGGACGACCTTCGTCATTTCCTTCTCCTCTCGGAAACGGGAGCGGGAGGGTGAGACTAGCGCCCGGGCCGCGAGAGATCGTCCAGGAGCGCGCCGAGCAGCCGGTAGAAGCTCTGCGTCGACGAGATGGACACGCGCTCGCCGGGCGCGTGCGGGTTCTCGATCGTGGGGCCGATGGCGAGCATCTCGACGCCCGGCAGCTTCTCCCCGATCACGGCGCACTCCAGGCCACCGTGCACGACCTCGAGCCCGGGCTCGAATCCGAGGAGCCGCTCGAAGGTCTCCTTCCCCTCGGCGAGCAGCCTCGAGCCCGCGTCGGGTCGCCAGGGCGGGTACGAGCGGACGACCTCGACCTCCGCTGTCGCCTGACGTGCGGCCTCCTCGAGCGCGGCGACGACGTCGTCCAGTGCGCTCGAGCTCGCGCTCCTCGTCATCGA
>JBFFGH010000144.1:0-4940 GCA_041557575.1 Gaiellaceae bacterium
GACCATCTCGTTCGCCGAGTAGCAGCCGAGCGCCTGACTGCCGCAGACACCTTGCACCTCGTCGAACGTGGAGATGTACGTCGTGAGCTTCGAGATCTCCGGCCCGTGCACGAGCCCGACGATGAACTCCGCCCACTGCTCGGGAGTCACTTCCGGCGGAAGCGAGTCGGAGACGCGCACGTCCACGATCTCACCGGTGGACGCCGTCGTGGGCCCGCCGCGGAAGGACGGCATCGCCTGCGCCAGCCGCGCCCTGGAGAAGGTCGGCGTCGCCGCGGAGTCGATGGAGCGCCCGTAGGCCACGGCCCCCGAGCTCGTGGCAGATGTGGAGGCCGAGAGCGAGGCGGCCAGCAGCGCGCCGGTGAGCACAACCCCCGCGAGGAGCGTGGCGAGCAGCCGTGGGGTCGCGGGGAGCACGCGACCCTTATAGCCGTCGGTCTGTGAAGGACGCGTAAGAGCGGCGTTCAGGGGCCGTGCTGCCTGCGCAGGATCGCCTGCGCGCTCCGCCCTCGATCTCATGCAACCGGGCGCCGACCCTAGACCCGGGGGCCGGCTGCGGCGACTGCCGGCGCGACGTCCGGGAAGCGGACGAAGTTGTCCACGAACATCTGCGCCAGCTCGCGCGCCTTCACGTCATACGCCTCGGGGTCGGCCCAGGTCGAGCGGGGGTCGAGCAGGGCCGAGTCCACCCCGTGGACCTCGAGGGGCACCTCGATTCCGAAGACCTCGTCCATCCGGTACTCGACACCGTCGAGCTCCCCCGTCAACGCTGCGTTCAGGAGCCGCCGCGTCGCCTTGATCGGCATTCGGCTGCCCTGGCCGAACGGGCCTCCCGTCCACCCCGTGTTCAGAAGCCAGACGTTGACGTGCGGGTGGGTGTCGAGCCGAGCTCCCAGCATGTGTGCATACACCGCCGGAGGCTGCGGCAGGAACGGTGCTCCGAAACAGGCCGAGAACGTCGGCTGGGGCTCGGTGACGCCGATCTCGGTGCCCGCGAGCTTGGCGGTGAAGCCGGAGAGGAACCAGTACATCGCCTGGTCGCGCGTGAGCCGGGCGAGCGGCGGCAGGATCCCGAACGCGTCGGCGGTAAGGAAGACGACGGCGCTCGGGTGCTCGGCCCGCTTCTCGGGCAGGGCGTTCTCGATTTGCTCGAGCTTGTACGCGGCCCGCGTGTTCTCGGTCTTCGAGTCGTCGTCGAGGTCGAGCACGCCGCGCTCGTCCATGACGACGTTCTCGAGCACGGTGCCGAAGGTGCGCGTCGTCGCGTAGATCTGCGGCTCGGCTTCCTCGGAGAGACGGATGACCTTGGCGTAGCAGCCGCCTTCGAAGTTGAAGACGCCGTGATGCGACCACCCGTGCTCGTCGTCGCCGATGAGGTGCCGCTCCGGGTCGGCCGAGAGGGTCGTCTTGCCGGTGCCCGAGAGGCCGAAGAACACCGCGACCTTGTCCTTCGGGCCGAGGTTCGCCGAGCAGTGCATGGGGAAGACGCCCTCCAGCGGGAGCCGGTCGTTCATCACGGTGAAGATCGACTTCTTGATCTCGCCCGCGTAGTACGTCCCGCCGATCACGACCTCCGTGCGGGTCGGGTGCAGGCAGATGAACGTCTCGCTCCGCGTCCCGTCCTCGTCCGGGACGGCCGAGACCGACGGCGCGTGCAGGACGAGCGCCTGCGGCTTGAACGAGGCGAGCTCCTCCTCGGTCGGGTCGATGAACAGCGTCTTCGCGAAGAGCGCGTGCCACGGGCTCTCGGAGACGACCCGCACCGCGAGCCGGTGCTCGGGGTCGGCGCCCGCGAACGCGTCGACGACGTAGACGTCTCCCTCGGCGAGCCGCGCGGCGACCTTCGCACGCAGCTTCTCGAAGCTCTCCTCCGAGATGTCGGCGTTCGTGTCGCCCCACCAGATCCGCGACTCGGAGCCGGGCTCGCGAACGATGTACTTGTCCTTCGGCGAGCGCCCGGTGTGCTTGCCCGTGTCGACGACGAGGGGACCGCCCTCGGCGAGCCGCGCGTCCCCGCGCCGGAGTGCGTGCGAGTAGAGCAGCGAGGTGCTGGGGCGCCAGAAGATCTCTGCGCGGGCGACGACTCCGTGCTCCTCGAGAGAGCTGCGGCCGGGAGTCGTCGTGGTCATCTGGAGCTCCATCGCGGTGTCTGGGGTCGAACGAACCGACCTATCGTACGTCCGCGACCGAGACCCCATCCGGTGAGGCGTCTCCGGCCTCCAGCTCGGCGAGCCGGCCTCCCCGCGCCACGAGCTCACCGTGGGCCCGGACCTCGGCCATCCGGGGCCGGGAAGGGGCTGGCCCGCGCCGGCGGTGGACGTCTCCGTCCCCCCCTCGCGGTCGTGCAGGCAGGCCGCGAGATGCCACCGGCGGCCGCAGAATCCATACTTCAGGGATGAGAATCGACGCGCCGATGACGCTCGGGCGTCTCAAGTGGCTCGCGATCGTGCTTCCGACGCTCTTCCTGACGTCGGTTTGGATCCTTCTGCACGACGTCGCGATCGAGCTGCACCGCTTCCCGGGCATCCTCGTCCTCTTCCCGGTGACGGTCCTCGCCGTCGCCGTGTTCGCCTTCGGCGTGTTCGCCGTCGTGAGCCGGCTCGAGCGCCGCATCGTCGACCAGAACCGGGAGCTCGAGCAGCGGACGAGCGAGCTCGAGGCCGTCCTCGCGGTCGGGCGCGCCGCGGCGTCGTCGCTCGAGCTCGAGGAGCTCCTCGAAGCGTCGATGGATGCGATCCTCGAAGTCACGGGCGCAGACGTGGCGGAGGTCTGGGTGCGCTCGAGTCACGCCGAGCTCACGCTCGCCGGGCACCGGGGACTCGACGGCGACGCGTTCGCCGAGAGGACCCGCTTCCGCCTGGGCGAGGGCCTGCCGGGGCTCACCGCGGCGGCGGGCGCGCCTGTCGTCGTCCGCGACCTGGAGCACGATCCGCGCGTCGCCCGGGAGGCGCTGCGCACGGCCGGGTTCGAAGCATACGTCGGCCTCCCCCTGAAGCACCGCGAAGAGATCGTCGGCACGCTCGGGGTCGCCGCGATGGACGCGGCGGAGCTGGCGACCGAACGCGAGCTCAGTCTCCTCGACGGAATCGGGCAGAGAGTCGCGGTGGCGATCGTCAACGCACGTCTGCACGAGCGCGTCCTGGACGGGGCGGTGCTCGAGGAGCGCGTTCGCATCGCGCGGGATCTCCACGACGGGCTCGCCCAGGTGCTGGGCTACATCAACACCCAGACCCAGGCGGTGAAGCGCCTCGTCGCCGTCGGGAACGCCGAAGGGGCGCGCGCGGAGCTCGACGCGATGGAAGAGGCCGCCCGCGCCGTGTACGCCGACGTGCGGGAGGCGATCCTCGGACTGCGCACGTCGCTGCCCCGGCAGGGCCTCGTCCCGTCGCTTCGCCAGTACCTCGACGAGTTCTCCGCGCTGACCGGCGTTGAATGCACGCTCGACCTCGGTGACGGCGTCGCCGAGCTCGAGCCCCCGCCCGAGGTCGAGATCCAGGTCACGCACATCGTCCAGGAGGCCCTCGCGAACGTGCGGAAGCACTCGTCCGCGGAGAACGTCACGGTCGGTGTCGACATGCTCGGCGCCGCGCTCACGGTCAGAGTCGTCGACGACGGGAGGGGCTTCGACCCCGAAGCCCCTCCGGGAGCGCGCTGGCCGCGATTCGGGCTCCAGACGATGCGGGAGCGTGCCGAGGCCGTCGGTGGCGAGTTCGTCGTCGAGTCGAGCCCCGGCTCCGGAACCCGGGTCGAGGTGATCATCCCCGTCTCGACGCCCAAGGAGGTCGCACGTGCGTCTCGTGCTGGCTGACGATCACGCCCTCTTCCGTGCCGGGATCGCCAGCCTGGTGCGCGCCTGGGGGCACGAGGTCGCCGGCGAGGCGCAGAACGGGCTCGAGGCGCTCGACCTCGCGCGAAAGCACCATCCCGACCTCGTGCTCATGGACATCACGATGCCCGAGTGCAACGGGCTCGAGGCCACGCGGCTGATCAAGGCCGAGCTGCCCGAGATTCGAATCGCGATCGTGACCGTCTCCGACCACGACGAGGACCTCTTCGAGGCAATCAAGAGCGGTGCCGAGGGCTACCTGCTCAAGGACATGGACGAGGGCGAGCTCGAGGCGACGCTCCGGGCTCTCGAGGCGGGGGAGCCCGCTCTCTCACCAAGGCTCGCGGGGAAGATCCTCGAGGAGTTCGCGCGCATCGGCCAGGAGAAGGACTCGCCCGCCGCCGGGAGCGACGAGCTCACGCCTCGTGAGCAGGAGGTGCTGCAACTGGTCGCCGAGGGGCTCACGAACAAGGAGATAGCGAGCACGCTCTTCCTGTCCGAGCACACGGTGAACTTCCACGTGAAGAACATCCTCTCGAAGCTCCATCTGCGAAACCGCGCCCAGGCGGTCGCCTACGCGGTACGCAGCGGCCTCGCGAAGCCCGCCGACGACGCCTGACCTACCCGTTCTGGCAGGTCACGAACCGCCGTCCCGCGCAGGCCCGAACAGCGACTTCGGGGGTTCCGGATCGTGCCCCCGTACGCGATCGTGGGGGAAGACCAACGAGCCACCCGCGGAGGTGATCCGATGAAGACGAAGACGATGATCGTCGCCACCGGTCTCGCCGCGCTCGTCGGGGCGCTCGTGCCTGCGACGGTCGCGGCCCACGGAGGCGATCCGCACGACATGGCCGAGGCCATGCAGATGTCGATGATGCGCCCGATGATGATGAAGGGCGGAGGGAAGGTCACGATCGTCCATGTCCAGAATGGGTGCCACGTGTGGTCGCGGGGCTCGGCGTCGGCGCCCGGGCTCCGAGTCGTCCTCAAGCGAGGCCAGCGGTTGACCTTCGTCAACCAGGACCTCGACGCGCACCGCTTCATGCGTGTCGCAGGACCGAAGATCGCGCTCGGCAAGACGATGAAGAGGGTCGTCGAGTGGGCGCTCGAGACC
>JBFFGH010000145.1:0-4936 GCA_041557575.1 Gaiellaceae bacterium
CCGCGCCCTGCTCGAGCTCCTGTACTCGGGAGGACTGCGAAGCGCGGAAGCCGTCGGCCTCGATCTCGGAGACGTGGACTTCGACCGCGAGGCGCTGCACGTCCGCGGGAAGGGCGGGAAGGAGCGGAGCGTCCCGCTCGGAGAGGAAGCGGCCCATCTCCTCGCCCGCTACCTCCGCGACGGGAGGCCGGAGCTCGTGCGCGGCGCTGAGGACGCCGTCTTCGTCTCGGTCCGCGGACGCAGGCTCGACACGAGCACCGTGCGCCGGCTCGTCCGCAACCCTCACCGGCTCCGCCACGCCTTCGCGACACACCTCCTCGAGGGCGGAGCGGACCTGCGCGTCATCCAGGAGCTGCTCGGGCACTCCTCGCTCTCGACGACGCAGGTCTACAGCCACGTCGACGCGAAGCGCCTGCGACGCGTCTACGACCGCTCGCACCCGCGCAGCTGAGGGCTCATCGGGGCACGCGGCAGTGCGGATCTCGGTGAATCGAGGAAGCGCGCTACGTGCGGCAGGGCTCGCGCGCTACGTGCGGCAGGGCTTCCCGCCCCACATCAGCTGCTTCTGGAGCGCGTTCATCCTCGCCTCGAGCTCGACGTCGGCGGGGTTGTCGCGGTCGAAGTCGTGGAGACCGTCGCCCTCCCACGTCACGTCGGGAGTGACACCGGGACCGGTCACCGACAGCCGGTAGCGGCGACCGTTGGCAGCCGGCCGCTGCTCTCCCGTGTGCGTCCGGTGAGGGAAGAACCCGTAGCAGAAGGTGCCGTCCGGCTGGCGCGCGACGAAGCCGTTCTCGCGTCGCCAGCCCGGCCCGTACGCGGAGTCTAGCGTGTCGACGGAGATCACGCGGCCGTAGCTGTCCTGGGGCTCGCCGTTCAGCGTCGTCGAGAAGCCGTGCACGGGCTTCCCTCGGTAGGTCAGGCGGCCGAAGAGGTGGTGCCAGCGCCCGTTGTAGCTCCAGTCCGTCCACGCCTCGAGCAAGGCCGCCGGTCCCCGCCAGTGGGAGACACGGAGCTCCCACGCGCCGTGGCCCGGCTTCCACGGCGGGATCGCGTAGTTCGCCTGGCTTCGCTGCCAGCGCTGGAGCGCCCAGTGCGACCCGTCGCGCGCAGTGCAGGCGGCGACGACGTAGGAGAGCTTCGGCCCCCGGTACGGCCCGCACGCGTTCCGCATCGTCTTCCAGACGGGGCGGCGGAACGCCCCCCAGCCGCCCGACCGGTCGATCCGGAACGCGACCTGCTTGCGCTCGCGACTGGGCCGGCGAGCCCCGATCGCGCCCCAGACGAGCACGCGGTGCGTGCGCCCCTGTGCCCGGTAGGTGACGAGCGCACGGCCGTCCTTCCCGACGATGAGCTTCTCGCTCGACGTGTTCCGAGCCAGGAGCTCCGACGCGTGGGCGACCCCTGGAACGGCGCCGGCGGCCATGGCGACAGCCGCGAGCGCGAGCGCTCCGCGCAGGAGCACGCGCCTCTTCGCCGAAAGCGATCGGGCGCCGTGACTGTCTCCGACCCCGACGTCGAGCGCTACCTGCTCACCCTGGCGGCCCGCCGGTCGCCCCGCACCGTGGACGCCTACCGCCGCGACCTCAGGTCGCTCGCCGCGTTCCGCGGCGGCGTCGTCGGGGACGCCACGCTCGAGGATCTCGAGCGCTGGCTCGCCTCGATGCGCGCCGACGGTCTCGCACCCTCGACCATCGCGCGGCGCGCGTCTGCTGTGCGGGCGTACTTCCGTCACCTCGTCCTTATCGGCTCGAAGACCGAGAACCCTGCATCCTCACTTCAGCTACCGCGACGATCCCGCACCTTACCCCGCGCCCTGTCACCCGCCGAGACCGAGCGCCTCATCGAGGCTGCGACGGGCTCGTCACCCCGAACGTTGCGCGACCGGGCGCTCGTCGAGCTTCTCTACGGGGCCGGGCTGCGCGTCTCCGAGGCGGTCGGGCTCGACAAGGGGAGCGTCTCGATCGACGACCGCGTCGTGCGAGTCATCGGAAAGGGAGACAAGGAGCGGCTCGTGCCGCTCGGCCGCCCCGCCGCCGAGGCCGTGCGGCGCTACCTCGCGCTCGGGAGGCCGCATCTCGACCGCCGCTACCGGCCCGAGCTCTTCCTGAACGCCCGCGGCGGCCCGCTGACCCGCGCGGGGGCCTTCCTCATCCTCCGGCGCCTGGCCGACAAAGCCGGCCTCGAGCCCACCCGCGTCCACCCGCACCTGCTCCGGCACTCGTTCGCGACTCACCTGCTCGAGGGAGGGGCCGACCTCCGGTCGGTGCAGGAGATGCTCGGCCACGCAGACCTGGGGACGACCGAGCGGTACACGCACGTCTCGGACCGGCGGAGGCGCGAGGCCTACTTCCAGGCTCACCCCCACGCCCGCCGGCGCAGGACGCCTCAGGGCGGGACCTCGGCCTAGAGGCTCAGCACCAGGCCTCTGCGGCGAGCCGGACGACCTCGTCCACGCTCGGCTCGTCGGCCCCGACGAGCGTGACGTGCCCGAGCTTTCGCCCGGGGCGCGGCTCCTTGCCGTAGAGGTGGACGTGCGCGCCGGGCACGGCCCCGAGCGCCTCGAGCGGGGGCAGCGCTCCGACCAGGTTCACCATGACGGAGGCTTCGCGAGCCCCGGTCGGGCCGAGCGGCAGCCCGAGGATCGCGCGCAGGTGGTTCTCGAACTGGCTCGTGGCCGCGCCGTCGATCGTCCAGTGACCGGTGTTGTGCACGCGCGGCGCGAACTCGTTCGCGAGGAGCCGGCCCCCGACGTCGAACAGCTCGACGGCGAGGACGCCCACGTACCCGAGCTCGTCCAGGAGCCGTCGCGCGATCTGCTCGGCCTCCTCCTCGGGAGCATCGTCGGCGGGGGCACGGGAGACGGCGAGGATCCCTGAGCGATGCCGGTTCTCGGAGAGCGGCCAGAACCTCGTATCGCCGTCGAGGCCGCGTACGGCGACGACGGAGAGCTCCCGGTCGAAGTGCACGATCTCCTCGGCGAGCTCGTCGGAGGCGATCGGCTGCGCGGCGTCTGCGATCCACTGCCCCTTGCCGTCGTACCCGAGCCGGCGCGACTTGACGAGCGCCGGAAGGCCGACGTCCTCGACGCTTCCGAAGCGGGCCGTGGGGATCCCGAGCCGGCGGAACAGCTCCTTCTCGACGAGCCGGTCCTGGCCGAGCTCGAGCGCTCGCGGGTCGGGCAGGGCACGCACGCGACGGGCAGCGTCCACGGGCACGTTCTCGAACTCGTAGGTGACCGCGTCCGCACCGGACGCGAGCCGGTCGAGGAGCGCGGGATCGTCGTAGGAGCCGACGAGGAGCTCCCCGACCTCGCCGGCGCACGCGTCCGGGGCGGGGTCGAGGAAGCGCAGGCGCACGCCGAAGCCCTCCCCCGCCTGCGCGAGCATGCGGCCGAGCTGGCCGCCTCCGATGCACCCGACGAGGGTCACGACGAGGCGGGCGGAGCCGCCCTCACGCGGACGGGTCGGGATCCGCCAGCACGGACTCCGTCTGCCTCGCGCGGAATGCGGCCAGGCGCTCTCGCACACCCTCGTCCGAGCGCGCCACGATCGCGGCCGCGAGCAACGCCGCGTTCACGGCGCCCGCGCGCCCGATCGCGAGCGTGCCGACGGGCACGCCGGCGGGCATCTGGACGATCGAGAGCAGCGAGTCGAGCCCCTGCAGCGACTTGGACTCCACGGGAACCCCGAGCACCGGGAGCGCCGTCTTCGCGGCCGTCATCCCGGGGAGGTGCGCCGCGCCCCCCGCGCCCGCGATCACGACCTGCAGCCCGCGGCTCTCGGCGCTCTCGGCGTACGCGTAGAGCTTGTCGGGCGTGCGGTGGGCCGACACGACCTCCGTCTCGTAGGGGACGCCGAGCTCGTCGAGCGTCTCGGCTGCATGACGCATCGTCTCCCAGTCGGAGCGCGAGCCCATGACGATCCCGACGACGGGCGCCTCGCTCATGTCCCGAGCCTACTTCGTCCGCGACTTCTTCAGGAGCTGCGCGGACACCGCGCGCGCGGCCTTCCGCAGGTCCGCGTCCGCGTCCTCCGACTCCGTGATCCCGTCGAGAAGCTGGATCGTGTCCCGGTTCGGCGTCCCGTTCCGGAGGCAGAACACCGCGAGCCGGCGCACGGCGGCGTTCGGGTCGCGGGCTGCGAGCTCGTGGAGGGCGGGACGGAAGGAGTTGACGTCGCCCGGATGGTCGCGGGACAGCCTCTCGAGCGAGATCAGGGCTGCTCCCCGCGCCGCCGGGCTCTCGTCCTCGAGACCGCGCCGCAGGAGCTCGAGCTTCTGGCGGAAGCGGAACTGCGCGATCGCCCTGTACCCCTGGGCCCGGATGCGGTAGTCGCGGTCGCGCGCCGCGTGCTCGATCTCGTCGTCCCACTGCGCCCGGAGCGCCGCGAGCCCGCGCTCGTCGCCCGCCTCGACGAGGGCCTCCGCCTGAGCTGCCGCCTCGACGAGGCTCACGTGAGCGACGAGAGGGAGCGCGGCCCCGGGCCCGTGTACCGGGCCGACGGGCGGATCAGACGTGCGGCGCGCTTCTGCTCGAGGACGTGGGCGGACCAGCCGGCCACACGCGCGCAGGCGAACATCGCCGGGGTCAGCTTGGCCGGGATGTCGGCGATGTCGAGCACCACCGCGGCCCAGTACTCGACGTTCGTCGCGAGCACCCGTTCCGGATGGCGCTCCTGGAGCGCGGCGAGAGCCGCCTGCTCGAGCGCCTTGGCGGCCTCGACGCGCGGGGCGCCGAGCGACTCCGCGGTCGTCCGGAGGAGGCGGGCACGCGGATCCTCGGCGCGATAGACGCGATGCCCGAAGCCCATGATGCGGTCGCCGCGCTCGAGGAGCCCTGCCACGTAGGCCTCCGGGTCACCCGACTCCGCCGCTGCGTCCACCATGGGGATGACGTGGGCCGGAGCGCCGCCGTGCAGCGGCCCCGAGAGCGTCC
>JBFFGH010000146.1:0-4864 GCA_041557575.1 Gaiellaceae bacterium
CCTAGCGTCGTTCAGGTACTGCCTGATCTGGCCGATGTAAGCGCCGCTCGCATGAGTCATGACGGCCAGTGCAGGCCGACCCGGACCTTGATCGGGCCGCAGCCTCGTCGAGCCCTCGACGTCCGTGAAGAGGAAGGTGACGGTGCCAGGGGGGAGGTCGCTCCGCATTGAGACGGCAAGTGGGGGCGCTGACTTCCCGTGCCCATGAGCAACGCAGATGTCGCAGGAGCGAGGGTCGTGGTACCCGCGGTGGCGACCCGGTTCGCCTCACCGCCGACCCCCGCCTGCCGGAACTCCCGAGAGCTCAGCACGTCAGCGTCCGAAGGACGGCATCGAGCTTCCGGTCGAGCGAGGGAGCGACCGCGAGCGCCGTACTGCCAGGCGCCGCACGTTGACCTCCTGATCGTGCTGCGGGAGACTGCGCGGTAATCCCAACCCGACTGGAGGCTTCAGCTCATGAACGGAGCAAACGCGGCACGATGGATCCCGCTGAGCGGGATCGTGTTCGTCGCGCTGTTCGCTGTCGTATTCACCCTCACCGGAGATTCGCCGGCGCCATCCGACTCCGACGCCGAGTACCTCGCCTACTACGGCGACAGCGGGAACCGCGCACAGGAGATCGCCGCGTTCTTCATGATCGCGATCGGCGCGCTGTTCTTCGTCTGGTTCCTGACGGACCTCCGGGAGCGTCTGCGTGGAGTCGAGTCGGAGTCACACGGCCTCTCGACACTCGCGTTCGGATCGGGTCTCGTCTCCATCACGCTCCTGCTCGGAGCGGCATGCGTCGGCATCGGCCCTGCGATTGCGGCCGAGGACAGCGACGTCTTCCAGCTGGATCCGGACTTGGCTCGATTCACCAGCAGCACGAGCTACCTGTTCCTCGTGAGCTCGACGATGATCGCCGCCGGGCTCATCGCCGCCACCTCGGTGCTCGCGATCAGGACGGGCGTGCTTCCAGCGTGGCTCGGCTGGATCGGCCTGCTGGTGGCGGCGGCGGCACTGCTGGCCTTCGCCTGGTTCCCGATCTTCGCCTACCTCGCCTGGATCCTCGTTACCAGCATCGTGCTCGTGCTTCGACCGATGCAGCAGCCACAGCCAGCCTGACTCACCGGGCAGGGACGTCCGAGTCCCGTCTGGGTCCTCGGCCGGTACGTCTCGTGGAAGCGCAAAGCCCCGCCGCGGCGGGGCTTTCGCTTCGCAGAGCCGAAGACGAGTGATCTCGCGGCCGTGCTCGTCGGTGTCGGAAGTCCCCCGAGATCGCCGGTGAGGGCTACCCGGTGCTCGGACCCACCCTCGGAGGTGGAAGCCGAACGTTCTCTTGCACCCAGGCGACGACGAGCCGATCGAAGTCCATGAACGTTCGAGCGTCGTCGATCACCGCAGCCCACTCCGGTGAGTTGGTCGCGAGCTGTGCGTCCTCGAGCGTCGCGAACCAGGTCTCGCCCATCCCCGCGTAGGGCGGTTCGGCACCGTCGAGACCGGGAACCGAGATGTCCTGGACGTAACCCAGGAGATGAGGAACCTGCGCAACGAGTCGAACGTGCTCTCCCGTCCAATGACCGACCGCAGCCTCTCGATCGAGGCCTGGTCGTGCTTGCCATTGCGTCAGTCGCTTGAACATGTCACCTCCGTCGTCGCCCTCTCATGACGCGCTTCCACCGGGAGGGGCCTCGGCCCCGCCGACACGATGCCTCAGGCCGGCGCGGGCGACAAGATGGCCGGACCCGTCCCGACCTGTCGACCGCCGTGCGGCGCTCTGTGCCTGCAGATCGCCGCCCCGGAGGTCTCGCAACTCGCTGCACGGGTGGGAGGCAGGCTGGTCGGGTCGTTACGCTTCCCCGCGGTGTCTGCGAGCCCACGACAGGATCCGCCCTTCTCGGCCGCGTTCGCGAAGGATCGTGCGGACGAAGAGCTCCTCGAGACGCTCAATGCGGCGCTCGCCCCGGTGGAGGAGGCGGAGTACCGCGAGCTGGACGAGGTCTACCCGACCCTCCACGTCATCGGTGTCCCCCGTTCCGGCACCACGCTCCTGTACCAGCTCGTCGCGGCCGGGCTCGAGGTCGGGTACGTGTCGAACCTCGTCGCGGCCTTCTGGCGCGCTCCCGTGCTCGGCATGCGCCTGGCTCGGAAGCTCGGTCTCGACCACCTCGGCACGCCGTCGTTCGACTCGTCGTTCGGACGCACGACCGGCGCTGTCGAGCCGCACGAGTTCGGGTACTTCTGGAACCACCACCTTCGCTACCCGAGCCTGAGCGCGCTCCCCGAGGTTCACGAGGAGTCGATCGACTGGGCGGCGCTGCGCACCGTCATCGTGACGATGGCCCACTGGAACCGCGGGCCCGTCGCCTTCAAGCCGATGCTCCTCGTCTGGCACCTCGAGCGCATGGCACGGGAGATGCCGAGGACGTGCTACGTCCGGATCCGACGCGATCTCCGCTCGACGGCGCTCTCGCTCCTCGAGATGAGGCGCTCGCTCTTCGGGAACGAGGAGACGTGGGCGTCCCTTCGGCCGTTCGGCCCCGACTGGCTCGCCGGCGAGCCGCCGTGGCGGCAGGTCGCGGGCCAGGTCGTCGTGCTCGACCAGACGATCGAAGCGGCGCTCGACCGCCTCGGTGAGGGGGTGCTGCGGCTGGACTACGAGGACGTGTGCGTCGCCCCGGAGGTCGTACTCCGGAGGATCCGCGACCTGCTCGGCGAGAAGGGGTTCGAGCCGGCCCTGCGCACGGTCGACCTCCCCCACTTCGAGCCACGGCGGCGGCACCCGCTGGAAGTGGAGTTCGGCGCGCTCGTCGACGAGGCGCTCGAGGAGTTCACCGCGACGTCGGTCGTTCAGCCGTGAGCGGCGCGCCCTCTCTGGTCGGGCGGATCGAGATCCCCCTCGTGAACCCGAACGAGCCCGAGGTCCAGGTCATCTCGGTCTCCGTCGAGCCCTTCTCGCAGATCGCCCGCGGGGACGTCGTGTGCACCGTCGAGACGAGCAAGGCGACGGTCGACGTGGAGTCCGAGTTCGAGGGCTGGGTCGGGCCGGTGCACGTTGCGGTGGCCGGCCGCGCGACCGTGGGCGACCTCGTCTGCGAGGTCTTCGACGGCCGGCCGGAGCCGTCCGCCGCAGCGGTGACCGCCCCCTCCACGCAACCGCCGGCGGGCGTGAGGCTGACGCGGAAGGCGGAGAAGCTCGCGCTCGAGGAGGGGCTCGACCTCTCGACGCTTCCGACCGGGCGCTTCCTGACCGAGAGCGACATCGAGGCCATCGTCGGCCGGGGGCGCGCGGCGGAGGAGATCGACCCGTCCATCGTGTCCCGGATCGGCGAGCGCTCTGCGGTCGTGTTCGGTGCCGGCGGTCTCGCGAAGACGCTGATCGAGCTCATGCGCGCGACGGGCGAGATCGAGCCGATCTGCGTGGTCGCCGACCGGCCGGACCGGATCGACGACGTCCTCGGGGTGCCCGTGCTCGGCGGTCGTGAATACCTGGGGCCGCTGCGCGAGCTGGGTCTCCCGCTGGCGGTCAACGCGGTCGGCGCCGTCCGGCGCATCGAGGATCGCATCGCGATCTCCGAGCTCCTCGACGGTGTCGGGTTCGATCAGCCCGCGCTCGTCGATCCGAGCGCGCGCGTCTCCCCGTCCGCGACGCTCTCGCCCGGTGTCCAGGTCTTCGCGGGCGCGGTCGTCGGCTCCGACACGGTGCTCGGCAAGGCCGTGATCGTGAACACGAACGCGGTCGTCTCCCACGACTGCGTCATCGGCGACTTCACGCACGTCGCGCCCGGAGCGCTCCTCGCCGGCGAGGTCGAGATCGGCCGCGCGACGCTGATCGGCATGGGAGCAGCGGCGGTCGTCTACCTGAAGATCGGCTCGTCGGTGATCGTCGGGAACGGCGCCGTGCTGAACGAGGACGTCCCCGACGGGACGATCGTCCACGCCGGCGGCATCTGGCCTCGCCCGTGAGTCGCGAGAGCCACCGGAGCCCGTAGGTCGGCACCCGGTTCCGGGACGAGCCGGGATACGGGGCCCTCTCGCGACGGACAGCACTCCCTCGAAGCCTGGAGGTCTTCCGACGCCGTGCCTCAGGCCGCGGCGAGCTCGATCCCGAGCTCGCGGGCGATCCAGCGGGCGAGCTCGTCGACGAGCGCGTCGAAGATCGCGGCACCGATCTCGGCGCTCGAGGCAGCCGGGTCGCCGAGCACACCGGTCGAGCTCAGAGAGTCGATCCCGTCGGTCGTCATCCGCTGCATCCAGCCCTCCTCCGCAGCGGTGTAGCCCTCGACACCGGCAAAGTCACGGACGAGGCCGGGCATGAACCGCGCGAGCGCGAAGCTCGTCTCCAGGAGGCCGGCATGACCGTCCGTCGGCGGGACGTCGGCACCCAGGCCCCGGGCGGCGTCGGCCATGACGCGGAGGAACTCGAGAATGTCGTCGTACGCGATGACACGGAGATCGGGCCTCTGCTCCGCGTAGTCGGCGGCGAGCCTCCCGATGAGCTCGAAGTTGCCCCCGTGGCCGCTGAAGACGGCGATCCGGCGCACGCCGATCCGCTCGAGGGTTGCGATGTGGGCGTCGATCCAGCTCCGGAACGCATCCTCCGGGAGCGTGACCGTGCCCGGGAAGGCGAGGTGGTGCTCGGAGAGACCCGCCGTGAGAACCGGTGTGACGACAACCGTCGCGGACAGGCGCTCGGCCACGGCATCCGCGAGCGCCTCGGCGGCCATGAAGTCCGTGCCCAGCGGCAGGTGCGGCCCGTGCTGCTCGAGCGAGCCCGTCGGGATGAGACCGATGACGTCGTCCCGCTCCCCGAGCGCCGCGGCCTCGGGCCAGGTGAAGCTCGCGAGCCGAAGCGCCGTCACATCGGAAGACTACGGCCTCGCCA
>JBFFGH010000147.1:0-4862 GCA_041557575.1 Gaiellaceae bacterium
CGTCGAGGAGCCGCTCGCGTACCCGCTCTCCACGCTCGCGCTCTGGCTGATCGCACGGCTGCTCGCACATCCGACGTGGTGGCGCTTCGCCGCGGCGGTGGGAGCCAGTGTCGCCGCAGCCCTGACGCGGACGCAGCTCGCGGTCCTCTTCGCGGTCCTCGGGCTGGGGCTCCTCTGGCTCGGCTGGGAGTCGGAACGCGTGCGCACGTGGCGCGCGAGCTGGAGCCGCTGGGACTGGGTCGGCGCGATCGTCCTCGCCCTCGGGGCGGTCCTCGCCTTCTCCGCGGCCATGGGCCATCTCTCGACCGCGTGGCGCAACACGACCTTCCTCTACAAGGATCGGATCTTCGACCACGCGAGCTGGGCACTCGGCGCGCTCGCGGTCGGTGTCGGAGTCATCCCGCTGCTCGTCGGCGTCGCGGCGCTCGCGCGACCGAGGGACGAGCCGCGCGACCCGAAGACGCGAGCGTTCGTCGTGACGTCGGCCGCCGCGATCGGGGCGTTCGTCTGGTACGCGGGGATCAAGGGGGCGTACATCTCGACGGTGTTCGCGACGTACGTCAACGAGCGGAACGTCATCTACCTCGCACCGCTCCTTATCACTGCGATGGCGCTCGCACTCGCGCGGGGGATCGGGAGGTGGTGGGCGATCGCGATCGCCGGCGTCGCGACCGTGTACGTGGTGAACGCGGTGCCGGTCATCCTCCAGTACCCGTACTACGAGGCACACGGGCTGGCGATCCTGGCCTTCGCGAACCGCGAGCTCGGTTGGTCTCAGAGCACGATCGACGATGCGCTGCTCGCTGTCTCGCTCGTCACCGTCTCCTTTGCGATCGCCCTGCGCGTCCTCCGGGGGGCCGGCGGAGTCGGGCTCGGTGTCGCCGCCGTTCTCGGCGCGGTGACGGTCGTCGCGTGGAGCATGACGACACAGGTCTACGCAGCCGAGGGTGAACGCACCCTCTCGCGGCAGGTCGCGCGAAACCTTCCGGCGCCGTACGACTGGGTCGACCGCGCGACCGGCGAAGGCTCGGTCGTCGTCATCGGCCAGCAGATCAGGGATCCCACGGGGGTCTGGCTGACCGAGTTCTTCAACCGCGGCGTGCGGAAGGTGTGGAGCCTCGACGGCACGGCGCCGGGCCCGGGGCCGATTCTCACGCCGGACCTCGGCGCGATCGACGGCACCCTGACACCCTCTCCCGCTACCGACTACGCGCTCGCCATCAACGACGTCACGCTGCAGGCGCCCGTCGTCGAGCGGCGACGAGGCAGCGTGCTGTACCGGCTCGACGGGGAGCCCATGAAGCTCAAGGACGCGGTCGTCGGTCGCTCGACGGACGGATGGATCACCGGCACGAGCGACGAACGCATCGCACGCGCCGCGTACACGCGATACGACGTCTCGGGCGACGGGCCCGGATTCGCATTCATTCGGCTCTCGCGGGTCGACTGGTGCCCGCGGCCCGGAAAGCGGGGCTCCGCCGTCGCGACGGTCCGCATCGGCCCCGTGGGGATCGGGCCCGACAAGCAGCCTGCGATCTCCGAGGTCACGGCCGAGCGGAAGATCTCCGTCCAGGACTGTCGGGCGAACGGCGTGCTGCTCCCGCCTCCGAACGGGCCGTGGCGAGTCGAGGTGGAGCTCTCGCCGACGTTCTCCCCGAACGAGATCGACCCGCGGAACAGCGACAGGCGACAGCTGGGAGCCGTGCTCGAGGCAGGCTTCGAGCCGCTGTTCGGCTAGCGCGACGCGGCGACGACGTACGTGAAGCGGAAGCGGAGCGCGAGCTTCGCCAGCGGGCCGCTTCGCTCGAGCACCTTCGCCCCCGCCACGACCGGGCCGGGGAGCGAGACCGTCTGCGGAACGAAGAACGGGCGCAGGGCAACTCGGCCGAGACCTGCCGCGCGCAGGTCGGCGACGACGTCCTCGAGCCGGTACTGACGCGGGTTCAGGTCGAAGACGAGCTTCTTCTCCGTGTACGCGGCCGCGTGCCGGAAGAACGCCCGGCGGTCTCGCGCGTAGTAGATCGCCCGGAAGACCGTCGTCGCCGCGACCGGCTCCGGGGGCACGTAGTCGTTGAGATCACCCACGTCGACGGGAGCGCGGTCGCCGAGACGGGCACGCGCAGCGAGAACCATCTCGGACGTCGCATCCGCGCCGCGATACCGGAGACCGCGGTCGAGGAGAGTCGTCCCGAGCCCGCCGTCGCCGCAGGCGAGATCGAGCACCTCGTCGCCGGGCTCGAGCCGCGGCCCGAGCCCGGCGATCAGATCCGCGCGATGCTCGAGGTAGGCCGTCGCATCGGCGTACGCCTCGTCGGTCCAGCGTGCCGCCCGCCGTGCGTACTGGTCCTCCTTGCCGCTCACAGCGCGAGGAGGCGTTCCGGATGCTTGCGAACGAACCGGGCCATGCCCCGCGCGTGCCACAGGGTGTGGCGGGAGAGAAAGCGCTTGTCGATCACCGCCGCGTAGTCGTGCGTGACGACGGCCTCGGGCACGTACCACCGCTCCCACCCTGCCTGCATCGCGCGATAGGCGAGATCGATGTCCTCGCAGTAGTGGCGATAGCCCTCGTCCCAGCCGCCGATCTCCTCGAGCATCGAGCGCCTCATGAGGAGGAAGGCTCCGAGCAGCCAGTCGGCCGGGAGCTGCTCCGCCCCCTGCTCGTCGAGGCCGTAGTGCTCGCGCTGCGTCTCGTAGGGCGGGCGGAGCCGGCGGAGCGGAGTCCGGCGGACGACCGTTCCCCGCACGGTCGGGAATCGGCGCCTGGAGGGCTGCCAGCTCCCGTCCGGCCAGAGCATCTGCGGGCCCGCGATCCCGCAGCGCGGGTGAGAGTCCGCGAACGCGACGAGGGCCTCGACGGCTCCTTCGCCCGCGATGGCGTCGGGGTTCGCGTTCAGCACGTACTCCCCCGTCGTCGCCTCGGTTCCGAGGTTCACGTTTGCCGCCAGCGGCAGCGGTCGGGAGTTCTCGAGGATGCGAACGCCCTCGGGAACGGCGGCGACGGAGCCGCGGATGTTGGCGATCACGACGACCTCGTCCACCTGCGGCACGAGCGCGGGGAGCGAGCGCTCGAGCTCGCGCACATGCCCGTGGGAGACGACGACTGCCGAGACCTTCACGGGCCGAGTATCTCCTCGTAGACGGCGAGCGTCCTCCGTGCGGTCGTGCGCCACGTGAAACCGCGAGCGCGCTCGAGGCCGGCAGCGACGAGCTTCTCCCGCTCGGCGAGCGCCTCGCGAACCCCGTCCGCGAGACGCTCTGCGTCGACCAACACGGCGGCGTCGCCGGCGACCTCGCGCAGGGCGGGATCGAGCACTGCCACGACGGGGGTCCCGGACGCCATCGCCTCGACGACCGGGAGCCCGAAGCCCTCGTAGCGCGACGCCTGGACGAGGCAGGCCGCTCCCCGGTACAGCTCGACGAGCCGCTCGAGGCTCACGTAGCCCTCGAGCCTGGCCCCGCGCGCTCGCAGCTCGGCAGCGAGCGCCTGATCCTTCGTCGGCCCGACGACGACGAGCGGCAGGCCTGCACCCTCGGCTGCGGCGAGCGCCGCGAGCTGGTTCTTCCGCGCCTGGATCGCCCCCACCGTGAGGACGTAGTCGCGGGGCCCGTCTCCGGGGGAGAAGGCGGGATCGACGCCGTTCGGCGTCACGACCACGTGGTCCTGGGGCACGCCGTAGAGCTGGACGAGATCGGCCTTGCTCCTCTCCGAGACGGTGAGGACGCGCGCGGCGCGACGAACCGAGCGCGGCACGACGAGCTTGAAGATCGCCCGATCCTTGCGTGACATCAGCTCCGGCTCGCGCTCGAAGTGGAGGTCGTGCACCGTCACGACGCACGGGCACCGAGGCCGCAGCGGGAGCGCGTACTGCGTGTGGACGAGGTCCGCTCCGAGCCGGCGAAGCGCTCGCGGCAGCGACCAGGCCATGCGGGCTTCCTGCGAGCGGGCACGAAGCTCGAGCGGCTCGACACCCGCCGGGACGAGGTCGGGTCGCCGCGTGACTGCGACGACCCGCAGCCCCGACCCGGAGGCGAGCTCCCCGAGCTCGCGCAGCAGGTTGAGCGCGTAGGTCTCGTCCCCGGTGCGCTGGCGACCGAGGACGTCCGCGTCGAAGGCGACGACCTTCACGCAAGCTCCTCCCACAGGCCGACGAGCGCGTCAGCGGCACGCTCCCACGTGAACTCGCGCGCGCGGGCGAGACCGCGGACGACGAGCTCCTCGCGCTCCGCTTCGGCGCTCCGGATCCCTTCCGCGATCGCCTCGACGTCGAGCGGGTCGACGAGCACCGCGGCGCCTCCCGCCACTTCCTCCATCGCCGTCCCGCGAGACGTGACGACGGGCACGCCGCTGGACATCGCCTCGAGCACGGGCAGCCCGAAGCCCTCGTACAACGAGGGGTAGAGGACGCAGCGGGCGCCTCGGTAGAGCGCCGCGAGCTCGGCGTCGGGAATCTCACCGACCCAGCCCTCGGCCTCGACCCCTCCCCATCCGCGCGCGCCGACCACCCGTAGCTCGACGCCGGCAAGGCGTGCCGCCTCCACCACCCGCGCGAGGTTCTTGCGCGGCTCGAGCGTCGCGACGGCGAGCACGTAGTCGCCGTCCGCACGAGGGCCGTCCTGAGTGAAGACGGGGTCGACACCGTTCGGGACGACGCGAATCCGCTCGGGCGAGATCCCCGCGAGAGCGACGGTCTCCCGCTTCGTCAGCTCGGAGACGGCGACGACGGCGTCCGCTTCGCGGAGCACGCGCACGAGCCCGGCCTTGCCATAGAGGCGATGCCAGCGCGGGAACACTTCGGGGGAGCGCAGGATCGCCAGATCGTGAACCGTGAGGACCGTGGGCAACCCCCGACGGACGGGCCCTC
>JBFFGH010000148.1:0-4807 GCA_041557575.1 Gaiellaceae bacterium
CTTCCCGGGCAGCAACATCCTCACGCCGGTGGACGAGGCGATCCGCGTCGACGTCGCACAGGAGGGCTCCGGCCACCGGATCACCTGGGTCGACGACACCGGCTGGAGAGCAGACGTCTTCTACCGCGTCTACCGCTACGACGGCACCGGAGACGACCTCGAGTGCCTCCTCTCCGGAGGCGCGGCTTGGTATTGCACCGTAAGGGGCACCCCGATCGGGACGACGCGGGAGACGACGTTCCTCGACACATCCGCCCCCGAAGACGCGACGTACCGGATCGGCATCGGCACGAACTGGATCGACGACCCCGAGGCCGGCGACGTGTTCGCGTTCAGTCCGCCGGTGGTGTCGTCCGGCTGACGCGCTCCTCGAGCAGGGCGATGCGCTGGGCGAGATCGACGTTCTCGTCCGTGAGCCTCGAGATCACCGTCGAGTAGTGGAGCAGCACGAGGAGGATGAAGAGCGTCGCGACCGCGAACAGCACCGCAGGCGGATACGTGGAGACGCCGAGCCAGCCGGCGATCGTGTTCAGCCCGTCGCGCCAGACGGAGAGGACGAGCAGGACGGCTCCGGTCGCGAGCCAGAGCAGCGCGTAGCGCTCCTTCAGCCGCCGCCCGCGCACGAGCTCGAGGACGATGAGGATGAGCAGGATCGACGCGATCGCGCCGATCACCGACGCGCGAACGGGTGTCACCGCTGCACCGTCCCGAGACGCGGGTACCTGCGCAGGCTGGCGACGAGCAGAGCGAGCATGACCTTGACGATGTAGTAGAGCGACCGGACGAACGTGATCGACGACGACCCGGACGCCCGCTCACGCATCTCCACCTGAACCTGGGTCAACCTGAGCCCGCTCTTGAGCGCGACGAGCGTCGCCTCCACCTCGGGGTAGTCGTGCGGGTACTCCGCGGCGAAGAGCTCGATGCCCGTCCGGCTCAGCGCGACGAACCCCGAGGTCGTGTCGGTGACACGCTGGCCGCCGAGAACGGACACGAGGCGAGCGAAGACCCGGATCCCGAGCCTCCGCGCAAGGGGCGGCCGGTAGCTCCCGCTGCCGTCGACGAACCGGGAGCCGATCACGAGATCTGCCTCCCCGGCCTGCACCGGAGCGAGGATCTTCGGGATCTCGGACGCGTCGTGCTGCCCGTCGCCGTCGAGGCGGACCGCGAGCTCGTAGCCTCCGTCGAGGGCGTAGCGGAAGCCCGTCTGCACGGCGCCGCCGATCCCGACGTTGAAGGGCAGGCGGAGAACGACGGCTCCGCGCGCTTCGGCGACACCGGCCGTGTCGTCCTCGGACGCGTCGTCCACGACCACGATGTCGATGCCTGCGTCGACGGCCCTGACCGCGTCCACGACGTCCCCGATGGAGGCCGACTCGTTCCACGCGGGCACGACCGCGACCAGCCGCGAGGTGCTCATGCGCGGGCACCCACTTCGAGCCCTACGAGCTCGAGCAGCCTCTGCGCCCGGTGCGCGTACGTGTGCTCGTCGAGGACGCGCTCGCGAGCCCGCCGGCCCATCGCCTCCGCCTGCGCCGGGTCGGCGAGGAGCTCGCGGTACGCGGCCACTGCCTGCTCGGTGCTCTCGACGACGACGAGCTCGCTGCCCGGCTCGAACCAGTGCTCGATCCCGTCGTGCGGGTTCGAGACGATGGCGGCGCCGGAGGACGCGAGCTCGAAGGGACGCGCCGTGGAGGAGCGCCCGACGGTTGCGTGGGGTCGCCGGGTGAGGTTGAGGTTCACGCGTGCGGACGAGATCGCGCGTGCGAACACGTTGAAGGGGATGTCGCCGAGCATCCGCGCATCCCCGGTGTCGCCCTGGAAGTCGAGGCCGCCGAGCGCGAAGTCGACGTCGGGCGCCTGCCGCGAGGCGTCGCCGACCATCGTCTTCATCCAGTCGCGGCGGAACTTGTCGCCGTAGCCGTAGAAGAAGACGTCGATCTCCTTCTCGACGTCCTGCGGCGAGAAGAACTCCGGGTCGGCACCCCAGAAGAGCGCCTCCGCACGGCGGGCTCCGAGCTCCAGGAGGCGCGAGATCCCGCCTTCGGAGTTCGAGAGCACGAGGTCGTACTCCCACGGGTCGGCACCGTGGTACGGGTTGAAGCCCGTGTCCATCCCGCCGAACTCCGGGAGGCTCATCGGGACGTCCCCGTCGTAGAAGACGATCGGAATCCCGAACCGCGAGCGCAAGGCGTCGGGGATGCCGCTCAGATGTGCCATCGGCACGGTGAAGACGACGACGGCATCGGGCTTCTCCTCCTCGATCAGCCTGACCAGGTGACGCTTCCAGCGAGGCGTCACCCACATGCGGATGGTCTCGCGGGTCAGCCGGTCGAGCGCCGTGTCCTCCGGGCTCGCCTCGGCGCGCCGCAGGTACCGGTCGCCCTTCATGCGCGCGAGCACGTCCCGGAGCGCCTGGTAGGACTCACCCTCCCGGTACGTCGGGTTCGGCGCGACGCGCCACCAGGGCGACTCGACGGGCCGTCCCCGGTACGGCGTGACGACGAGGTCCACCCCGGCCTCGTACATGCCCTTCCAGAGCTGCCACCAGGCCGGCGTGCAGCCGTACCGGAAGTCGAGGTCGATCGCCGAGGCGACCGCGAGGATCTTCGTCGTCCTCATCCGGCTCCTAGTACGCCCCTCGCTGCGTGATCACTGCCGGGATCGTCTTCACCAGGATCGAGATGTCGAGCCAGATGGACCAGTTCTCGAGGTAGGTGAAGTCGAGTCGCACGAGGTCGTCGAAGGAGAGGCCCGAGCGGCCGGAGATCTGCCACAGGCCGGTCATGCCCGGAAGGACGGCGTAGCGGCGTCGATGCCAGTCCGCGAGGAGCCGGTAGTCGCGCAGCGGGAGGGGACGCGGGCCGACGAGGCTCATGTCTCCCTTGAGCACGTTCAGGATCTGCGGGATCTCGTCGAGCGAGAAGCGTCGGAGGACGCGCCCGACCCTCGTCACGCGGGGATCGTCGCGGATCTTGAAGAGCGCACCTTCTGCCTCGTTCGCGGCCTCCAGCTCGGACTGAAGCTCGGCCGCGTTGGCGATCATGGTTCGGAACTTCAGCATCGCGAACTCCCGCTCTCCGACCCCGACGCGGCGATCTCGGAAGAGCACGGGGCCTCGCGACTCGAGCTTGATCGCTGCCGCGATCAGGAGCCAGATCGGGAGCCCGAGGACGAGCACCAGGGCGCTGACGATGAGGTCGAACGTGCGCTTCACGGCCCAGTCCCAGCCGGTGAGCACGGGCGGGCGCAGCTCGAAGAGCGGAACCCCCTGGCCGGGCACGTACTCGCCCTGCTGGATGAGGAGCTCGGTCGCGTCCGGGGCGAGGCGCACCTTGACGCCCTGTCGGTGCGCCTGGTCGACGATCTCGAGGACGGTGTGCTCGTCGAAGTCGGCCTCCGCGAGGATCACCTCGTCGGGACGTGTCTCTCCGAGGACGCGGCCGAGGTCGGGAGGCGCGCCCAACGCCGGCATCCCCGGGGGTGCCAGATCCGTCACCGCGCCGAGGAACTCGTAGCTCAGGCCGTGGCGGGAGGCGGCGAGCGAGTGCTGCAGCCGCGCGAGGCTGTCCCCCTCCCCGACGAGGACGACCCGGCGCCGGATCCCGGCGGCCCGCATGACCTCCAGCGAGGCCGATTCGTACGCCGCGCGCAGGAGCCCGATCGTCAGAGCCGAGACCACGACCGAGGTCGGGATCAGACCGGACGTCGTGAAGTCGTAGTCCGTCCCGATCCCGAACGCGAGGACGATGAGCGCAACGACGATCAGGCAGGCGAGGATCCTCCCCGCGCCCGGCCTGAGCTCCCGCTGGCGGTAGAGGCCGGCCTGGGCGAAGACGAGGACGGTGATCGGCGCCGCCCACCTGATCCAGTCTTCCGTGACGAGGCGCCAGTCCACGCTCCAGAGGATGTTCCCGCTCTCGAGGATGAGCTGTCGAAGGACGAGGGCGAAGTAGATCCCGAGCGCGAGACCGACGACGTCGAGCACGACGAGCGCGACGACCGAGAGCGTCCGGCGAACGAGCGTGATGATCGGCCCGCGGGAGAGCACGTACACGCGAGACGCGCGAACGTCCTTCCCGACGGGTGCCGTCGCGGTACGGGATGACTCAGCCGGCGGGGCGGCCCTGGGGCTCGACACCCCGTGGATGTTAGAGCCGCGCCACGTCGTCCCAGGCGACGCGAGCCTCGTCCGCGACTCCGCGAGCCGCCAGCGCCTCGAGGTCGGTCGGCCGCGCGCGCCGCGCGAGGAGGGGGAGAAGGAGGCGCACGAGCGCTCTCCTCCGACGGTCGAGCAGGTCCGTGTCGTGGAGGTAGACGTGTGTCACGGGCGGCAGCGGGTCGCGGTGGCGCAGCGCTCGTCCCAGGTCCCCGAGCGAGTGGGTCGTCGGAACGGAGGCGAGCGACCTCCCGGAGGGGAGCGAGATCGTCGCCGGCGACCCGAGTGACGCCCAGCGCTCTCCCTCGCCCAGATACGCGGGTCGGGTCGCTCGAGGGGTGCAGTCGACGTACCCGAGCTCTGCGCACGCCTCCGCGACGTCGACGTCCGTGTACCACCCCCCGCCGCAGAAGAGCGTCGGCGACAGCCCGTCGGCCCTGAGCCTCAGCCCTTCGGCGAGCACGCGCGCTCCCGTCTCGCCTCCGGTCGGGCGCGCGTGACCGGGGGCGGTCCAGTGCGTGTGGTGGCCGAGCGGGCCGAACGAGGCCAGCTCACGGGCTCGCTCGAGCCAGAGCGCCTCGTCCTCCCCCGCGGCCGGGTCGGCAGGCCGCACGAGCGACGCGATCGCGAAGCCGCCCGGCCGTCCGA
>JBFFGH010000149.1:0-4792 GCA_041557575.1 Gaiellaceae bacterium
ACCAGGCGCAGGTCTCCGATCGCACCGTCCCGAACGAGCTCGGCGAGCCGCTTCGTCTGCGGGTTGTGCCGGTACATGAACGCCTCGGTGAAGAGGCGGCCGGTGCGCTCGGAGACGTCGAAGGCCTCTTCGACCTCCCGCGAGCTCCGGCTCAGCGGCTTCTCGCAGATGACGTGCTTGCCCGCCTCCATCGCCGCGATCGACCAGGGGCAGTGCAGGGTGTTCGGGAGCGAGATGTAGACGGCGTCGATGTCGGGTGCCGCCAGCAGCTCCTCGTACGAGCCGTACGCCCTCTCGATCTCCCATGTCCGCGCGTACTCCTCGGCACGGGCGAGGTCACGGCTCGCGACCGCGACGAGCTCGACCTTCTCGGAGGCGTGCGCGCCCGGGATGACGAGCCGGTTGATGTGCGCGGTCGAGACGATCCCGAAGCGGACTACCCCCATGACGTCTCCTTCATCGGCCGGAGCGCGGTCTCGAGGATCCTGTGGCCTCGCGGCCGCGTGATGCAGAAGAGCACGACCTCCGCCACGTCCTCCGCGGACATCATCCCCTCGAGCACGTCGAGGGGTCTCCCGTACCCGTCGGCGAGCGCGAAGTCGGTGGCGACTCCGCCCGGGCAGACGTTCGTGCAGCGGATCCCGTACTCGCGCAGCTCGTGGTCGAGCGCCCGGGTCAGTCCGACCTGGCCGAACTTGGACGCGCAGTAGACCGCCTCGCCGGGCAGCCCGCGGCGGCCGGCCTCCGACGCCACCGTGACGACGTCGCCGCCTCCCGCCGCGACGAGGTGCGGGATCGACGCGCGGATCGCGTAGATCGTCCCCTTCAGGTTGACATCGACCATCTCCTCGATGTGCTCCACCGGCGTGTCGACGAGAGAGTGGTACGAGCCGACGCCGGCGTTGGCGATGCAGATGTCGAGCC
The DNA here is from genome assembly GCA_041557575.1 of Gaiellaceae bacterium. Taxonomy (GTDB): domain Bacteria; phylum Actinomycetota; class Thermoleophilia; order Gaiellales; family Gaiellaceae; genus GMQP-bins7. The sequence goes on from JBFFGH010000149.1 coordinate 925, forward strand.
GGCCGAAGCGCTCGACGGTCGCGGCGACCGCGTCCTCCACCTGCCCTCGATCGGCCACGTTGCACTCGACGCCGAGCGCCTTCGCAAGCCCGAGGTCGTCACCGCTCCTCGATGCGAGCCCGACCGAGACACCCTCGGCCGAGAGAGCCTTCGCAATCGCCGCTCCGATGCCCCTGCTCGCGCCGGTGACGAACGCGACCTTCCCGCTCAGATCCATCAGCCTTCCTCCACTCGTCGTAGTGCGGGGTACAGCGAACGGAAACGAGCGTATCCCTCCTCGTAGGCCGCTGCCCAGGAAGGGTTCGGCTCGACCGTCTCCCGGACGCGCACGCAGGCGGAGACGGCCTCCTCGGCGCTCGCGTACGTGCCGGTCGCCACTCCGGCGAGGAGAGCCGCGCCGTACGCGGACCCCTCCTCGACGGCGGTCAGCTCGAGCGGCAGCCCGAGCGCCGTCGCGACGATCTCCAGCCACAGGAGGCTCCGCGCGCCCCCGCCGGAGGCACGGCCCGCCTCCGGGGAGACACCGAGCTCCCGCAGCAGCTCGAGGGAGTCCCGGAGGCCGAAGGCGACGCCCTCGAGCACGGCGCGCACGAGCGCTCCTCGATCGTGGCGGAGCGACAGCCCGGTGAACGACCCGCGCGCGTCCGGGTCCGCGTACGGCGTGCGCTCGCCCTGGAGGTAGGGGAGGAACGTCGCCCCTTCGACCCCGGGCGCCCACCGGGCCGCCTCCTCCGTCAGCTCCGGGTAGGTCGAGCCCTCGGCGAACGCATCCCGGAACCAGCGGAGCGCTCCCGCGGCGTTGAGCATCACTCCCATCGCCTCCCAGGTTCGGGGCACCGCGTGACAGAAGGCGTGAATCCGGGCCAGCTCGTCGTGCGCGTACGCGGGGAGCGAGGCGAAGACGACGCCGGACGTGCCGAGGACGACCGAGACGCGGCCGGGATCGATGACGCCGACACCCAGCGCCGCGGCCTGCTGGTCGCCGGCCCCTGCGATCTCGGTGGACTCGTGAACGGGAGGAAGCCACTCGGCCGGGATCTCGAGCGCGTCCAGCACGTCGCCGCTCCAGCGACGCCCGGCGACGTCGAACAGGAGCGTCCCCGACGCGTCCGCGGCGTCGATCGCCCACTCGCCCGTGAGCCGCAGCCGCACGTAGTCCTTCGGCAGCATGATCCGCCGGATCCGCGCGTAGGTGTCCGGCTCGTGGCGCCGGAGCCACAGGATCTTCGGCGCGGTGAAGCCCGGGAGCGCCCGGTTCCCCGTGAGCGCGATGAGACGCGCGAGCCCCACGCGCTCCTCGATCTCTTCGCACTCGGCCCCCGTCCGCTGGTCGTTCCAGAGGATCGCCGGCCGGATCACGCGGTCGCGCTCGTCGAGGCAGACGAGCCCGTGCATCTGGCCGGAGAAGCCGAGGCCGCGACGCTCGACCCCGAGCGAGCCCAGCGCCTTCTCGCTCGCGCGCAGCCAGTCGTCGGGGTCCTGTTCCGACCAGCCCGGATGCGGCGTCGAGAGCGGGTACCCCTCTTCGCTCGAGGCGACCACCTCGCCGTCCGGCGAGACGGCGATCGCCTTGACGCCGGTCGTGCCGACGTCGATCCCGACGAGCGCGTCCGTCACTCGCCGCCGAGCGCTGCGTAGACGAGCTCGTACGCGCGCACTGCGTCCTTCTCCACCTGCGCCTCGCGCAGTGCCGCGTCGTCGATCCGGGCAGCGACGGAGTCGATGAACCGCCACTGGAGCACGCTGCGTCTCACCGCCGCCACCGCGTCCTCCGTGTACGGGAACAGGTCGAAGCCGAGGCGCTCGCCGTTGTCCCCGTACCCGGCTCGGCGCAGCTCGACTGCGAGCTCGAGCGTCTCCATGAAGGCCGTCGCCCCGACCATGTTGTCGTCGTCGAAGGTGCCCCACCCGGAGTTCGCGTGCTGGTGCCCGAGGACGCCCTCCGCCGCCAGCATGGCGGCGTACTCGCCGAGGCTCTCGTCGTTCATGAGCAGGTGCTGCCAGTCCATGTTGACCTTGACGTTGTCGATCCCCTGCGCCCGGAGCTTGTGGATGACGTGGAGCGTCATCCCGACGTTCCGCATCAGGATCTTCATCGCGGGCTCGGAGTTCTTGTGCTCGAGGAAGAGCAGGACGCCGTGCTCCTTGCATGCCTGCGCGGCCTGGCCGACGCCGTCGATCAGCCACTCCCAGCTCTCGCGATACGGCGTCTGGAACGGGTAGTTGTAGCCCTCGATGCCGGGCCAGATGATGAAGTGGGCGCCGATCCGCCCCGAGAAGTCGGCGGCCGCGACGGTCCGCTTCACGGCCTCGGCGCGAACCTTCGGATCGGGGGAGACGAGGCCGCCCCGGCCGAACATCGGATCGAGGTGGAGCCCGGTCGCAGCGCAGTAGATGTCGTGCCCGTCGAGCGCGTCCCGAATCTCGTCGAGCGTGTCCTCGTTCAGCTCCTGCGGGTAGTGGAACTCGTAGCCGTCGATGAGGTCACCGAGTCCGTCCACCGCCCGCCGGACCCGCTGCACGGTCGTCTCGCTCGCCCACTCCGGCTTGTAGCCGCCGGGGACGAAGCGCGTCACCATCGATCCGAACGCCCAGATGCCCAGCGAGGTCTTCATGTTCGCCTCCGTCGTCGCTCTCTCGTCGAGCGGCGTAATATCACGCCTGAGCGTGACGCGAGCCATCGATCGATCCTGCGGGGCCGCTTCGATTGACCCGTGCGCTTGCTCGGTACTAGAGTCGCGGCATCCAGCCGCATAGGCGCAGGCATAGGAACCCGAAGGAGGGTGCAGTGACAAAGCTGTTTCGGAAGTCGGTCGTCGTCGGTCTGGCCGTCGCGGTCGCGGGCGTAACCGTGGCCGTCGCGGCCGGGGCGACAGGCGGCAAGCGGGCGACGATTGAGGCCTGCGGGCTCATGCCCGACACGAAGACGTCGGTCCGCTGGGAGCAGTTCGACAAGCCGTATCTGCTCAAGGCCTTCAAGAAGGCCGGGATCTCGGCTCGCGTCGTCAACGCTCAGGGCGACCCGCAGAAGCAGAAGACGCAGGCCGACCAGTGCATCGCGGACGGCGCGAAGGTCATCATCATCGCTCCGATCGACTCGGGCTCCGCTGCGGCGATCCAGAAGGCCGCCCTCAAGCAGGGCGTCAAGTCGATCGACTACGACCGCCAGGTCGAGGGAGGCGTCGCCGTTCTATACGCCTCGTTCAACGGCAAGACGGTCGGCGTGCTGCAGGGCAAGGGCGTCGTCGCGGGCCTCAAGGCGAACAAGATGTACGGCAAGAAGCCGGTCGTCGCCTCGCTCTGGGGTGGGCAGGAAGACGCGAACTCGTACCTCTTCAAGAGCGGCGTCGACAAGGTCCTCAACCCGCTCTACAAGAAGGGCGTCCTCACGAAGGGCCCGCAGCAGTTCGTGCCCGGGTGGGACAACCAGAAGGCCGGCACGATCTTCCAGCAGATGCTCATCAGGACGAGCAACAAGATCGATGCCGTCGCAGCCGCGAACGACGGGCTGGCGAACGCAGTGGTCGTGGCCCTCAAGGCTGCGAAGCTGAAGCCGATACCGCTGAGCGGCCAGGACGCCACGGTGCAGGGCGTGCAGAACATCATCTCGGGCTGGCAGACGATGACGGTGTTCAAGGACGTCCGGAAGCTGGCGACCGCCACGGCCGGAGCTGCGGTCAAGATCATCAAGGGCCAGAAGGTGCCGACGACGGGCAAGGTCAAGACGAAGGGTCGGTCTCTCGAGCCGGCGTACCTGATCGCGCCGCAGTCGATCACCAAGAACAACTGGACGATCCTGACCAAGAGCGGATTCCTCAAGAAGAAGGACATCTGCAGCGGCGTCTACAAGCAGTACTGCTAGCTGAGC
>JBFFGH010000150.1:0-4763 GCA_041557575.1 Gaiellaceae bacterium
CGAGGAGCTCGGCGCATTTCGCGCCGACGTCTCCGGGGCGGGGCCCGTCGTCTACGGCCTCTTCGACGACGCGCGGCTCGCCGAGCGCGCCCGGGACGACGTCGCCGCCGCCGCGCAGACGTGGCTTGCGCGGCCGGTCTAGCCGGTGCCGGTCGGCGCTGGTGGCAAGATGCCTCCTGGCTCTGGGGCGTGGCCAAGTGGTAAGGCAACGGGTTTTGGTCCCGTGATCCCAGGTTCGAATCCTGGCGCCCCAGCATCGGTGTCCACGAACGGAGATACGACCCTCGGCGCGGTCGTCATGGCGGGAGGCCTCGGAACGCGCATGCGCTCCTCCGTGCCGAAGCACCTCCATCCGATCCTCGGGAAGCGGATGGTCGACTGGGTGCTCGGTGCGGCGGCGGAGGTCGGGGCGAGCCGTCTCGTCGTCGTCGCCGGGCCGGCGACGGTCGAGGCGTTCGACGGCGTGGAGGTCGCCGTCCAGCCCGAGCCGCTCGGTACCGGCGACGCGGTGCGTTGCGCGCGCTCCGCGCTCGAGGGTCGGGCGGACGACGTCCTCGTGCTCTCCGGCGACACGCCCCTCCTCACGCCCGGGCTTCTCCGTTCGCTCGTCGAGACGCACCGCCGGGAGGGCGCGTGGGCGACCGTCCTCTCCTTCGAGCCCGACGACCCGAAGCACTACGGTCGCGTGCTCCGCACCGCCGACGGCGGCCTTCGTGCGATCGTCGAGTATCGCGACGCGACGCCGGAGCAGCGCGAGGTGGGCGAGGTGAACTCTTCCATCTACGTGTTTCGGGGCGAGAGGCTCTGGCCCGTGCTCGATCGGCTGACGCCTCACAACGCCCAGGGTGAGCTGTACCTGACCGACTCGATCGCACTCCTCGTCGCCGAAGGCGGGCGCGTGGCGGTGCACAAGGGAGGAGATCCGGTGGAGACCGAAGGTGTGAACACGAGGGTCGAGCTCGCGGCAGCCGGTGCCGCGCTCCGCGATCGCATCCTCGAACAGCACATGCTCGCGGGCGTGACGATCGTCGATCCATCGACCACCTGGATCGAGGCCGAGGCGACGATCGAGCCGGAAGCCGTGATCCATCCGTTCACGGTGATCCGGGGCGCGTCGCGGGTGGCCGCCGGTGCCGAGGTCGGTCCCCACGCCGTGCTCGTCGACGCCGTCGTGGGGGAGAAGGCCCTCGTTGGCCCGTTTTGTTACCTTCGCCCCGGCACGGTGCTGGAGGCGGGCGCCAAGGCAGGCACATTCGTGGAGATGAAGAACTCACGCATAGGTGAGCGGACCAAGGTTCCGCATCTCTCGTACCTCGGGGACGCCGACGTCGGCCCCGACTCGAACATCGCCGCAGGGAACATCACCGTGAACCTCGACCACGCCACACGGAAGAAGGAGCGCACCGTCATCGGGCGCAACGTCAGGACGGGCGTCGACAATGCCTTCGTCGCCCCCGTGACGATCGGCGACGACGCATGGATTGCAGCCGGCTCGGTGATCACAGAGGATGTCCCCGCGGGCGCGCTCGCGATCGCACGCTCGCGTCAGGTCAACAAGGAAGGGCGTGGTGGAGAGCGGAACGATTGAGCAGACGCTCCCGGGGCTCGAGCCTATGACCCCCCAGTCGGATCTCCAGGTCGGGCGAGCGCTCGCGCGCGCGCCCCAGAAGCGGCTCATGCTCTTCTCCGGGCGCTCGAACCCCGAGCTCGCGCAGCACATCGCCGAGAACCTCGACATCGAGCTCGGCAACGTCAAGCTGAAGACGTTCGCGAACGGCGAGACGTACTGCCGCTACGAGGAGTCGGTTCGGGGCGCGGACATGTTCATCGTCCAGACCGCGTGCGACCCGATCGACCGCAACCTCGTGGAGCTTCTGATCATGATCAACGCGGCGCGACTCGCGTCCGTTCGGAGGATCACCGCGGTCATCCCCTGGTACTTCTACGCGCGGCAGGACAAGAAGTCCCGCCCACGGGAGCCGATCAGCGCGCGTCTCGTCGCTGACATGCTTCAGGCAGCCGGGGCGGACCGCGTGCTCACGATGGACCTCCACGCCGGTCAGGTGCAGGGCTTCTTCCACCTCCCCGTCGACCACATGACCGCGGTTCCGCTCTTCGCGCAGTACGTGCGCGATCTCAAGCTCAGCGAGCCGCTCGCGGCCGTGTCGCCCGACACCGGTCGGACGAAGCTCGCCGGCAAGTTCGCCGAGATGATCGACGGCGACCTGGTCGTCCTGAACAAGGAGCGGCCCGAGCAGCAGGTCGCCCGCGTGACGACCGTCATCGGCGACGTCGAGGGGAAGATCGCCGTCATGACGGACGACATCGTCGACACTGCCGGCACCCTCGTCGCCGGTGCGCAGGCGCTGAAGGAAGCGGGGGCGCTCAAGGTCTACGCGTGTGCGACCCACGGGCTGTTCAACGGGCCCGCGCTCGAGCGGATCGCGTCGAGCGAGATCGACCGGCTCGTCGTCACGGACACCGTCCCCGTCGACCCGCTGACGAAGCCGGACAACGTCGAGATCCTGACCGTCGCGGGCATCCTCGCCGACACGATCTCGAACGTCTTCACCGACGAGTCCGTGTCCGCGATCTTCGCGGGCGAGAACCAGCTCTTCTAGACACGCCGCTCGACGGGTGGAGCGCCCGCGAGCCCGCGGCCTCCCACAGCGAGGAGCGTCTTCGGCTGCGCCCGGTCTCTCGGGAGCGCGTCCGGGCGCTCGCGCGAGCCGTGTGAAAGACTCGCGGCCCACCCCCGGGCCAATGACGAAGGAGGAGGCCGCAATGCATGCACGGATGACAACGGTGCACATCGAGCCGGGCATGGTCGACGCTGCAGTCGCCGCGTATCTCGAGAGGATCCCACAGACCGCCAGAGAGATGGGCGGAAAGGGCTCGGCGCTGCTGGTCAACCGCGAGACGGGCGAGGCAATGAGCTTCACCATGTGGGAGGACGAGGCGGCAATGCGAGCGACCGAGGAGCGTGCGGGTGAGCTGCGCCGCTCCACGGCCGAGGAGATGGGCTGGGAAGTGACCCGCGTCGAGCACTTCGAGGTCGCAAACCTGGATATGGACTAGGAGGACAGCCGCCGGGGCGGCGCCCTCGTAGCAGCAGGGCCACCTCGTCGGGCAGTGCGCCATCGAATACGGCTGCCGATCGGCGTGTTCCCGATCGTGCCCGTGATGTCGCTCGCCGCAGGCGGCTCGCCCACTGCCGGTCGAGCGTGTCGACGAGGTACGACGTCGCTTGGATCGGGGCCGGAGAGCGCCGATCGCTACAATCCGCCGCCGTGTCCGGAGACAGGTTGAAGCTGGAGGTCAAGGAGCGCGAGGAGCGCGGATCGCGCCGCACTCGCCGGCTGCGTGCGGAAGGGCTCGTCCCGGGCGTGCTCTACGGCAAGGGTCACGTGCGGGCGATCTCCGTTCCCGAGCGTGAGCTGCGCACCGCCATGACCGGCCCTTCGGGGCTCCACGCGATCCTCGACGTCGTCATCGAGGGGCAGAAGACCGTGCACCCGTCGGTCCTCGCCGACTACCAGCAGGATCCGATCCGGGGGACGATCTCCCACATCGACCTCCGTGAGGTGCGGCTCGACCAACCGATCACCGCCACCGTCGTGATCCAGCTCGTCGGCGAGTCGGTCGGCGTGAAGTCCGGGGGCATGCTCGCCCTCGTCACGCGTGAGATCCGCGTCGAAGCTCTTCCGACGGACATCCCCGAGCACATCGAGGTCGACATCTCGCCGCTCGAGGTCGGTGACGTGCTCCGGCTGGAGGATGTGCCTGCGATCGAGGCACTCACCTTCCTCGACGACCCGCAGGAGACGGTGATCGCCACCGTGTCGGTGCCGCGCGGCTACGCAGAGCTCGAGGAGGCCGAGGCTGCCGCAGCGGAGGCCGAGGCGGCGGAGGCCGAGGAAGGCGCCGAGTCCGTCGCCGAGGCCGGCGAGGAAGCCGAGCCTTCGGGCTCCGAATCCGAGGAGTAGCGTGCGGCTCTTCCGTCGGGGCGCGTCCGCCTCGACGCTCGACCTGCTCGTGGCGGGGCTCGGCAATCCCGGTCGGGAGCACGAGCGTGACCGCCACAACGTCGGCTGGATGGTCGTCGACGAGCTGGGGCGCCGCTGCGACGCGTCGTTCAAGTCGAAGTTCAACGGCCGGGTGAGCGAGACACGCATCGCAGGCTCTCGGGTCGCCCTGCTCAAGCCGGAGACGTACATGAACGAGTCGGGGCGCTCGATCGCCGCCGCAGCGCGCTTCTTCAAGGTCGCCCCGGAGGACATCGTCGTCGTGCACGCCGACGTCGATCTCGAGGTCGGGCGGCTCCAGGCGCGGCTCGGCGGCGGGCTCGCCGGCCACAACGGGCTCCGGTCGATAGCGCAGGCGCTCGGAACGCGGGACTTCTCGCGGCTGCGGATCGGCGTCGGCCGGCCGGGGCGGGGGGATCCTCGAGACGTCGCGGACTACGTCCTGGCTCCGTTCGACGCCCACGACGATCGCGACGGCATCGTGGCGCGTGCGGCCGACGCGGTCGAGATCCTCGTCGAGGACGGTCTCGACGAGGCGCAGCGCCGCTTCAACTGACGACGCGGGCCTCCGGCCCCCCGGCGTTACGATGACCCCGCGGGACGCCTGTCCCGCCTGTCGCATGGACCAGGCACGTTCACCCCTCGCCGAGCTCGTCGCCGCGCTCGGCTCCCACGCGCGCTTCCGCGACTTCGTCGCGGACTTCCCGGCGTCTGCGCGCGTGTCCGAGCCTGCGCTCC
>JBFFGH010000151.1:0-4760 GCA_041557575.1 Gaiellaceae bacterium
CGGCGGTGGCGGTGCTGCAGCAGGTCGAGGCCGGGGCGTTCGACCTCGATACATCCACGACGGGCTACCTCGGTCTCGAGGGTACGACGGTCGCTCCGGAGGTCACGCCGTACCACCTGCTCACCCATACGTCGGGAATCGGGGACGACGCCGACGAGGCCGACGGCGTGGCGTACGAGACCGTCTTCGTCGACCGGCCGAACTACGCCGTCCGGGAGACGGCCGACTTCCTGCCGCAGTGCCTGCACAACGAGCCGAAGTTCGCACCCGGCGAGGGCACGCGGTACTGCAACTGCTCGTACGTGCTGCTCGGCCTGATGATCGAGCGTGCCTCGGGGATGCCGTACCGCGACTACGTGCAACGGCACGTGTTCGCGCCGGCGGGCATGGATCGGTCTGGCTTCTTCCAGATGGACTGGATCGAGCCCGATGTGGCGGAGGGGGCCGATCCGGTCACGGACGCCGCCGGCGACGTCGTCTCGTGGCGGCGCGGGATCTACAGCTACCCGCCGGTCGGCTCACCCGACGGTGGCGCGCACGTGACCGCACAAGACCTGATCGCGTTCCACCGTGCGCTCCGAGACGGCCGGCTGCTCGGCGATGACCTCACGCAGGCGATGCTCCAGCCCAAGGAGCACTATCGCGAGCTGCCGACCGGGTCTCACCGCACGGGGTACGGGCTCGAGTTCGAAGTCGGTCACGATGGTGTCGTGACGAGCAACTGGAAGGAGGGCATCAACGTCGGAGTCAGCGCGATGCTCTCCCACTGGCCCGGGCCCGACGTGACCTTCGCCGTTCTCAGCAATCGCCAGCAGGGCGCGTGGGAGCCGGTCAAGGTCATCGAGGCGGCGCTGCGCACCGGGGTCTGAGAGGGGCTCAGGGGCTCACGCTGTCGCGGAGGCTGCCTCGAGCTCGTCGAGCCGGGCCCGCACTCTCGCGACCGCCGGTGTGATGCCCTTGCGCTCGTAGAGAGCGAGTGCCTCGCGGAGGGCGGCGGCTTCCTCTGAGGGACGGCCCGCGCGCTCAAGTACCTCTGCGAGCGACAACAGGACCTGAGCGCGGCCCTCTGGCCAATCTCGGTCGGCAGCCGCGGCCGCCGCCTCTCGCGCGAGGGCGAGGGCGGCGTCGAGCTCTCCGCGCGCGGCGAGGACCCGTGCACGGGCGCTCGGGGCGTAGATTCCGCGACCTCCTACCGGATCTTCGTACCGGTCGAGTACGGACGCCGCCTCGTCGTGACGGCCCTGCGCGCAGAGCGCATGCGCGAGATTCGCGAGGAGCGACTGCACGGAGGCCCAGTCGCCCATCGCCTCGAACTCCTCGATGCTCATCCGACACGCAGCCTCCGCCTTCGGGTAGTCGCCGATCGCGAGCTCGCTGTGGGCCCAGCAGCTCCAGTTGACCGCCTCGCGGTACTTCATGCCGAGCTCCCGGTAGAGCTGATCTGCTCGCTCGTAGAGGCGGTGGCCCTCCGCGACCTCGCCGGCGCGTACCTTCAGGGCGCCGAGAATCTCCAGCGTTCCCACTTCGAAGAGCGGCCCGTGCGCCTCCGCGAGCAGCCGCTGGCACAGCTCCGTCACCTCCGCGACAGGGGGCTCGCCATAGAGGGCCGCCGTGAGGTGCTCGAAGAGCGCATCCTCCTCCTCGCGCGGGAGACCGGCGCGGCGGGCATGGAGCAACGCGCGCTCTGCGGCCTGGGCCCCGCCGGCCAGCGTTTCGCTCGTCTTGGAGAGACGAATCCAGGCCTTGGCCAGGCCTGCGTCGTCCTCGAGCCTCTCGAGGACCGGGATCATCCGCTGCAGGTCGTCGCGAGCCTCATCCTCCGGCGCCCGCCCGGTCAGCTCGCGGACACCGAGGCGATCGACGGTCGCTCGCGTTGCGACACGGAGATCTCCGTGTGCCTCGGCCCGCTCGATGGCAGCCGACAGGGCTTCGTCGGCGCCGTTGAGGTCGCCCGCTTCGCTCCGGGCGACGCCGAGCGAGTAGAGGACGTCGGCGGCCGGTGCATCGACGAGGTCGAGCGACCTTCCCAGGAGATTGAGCGCGGCCGGCACGTCTGCGCGCGCGAGCGCGCGCTCGCCGGCCGACGCCAGCCGCTCCCCGGCGCGACGAGCGAGCGTCTCCTCGGACCGGCCGAGCTCGACCAGGAGGCGGTGCGCCCGCTCGAGGTGGTACCCCAGAATCTCCTCGTACTGGATCAGGTGCTCGCCCGCCTGCACCTCGAGCCAGTCGGCGTAGCGCTCGTGCGCCTCCGCCCGGAGCTCCTTCGACGCCGCCTCGTAGGCAGCGTCGTGGATGAGGGAGTGCCCGAAGCGGAAGCCGTCGTCGCCGGGGAACTGGGAGCGGTCGGCGCGGATCAGCTCCTGGCGGACGAGGGAGATGAGCCGCGCGCCCAGCATCGGCCGGGCCTGCTCGGGCAGGAGCTCGGTAACCGCTCCGCGATGGAACGTCTTGCCCTCGACCGCAGCCCGCACGAGCACGGCCCGCTCGTCAGCGTCGAGCCGGTCGATGCGCGCGGCGAGGAGCGCCTGGAGCGTCGGCGGGATGGCCTCGTGCCCGTTCCCGCTGTCGGCGCGGTGGGCGAGGAGCTGCTCGAGGAAGAGCGGGTTCCCCTCGGCGGTCTCCAGGATTCGCGGGAGCTCCCCCTCCGGTATCCCGCGAGCCGTCGCGAGCGTCTCGACGAGCGTCGCCGACTCCTCCTCGCCGAGGGGCTCGAGCGTGATCACCGTCGTGCCCCTCCTCGGAGCGGCCCACGAGGGGCGCTCGTCGAACAGCTCCGGGCGAGTCATGCAGAGCACGAGGATCGGCTGGTCGGCAGCGAACGTGAGGAGGTACTCGAGGAGGTCGAGCAAGGTCGGCTCCGCCCACTGGAGCTCGTCCACGACCGCGATCAGGGGCTGCTCGCGGGCGAGCGCCTCGAACAGGCGGCGGAACGCCCAGAACGTCTCCTCGGGCGCACCCGACGGCTCCGCGGTGCCGACGGCGCCGAAGACGCGCTGCGCCACGAGATCCGCGCTCTCGTCCTCGGAGAGGAGCGCCCGCACGCCGCTCTCGCCGCCGAGGGCCTCGACGATCTCGGCGAGCGGCCAGTAGGTGATGCCCTCCCCGTACGGCAGGCAGCGGCCGACGACGACCCGGCAGCCGTCCAAGGCCGACGCGGTGAACTCCTCCGCGATCCGCGACTTCCCGATGCCGGGCGGGCCGACGATCGTGCACAGCTGGCAGGAGCGCGACTCCACCGCCCGCGCCAGCGCGCCCGACAGGGCATCGAGCTCGCTCGCGCGGCCGACGAACGGAGCGTCGAGGCCTCGAGCCTTCGGTATGCCGGTCACCTCGAGGAGCCTCCAGGCCGCGACCGACTCGGCCTTGCCCTTCAGCGTGAGCGGGCCGGCCGGCTCGGCGCGCACCGCGTCGCGCACGAGCTCGAGCGTGCGCTCCCCGATGAGCACCTCGCCCGGCCCGGCGGCCTGCTCGAGGCGCGCGGCGACGTTGACGACGTCTCCCGTGACGAATGCCTGCCCGGAGGACGGGTCGCCCGCGACGACCTCACCCGTGGCCACGCCGATCCGCGCCTCGATCCGGGCGCCGAGCTCGGCCTCGAGCTCGTCTCCGAGCTCGATCACCGCATCGCGGAGCTCCGACGCGGCGCGCACCGCCCGCAGCGCGTCGTCCTCGTGCAGCCGGGGGATCCCGAAGACGGACATCACCGCGTCGCCGATGAACTTCTCGACGGTGCCGCCATGCCGCTCGATCGCCACGCGCGCCTCGTCGAAGTACCGGCCGACCGCTCGCCTCACCGACTCCGGGTCGAGTCGCTCGCCGAGCGAGGTGGAGCCGACGAGGTCGCAGAACACGACCGTCACCGTCTTGCGCACCTCCTCGACGGCGGGCGCACCGAGCTCTGCTCCGCATCCGGAGCAGAAGCGCGCGTCGCCGGCGTTCTCGCGCCCGCAGGACGGGCACTCGGTCACGCGCCGATTCTACGGGGCGACAGCCACGGGGACGAGCGCGCAGGCTGTACTGCGCCGGCGCGAGACACATCCGTTCCGTGAAGTTCCCGCATCGAGGTGTTCGGAGATCGTGAACACTGCTCGCAAGCGAGCCGAGCGTCCGTCTAACGAGGTAGTGCTGGCGGCTCTCGACCCGAACGCCTGCCCGGGTGCGACAGCCGCCAGCCGAAGCGCAGCCTAACGCGTCGACCACACGCAGCCGGGGGCGACGGGAGACGCCGATCCTCGAGCTGATCTAGGGTGCCGGGGCGATGGAAGAGCTCTGCCCGAGGCCGCCGTCCGGACGGACGTTCCGGACGGCCTCTCGCGCTCGGCTCTCGGACATGGACGCTCGCGGCCGGGTGCGCCTCGACGCGGTCGCTCGCTTCCTGCAGGACGCCGCGACGGACGACGTCGAGGAGACGGGCTGGGGCGCACCGGAGCACCTCTGGGTGCTCAGGTCGATTCGGATCGACGTCCTCCGGCCGCTCCTGGAGGACCGGGAGATCGGGATCACGACCTGGGGCAGCGGGTTCACCGCGCTCGCCGCCGCCCGTCGCTGGTCGCTGTCAGGCGATCGAGGAGGGTCGATCGAGGTGGACAGCGTCTGGATCCATCTCGGGCCGGACGCACGACCGGCACGCATCGGCGAGGGCTTCGGCGACTACGAGGAGGCGGCGCAAGGGAGGAGCGCATCCACGCGGCTCACGCTGCCCGATCCTCCGCCCGATGCCCCGCGTGCGCCCTGGCCCCTCCGCGCCACGGACGTCGACC
>JBFFGH010000152.1:0-4752 GCA_041557575.1 Gaiellaceae bacterium
CTCCAGGATCTCGTCCGCCACGTCGCGTACGAGACGCTCTCCAAGCGGGAGCGTCGATCGAGGCACCTCGCCGCAGCCGGGTACCTGGAGAGCGCGTTCCCGAACGAGGACGAGATCGCCGAGGTCGTTGCGTCCCACTACCTCGACGCGTACCAGGCGCAGCCCGATGCCGACGACGCCGCCGAGGTCAAGGCGAAGGCGCGAGAGGCACTCATCCGGGCGGCCGACCGCGCGGACGCGCTCGGAGCGCAGGGCGAGGGGGTCCGCTACCTCGAGCGCGCGGCAGAGCTCACGGACGACGGCCTCGAGCGGACAGCCTTGCTCGACCGCGCCGGCTGGCTGGCCGTCTATCCGGCGAACTGGGAGTCTGCGGAGCGCTTGCTCGGCAAGGCGATCGCCATCTACGAGGCCGCAGGCGAGACGCGCCAGGCTGCACGGGTCTCCGGCCGCCTCGCGACCGTCGAGGGCTGGCAAGGGAAGATCGATGCCGCGGTCCCGCGCGCCGAAGCTGCGTTCGCGACGCTCGAAGAGTTCGAGCCGGGCGAAGAGCTGGCAGCCCTCGCGGCGACCCTGGCCGGGGCGTACTTCTTCGCCGGCGAGAGTGCGAAGGCGATCGAGCGGTCCGAGCTCGCGCTGACGCTCGCCCAGCGGCTCGGGGCGCCCGAGACGTTGGTGCGCGCCTTCGGCGCCAGGGCGCTCGCGATCCACGGCGATCGACCGGAAGAGGTACTCGCGCTCCGCAGACACCAACTCGTGCTCGCGCGCGACCACGATCTCCCCGAGTTCGAGATGAACGCGCTCTTCAACCTCTCCGACCTCTCGTTCCGGCGCGACCGCTACGAGGAAGCACTCGGACACCTCACGGACTGCCTGGCTGTCTGCCGTCGGCGTGGCTCACGCCCGTCAGAGCGGAGCACGCTCGCCGAGACGACGTACCCGCTCTTCATGCTCGGCCGCTGGGACGAGGCGCTCGCCGCCTTCGCAGAGGTACCCGAGGAGCACCTCCACGAAGGGACGACGGAGAGCTTCCTGAGCTCGCTGCCGGAGATCCACATCGCCCGCGGGGAGCTGGAGACGGCGACACGTGTCGTCTCGCTCTACGAGGCCTACGCCGACTCCGAGAACCTGCAACGGCGGTCGATGTACCTCGCCGGTGCGGCCGTGCTCGCCCGCGCCGAAGGCCGGCTCGAGGACGCTCTCGACCTCGGACTCGCCGCGATCGAGGCCGCAAGCTCGACCGAGAACTTGTCGCACCAGGCGGCGAAGCTCGGCCTGGTGGAGGCGGCCGAGGCGGCGCTCGCGCTTGGACAGCGAGAGCGCGCCGACGAGCTCGTGTCCTCGATCGAGGCGGTGGCACCGGGTTTCCGCTCGCCCTACCTCAGCGCGCAGGCCATCCGCCTCCGAGCCCGTATGACCGACGCCGAGGAAGACGCAGTCGAGAAGTACACCGCCGCCGCGAAGCGCTTTTCAGAGCTGAAGATCCCGTTCTGGCTGGCGGTCACGCTGCTCGAGCTCGGCGAGCTGACCGGCGACGAGGAGGCGCTCGCGGAGGCGCGCGAGGTCTTCGAGCGGCTGCGCGCGACCCCCTGGCTCGAGCGGGCGGACGCGGTCGCCGCGCGCCAGCCGACGGCCGCCGCGCCCGCCTAGGCAGCCGCCACTGCGGTGCGCTCGGCGAGGACCTCGCGCAGGTAGCGGCCCGTCGCCGACTCGTCGATCCCTGCGACGTCCTCGGGCGTGCCCGTCCCGATCACCTCTCCCCCCTCGTCCCCGCCCTCGGGACCGAGGTCGACGATCCAGTCCGCCTGCTTGATGACGTCGAGGTTGTGCTCGATGACGAGCACGGTGTTGCCCGAGTCCACGAGGCGCTGGAGCACCTCGAGGAGCTTCTCGATGTCGGCGAAGTGGAGACCGGTGGTCGGCTCGTCGAGGATGTAGAGCGTCTTCCCCGTCGCGATCTTCGAGAGCTCGGCGGCGAGCTTCACACGCTGCGCCTCGCCGCCGGAGAGCGTCGTCGCCGGCTGGCCGAGCTTGATGTAGTCGAGGCCGACGTCGTGGAGCGTCTGCAGGCGCCGCCGGATCTTCGGGATCTTCGCGAAGAACTCGAGGGCCTCCTCGACGGACATCTCGAGCACGTCGGAGATCGACTTCCCCTTGAAGCGGACCTCGAGCGTCTCCTTGTTGTAGCGATGCCCGTGGCACGTCTCGCAGGGGACGTAGACGTCGGGCAGGAAGTGCATCTCGATCTTGATCGTCCCGTCGCCCTTGCACGCCTCGCAGCGCCCGCCGCGCACGTTGAAGGAGAAGCGGCCGGGCTTGTAGCCGCGCACCTTCGCCTCCGGCGTCAGCGAGTAGAGCTCGCGCACGTGGGTGAAGAGGTCGGTGTAGGTCGCGGGGTTCGAGCGCGGCGTGCGGCCGATCGGGCTCTGGTCGATGTCGATGACCTTGTCGAACACCTCGATCCCCTCCACGCCCTCGTGGTCGCCGGGCTTGACCCGCATCTTGTTGAGACGGTTCGCGAGCGCCTTGTAGAGGATCTCGTTGACGAGCGTGGACTTCCCGGAGCCGGAGACCCCGGTCACCGCGATGAACCGCCCGACGGGGAAGTCGACGTCGATCCCCTTCAGGTTGTGCATGGCCGCGCCGTGGACGGAGAACCAGCCCCGTCCTTCGTCGCCGCGCCTCGCCGGCACGTGGATCTTCCGCTCGCCGCTCAGGAACGTCCCGGTCACGGAGCCCGGCGTCGCGGCGATCACGTCCACCGTTCCCTCCGCGACCACCTCTCCCCCGTGCTCTCCCGCTCCGGGCCCGAGGTCGACGATCCAGTCCGCCGAGCGCATCATCTGCTCGTCGTGCTCGACGACGAGCACGGTGTTGCCGACGTCGCGCAGCCGCTCGAGCGTGGCGATGAGCCTGCCGTTGTCGCGCTGGTGCAGCCCGATCGACGGCTCGTCGAGGATGTAGAGGACGCCCACGAGCTGCGACCCGATCTGCGTCGCGAGCCGGAGCCGCTGGGCCTCCCCGCCCGAGAGCGTCTTCGCCGCACGGTCGAGCTGGAGGTAGCCGACCCCGACGTTCTCGAGGAACGTGAGCCGCTCGCGCACCTCCTTGAGGATGCGGCGGCCGATGAGCTCCTCCGTCTTCGTCAGCTCGAGCTCGTCCACGAAGCGGAGCGCCGAGGTGACCGAGAGCTTCGTGAGCTCGTGGATCGAGAGCCCGCCGATGGTCACCGCGAGCACCTCGGGCTTGAGGCGCGCGCCGTTGCACCCGGGGCACGGCCTGAAGCTCATGTACTCCTCGATCCGCTCGCGCTGCTGCGACGAGTCCGTCTCCCGGTAGCGCCGCTGGAGGTTGTTGACGAGCCCTTCGAAGGCCATCGTGTACTGGCGCTTGCGCCCCATGCGGTTGCGGTACTGGACGAAGATCCGCTCGCCGTCCGTCCCGTACAGGAACCGGTCCTGCTGCTCACGCTCGAGGTCGCGCCACGGCACGTCGAGCGAGATCTCGTACCGCTCCGCGACCGCCTCGATGACGCTCTCGTAGTAGCCCTGGCTGCCGATCGTCCACGGGACGAGCGCGCCCTCGTTGATCGTGAGCGAGGGGTCCGGCACGAGCAGGTCGGGGTCGATCTCGAGCTGGGCGCCGAGGCCCGTGCAGCGCGGGCAGGCCCCGTGCGGCGAGTTGAACGAGAAGACGCGCGGCTCGAGCTCGGGCAGGGACACGCCGTGGTCCGGGCACGCGAGGTTCTCCGAGAAGGTCATCGCCTCGCCGTCGACGACGTCGATGGTGACGAGGCCCTCGGCGAGCGACGTCGCCGTCTCGATCGACTGGGTGAGGCGCTGGCGGAGCTCCGGCTTCATCACGAGCCGGTCGACGACGACCTCGATCGTGTGCTTGAACTTCTTGTCGAGGACGATCTCCTCCTCGAGCAGCCGCTGCTCGCCGTCCACCTTCACGCGGGTGAAGCCGTCGCGGCGGAGCTCGTCGAGCACGTCCCGGAACTCGCCCTTGCGGTCGCGGACGACCGGCGCGTTGACCGTGAACTTCGTGCCCTCGCCGAGCCTGAGCACCTGCTCGACGATCTGGTCGAGCGACTGACCCGCGATCGCCCGGCCGCAGACCGGGCAGTGCGGCCTCCCGATCCGCGCGAAGAGGAGGCGCAGGTAGTCGTAGACCTCCGTCACCGTCCCCACCGTCGAGCGGGGGTTGCGGGACGTCGTCTTCTGGTCGATCGAGATCGCCGGCGAGAGCCCGTCGATCGAGTCGACGTCGGGCTTCTCCATCATCTGCAGGAACTGGCGCGCGTACGCCGAGAGCGACTCGACGTAGCGCCGCTGGCCCTCGGCGTAGATCGTGTCGAAGGCGAGGCTCGACTTCCCGGAGCCGGACAGCCCGGTGACGCAGACGAGCGCGTCGCGGGGGATGCGAACCGTGACGTTCTTCAGGTTGTGCTCGCGCGCGCCGTGGACGACGAGCTCGTCAGCCTGGGCCATAGCGCGGCCATTCTAGCCAGTCGAACAGATGTTCGACGCGGCAGGCGCTCACCCCGTGTGAAATGCTCGAGGGGTCACCAGATCAGGAGGTGGGACATGGCAGACGGAGGCCTCTTCATCGGCTGGGGTGAGACGGTCCGGGGGCGTGAGTCACAGGCCCTGGAGGTCTTCAACCAGACGATGGCGTACTTCCTCGGGCTCCAGGCGGACGGTGTGATCGAGAGCGTCGAGCCCGTCTTCCTCGAGCCGCACGGGGGCGACC
>JBFFGH010000153.1:0-4738 GCA_041557575.1 Gaiellaceae bacterium
GCAAGGGGCGCGAGGAAGGCGAGCCCGGCCGCGATCTCGGCACGGGTGGGCGAGCGGTTCGACGACGCCGTGCCGGGATGCGTCGGCACCACGTTCCAGAGGAGGACGTCCCGCTCGATCCCGAGCTCCGCCAGCACGCGGTGGACGATCGTCGCCGTCGCCTCGGCAGGGCCCGAGCCGGTGAGCTGGCGCTCCGAGGTGAAGGGGATCCCCGAGACGCGCGCGCCGCGGTAGCCCGGCGCCTCGCCGACGAGGAGGATCGCCGCCCCGGCACGGCTCTCGAGGTAGCGGGCGAGCCGCTCGCGCAGGAGCTGCGCCCGCGGCCCCTCCGCGTACTGGTTGAACGTGCGCCCGATCCGCGCGGCGGCCAGCTCGTCGACGAATGCAACCGGCGCTACGATTGAGCCAGCGTAACGGGGAGCTCGGGGCACCGGGCTGAGAGGGCGGCAACCGCGTCGTCGACCCGCAGAACCTGACCTGGGTAATGCCAGCGGAGGAAGGCGTGACGGACGAAGTAGCAGTGGTGGTGGTAGGGGGACCGGCTCCCGACCCGTCGTCCGCGCTCGCGGTTCCGCTCGGCGCGCGCGTGATCGCGGCGGACGAGGGGCTCGAGCACGCGCTCGCGCTCGGGCTCGAGGTGGCCGTCGCGGTTGGCGACTTCGACTCGGTGTCGCCCGAGGCGCTCGCGGCGGCCGAGGCGGCAGGCGTGCGCATCGAGCGGTACCCGGCCGAGAAGGACGCGACCGACCTCGAGCTCGCGCTCGACGTGGCGGTCACGCTCGGCGCCCGGCGCGTGCTCGTGATCGCGGGGGACGGCGCCGGGAGGCTCGACCACCTGCTCGCGGCCCTGCTCCTGCTCGCGTCGCCCCGCTACGACGAGGTGCGGGTCGACGCATTCGTGGGCACGACACGCGTGCACGTCGTGCGCGGCGAGCGGGAGATCACGGGAGAGCCGGGGGAGACCCTGTCGCTGCTCGCCCTCCACGGGCCGGCGGAGGGAGTCCGTACCGAGGGCCTCGCGTACGCGCTCCACGGGGAGAGGCTGGAAGCCGGCTCGAGCCGCGGCGTCTCGAACGTGCTCGCGTCGAGCCCGGCCCGCGTCGCCGTCGAGTGCGGCGTCCTCCTCGTCGTCCGGCCCGGGCCGACGGAGGGAGGCGCGGCATGAGGGCGCTCGCGACGGCAGCTCTCGCTCTTGCGCTCGCAGCCGTCTCCGCGGGCTGCGGCGGCGGCGGCGAGAAGCCGACCGACGTCGTGCTCGTGACCCACGACTCCTTCGCGATCTCGCCCGAGGTGAAGAGGGCCTTCGAGGAGGAGAGCGGACTGAAGCTCCGGATCCTGAGGGCCGGCGACGCGGGCGAGGTCGTGACGAAGGCGCTCCTCACCGCGGGCAACCCCGAGGGGGACGTCCTCTTCGGCATCGACAACAACCTGCTCGCCCGGGCTCTCGAGGGAGACGTCTTCCAGGCGTACGTGCCCGACATCGGAAGCCTGGACATGCAGTACGCGGCACTCGACCCCGAGTTCACCGTCACGCCGATCGACCACGGCGACGTCTGCCTCAACTACGACAAGGCCTGGTTCGAGGAGCGCGGCATCGCGCCGCCCGACTCCCTCGACGACCTCGCTCGCCCCGAGTACGAGGGGCTCCTCGTCGTCGAGAACCCGGCCACCTCCACGCCGGGGCTCGCCTTCCTGCTGGCGACGATCGCCGAGCTCGGCGAGGACGGCTGGCAGGACTACTGGCGGAAGCTGCGCGAGAACGGCGTCCTCGTCGTCGACGGCTGGGAGGAGGCGTACACGACGCGCTTCTCGGGCGCCTCCGGGAGCCGCGGTGACCGTCCGGTGGTCGTCTCCTACGCGTCGAGCCCGCCGGCCGAGGTCATCTTCCGGACACCGAGGCCGGAGGAGGCGCCGACCGGGGTCGTCGAAGCGAGCTGCTACCGGCAGATCGAGTACGCGGGCGTGCTGCGCGGAGCGCGGAACGAGGACGGCGCCCGGAAGCTGATCGACTTCATGCTCTCGAAGCGCTTCCAGGAGGACGTGCCGCTGACGATGTTCGTGTTCCCGGTCGTCCCCGACGCGAAGCTCCCACCCGAGTTCGAGCGGTACGCCGTGGTTCCCGAGGCCCCCTTGCTCGTCGCGCCGAACGAGGTCGAGGAGAACCGCGAGCGCTGGGTGGACGAGTGGACGCGGATCGTCCTGCGGTGACCGGGCGCGCCTGGCGGGCCCTCGCCTACGGCGTCCCGCTCGCGTTCCTCGGGCTCTTCTTCGCCTATCCGCTCGCGGCGATCGTCGACCGGGGCCTGCGCAGCGGCGGCGGCGACACGGCGCTCGAGGTGCTGACCGACCCGCTGACGCGCGAGGTGGTCTGGTTCACCTTCTGGCAGGCGGTCGCGTCCACTGCGCTGACGCTCGCGGTCGCGCTGCCCGCGGCGCTCGTCATCGGGCGCTTCCGGTTCCGCGGGCGCGGCCTCGTCCGCGCGCTCGTGCTCGTCCCGTTCGTCCTGCCCACGGTCGTCGTGGCGCTCGCCTTCCTGGCCGTGCTCCCCCCGCGGCTCGAGCGGGGCTGGGCGCCGATCCTCATCGCCCACGCCTTCTTCAACGTGGCGGTGGTCGTCCGCGTCGTCGGGACGTTCTGGGCGAGCCTCGACCCGCGCGTGTCGGAGGCCGCGGCGACGCTCGGAGCGGGCCCCTGGCGGCGGGCGCGCCACGTGACCCTCCCCCTGCTGGCCCCGGCGCTCGCGGCGGCGTCGGCGATCACGTTCCTCTTCTGCTTCACGTCGTTCGGGATCGTCCTCATCCTCGGCGGCCCCCGCTACGCGACGATCGAGGCGGAGGTCTACAACCAGGCGGTGCGGCTGTACGACCTGCGCGCCGCGGCCGTGCTCTCGCTCGTGCAGCTCGCGTTCGTCGCGGTCACCGTCTGGGTGACGACCCGGCTCGAGGCACGGCTCGCGGTCGCGGGCCAGCTCCGCGCGGAGCGCGACGTCCTCCGGCGCCCCCGGACGGCCGGGGAGAGGGCGCTCGTCGCGGGCAGCATCGGCGGGCTCGCGCTCTTCATCGGGATCCCGATCCTCGTGCTCGTGGAGCGCTCGCTCGCGATCGGCGGCGGGCACGGGCTCGACGCGTACCGCGCGCTCGGGGACGAGACGAGCACGCTGCTCGTCGCGCCGTGGGAGGCGATCGTCAACTCGCTCGTCTACGCGGCCGCTGCGACGGCGATCGCGCTCGTCGTCGGCGGGCTCGCGGCGGTCGCCGTCTCCGGGTACGGGCGCAGGGGGAGGGGGATCGGCCTGCTCGACGCCCTGCTCATGGTGCCGCTCGGCGCATCGGCGGTCATGCTCGGCCTGGGCTTCGTGATCGCCTTCGACACGTCACCCCTCGCCTTTCGCGCCGAGCCGTGGGTCGTGCCGGTCGTGCAGTCGCTCGTCGCCATCCCGTTCGTCGTGCGGATCGTGGCCCCCACGCTCCGCGCGATCGACGAGCACCAGCGCGAGGCGGCGGCTCTCCTCGGGGCCTCGCCCGTGCGCGTGCGCCGCGAGGTCGACCTGCCGATCGTCTCGCGCGCGCTCGCGGTCGCGGCCGGGTTCGCGTTCGCGATCTCGCTCGGCGAGTTCGGCGCCACGGTGTTCCTCGCCCGCCCGGACCGCCCCACACTGCCGGTCGCGATCTTCCGCTTCCTCGGGCGCCCCGGGGAGCTCAACGCGGCAGAGGCCTACGCGCTCGCCGTCGTCCTGATGCTCGTCACGGGGATCGCGGTGTTCGCGGTCGAGCGCGTGCGCGCCCACCGCGGGGGATGGGTGTAGCGGTGCTCCGCGTCGAAGGCGTCAGGGTCGTGTTCGGCGAGAAGCCCGCGCTCGACGGCGTCGAGCTCGAGGTCGCGCACGGCGAGATCCTCACGGTGCTCGGGCCGAGCGGCTGCGGGAAGACGACCCTGCTGCGGGTGATCGCCGGCCTGCAGCCCGCCGACGCGGGGCGCGTGCTCCTCGACGGGGCCGACGTCACGCGCGTGCCTCCGCATCGCCGCGGGGTCGGCCTCGTGTTCCAGGACCACGCTCTGTTCCACCACCGCGACGTCTTCGGCAACGTCGCCTTCGGCCTCCGGATGCAGGGAGAGGGGAGCGCCGACGTCGAGGCCCGGGTCGGCACGCTGCTCGAGCTCGTCGGGCTCGGAGGGTTCGAGCACCGCTCGATCGCAACGCTCTCGGGCGGGGAGCAGCAGCGCGTCGCCCTGGCGCGCGCGCTGGCGCCGGAGCCCCGCGTCCTCCTCCTCGACGAGCCGCTCGGCTCGCTCGACCGGAGGCTCCGCGACCGCCTGCTCGAAGACCTCGACCGGCTCTTCGACGAGCTCCGCGTGACCGCCGTCTACGTGACGCACGACCAGGCGGAGGCGTTCGCGCTCGGCGACCGGGTGGCGGTCATGCGGGCAGGGAGAATCGCCCAGACGGGCTCTCCCGACGAGCTCTGGTCGCATCCCGCCGACGAGGACGTCGCTCGCTTCCTCGGGCTCCGCAACGTCGTCGGGCGGCAGCTCGTGCGGCCGGAGGCGGTGACGGTGAGGCCCGCCCGGGACGGAGGCGACGGCGTCGTGCAGTCGGCGACCCGCCAGGGGCCGGCCGTGCGTCTCGTGGTCGAGCTCGACGACGGATCGACGCTCGAGGCAGCGGTGGCCGCGCTCGAGCACCCCGCCCCCGGCGACCGGGTCGACGTCGAGGTCGATCCGGCAGGCATCGTTCCC
>JBFFGH010000154.1:0-4724 GCA_041557575.1 Gaiellaceae bacterium
AGTAGAAGCCCGAGCCCTTGAAGTGGACGGCGACCGGGAACAGCACCTTCTCCACCGGCGAGGCGCCACACTCCTCGCAGCGCTCAACCGGGTCGTCTGTCATCCGCTGGAACACCTCGAACGTGTGCCCGTTGGGGCAGCGGTATTCGTAGATCGGCACGGGCCGGAAGGCTAGCGCGCTACGGCGCCGACGCCTCGCGTTCGCGTTCGCGTTCGACGAGCTCGCGATGACAGGGTGCGCTCTCGAAGGCCGCGAGCCCGCGAGGCCGCCCTATCCGTCTCGACGCACGTCGTCGTCGGCTCACCGCCGCGAGAGCGGCCGACGCTCCGACGAGCCCGCCGAGCGCGAACGAGCGAATGCGCCCTCTTCCGCCGTCACCGTCCACGCTCCGATCTTACGATCCATCGGGCCATGCTCGTCTGCTCCCTCGGAGATCTCACGCTCGACGTGGTCGTCCGGCTCGCCGGGCCGATCGCCGTCGGAGGAGACACGAGCGCCGAGATCCGGGTCGGTCCCGGCGGGCAGGCGGCGAACGTCGCCGCGTGGGCCGTAGCCCTCGGTGCCCGGGCGCGCTTCCTCGGGAAGACCGGAGCGGACGACGCCGGAGGGCTCGCTCGCACGCGTCTGGCGAGCCTCGGGGTCGAGGTTCTCGGCCCGATCGGGGGACGGAACGGCACGATCTGCTCGCTCGTCTCACCGGACGGCGAGCGCTCGATGGCATCCGACCGGGGAGCGGCTGCCGCGCTGCGCGTGGACGAGCTCGAGCGGAGCTGGCTCGCCGGCTGCGACCACCTGCACGTGTCCGGCTACGCGCTCGCCGAGGAGCCGGCGAGGAGCGCCGCACGACGGGCCGTCGCACTCGCGCGGGAGGAGAGCGCCCTCGTGAGCGTCGACCTGGCCTCCTGGAGCGTGATCCGGGACATCGGCCGAGACGAGTTCCGCCGGGTCGTGTCCGATCTCGCTCCGGACGTCGTATTCGCGAACGAGGACGAGAACGACGCCGTCGGAGGGCCGATCCCCGGTGTCCGCTGGATCCTCAAGCGCGGTCCGGCCGGGTGCTCGTTCGAGGGCGACGAGCGGCCGGCGCTGCCGGTGGAGCGCGTCGTCGACTCGACGGGCGCGGGAGACGCGCTCGCGGCGGGATGGATCGTGGGCGGGCCCGATGTCGCCCTCGAGGCCGCGGCGCGGTGTGTTGAGACACTCGGTGCGATGCCGACGCTAGGTTCCGACACGTGAGCGATCTCGTGCACGTGTCCGAGGAGATTCGGGAGGCGCTCGACGCGGGCCGGCCCGTCGTCGCGCTCGAGACGACGATCGTCGCGCACGGCTTCCCCGCCCCGGACGGCCTCGAGGTAGGGCTCGCGATGGAGCGCGCCGTGCGCGATGCAGGCGCGACGCCGGCGACGATCGGGGTCGCCGACGGGCGCGTCCGCGTCGGTCTCCACGCGGACGAGCT
This sequence comes from Gaiellaceae bacterium, assembly GCA_041557575.1. GTDB lineage: Bacteria > Actinomycetota > Thermoleophilia > Gaiellales > Gaiellaceae > GMQP-bins7. The sequence continues at coordinate 1,458 of JBFFGH010000154.1, forward strand.
CGCGCGCTTCGACTCCTCCGCTCGCAAGCTCGGCCCTCGCGACCTCGCTTCGTGCCTGACGTCGGGCGCGGTCGGAGCGACAACGGTGGGAGCAGTTCTCGCCATCGCACGACGCACGGGCATCCGCGTCATGGGGACGGGTGGGATCGGCGGCGTGCATCGGGGGTCTCCGGCATCGCTGGACGTCTCCGCCGACCTCGTCGCACTCGCGACGGCCCCGGTCCTCGTCGCGTGCTCCGGGGCGAAGTCGCTGCTGGACGTCCCCGCGACGATGGAGTACCTCGAGACGCTGGGCATCCCCGTGCTGGGCTATCGCACGGACACGCTCCCGCTCTTCTACCAGGCAGCGGGCGGCCCGCCCGTGCCGCAGAGGGTCGAGAGCGAGGGCGAAGCGGCCCGCATCGCGGCCGCGCACTGGGAGCTCGGCGGCCGGGGCCTGCTCCTCGCCAACCCGCCCCCGGAGAGCTTCGACGCAGAGAGCCTGATCGAGGAGGCGATCGCAGAGGCGGCGTCCCAGGGGATCTCCGGCCAGCGGGTCACGCCCTTCGTCCTCGCGTTCCTCCACGAGCGCTCGGGCGGTCGCACGAGAGAGGTGAATCGTGCCCTCGCCGTGTCCAACGCGCAGCTCGCCGGCAAGGTGGCGGTAGCGTTCTCCGAGCTGTGACCCTCTACGACAAGGTTCGAGACCTGCCGCTGCACGTGGAGCGGTACTCCCTCCAGGGCCTCGAGCTCCAGGCGCGGCCCGACTTCCTGCGCAAGGTCACCGTGATCCGCCTGACCGGCGTCGGCGAGGAGGGGATCGGCGAAGACGTGACGTACGAGGCGGTCGAGCACGACCGCCTGCAGGAGCGCGGCCCGGATCTCGCTCTCGACGGCGACTGGACGATCCACACGTTCTCGCAGCACCTTGCCGGGCAAGCGCTCTTCGACCCGCCCCCGGAGCGGGAGGTCTACGTCGACTACCGGCGCTGGGCGTACGAGAGCGCGGCCCTCGACCTGGCGTTGCGCCAGGCCGGGATGTCGCTGGGAGAGGCCGTCGGCCGCGAGCCGCGTCCGGTCGCGTTCGTCGTGTCAATGGGGCTCGGCTCGCCGCCGTCGACGGAGCGCGTGCTCGCCTGGCTCTCTCTCTACCCGGGGCTGCGCTTCAAGCTGGACGCCTCGAGCGAGTGGACGGACGACCTGATCGCCGAGCTCGCAGCGACCGGCGCCGTGGACTCGGTGGACCTCAAGGGCCACTACCGCGGAACGAGCGTCGAGACTCCCCCCGATGCGGATCTCTACCGCCGGGTCGCCGAGGCGCTGCCGGAGGCGTGGCTCGAGGACCCGGCGCTGACCGAGGAGACGACGGTGGCTCTCGAGCCGCACCGCGACCGCGTCACGTGGGACGCGGTCATCCACTCGGTCGCGGACATCGAGGACCTGCCTTGGCCGCCGAGGACGGTGAACGTGAAGCCGTCGCGGTTCGGATCGATCGAGCGGCTGCTCGCCGCGTACGACTACTGCGAGGCACGGGGGATCGGGGCGTACGGGGGCGGCCAGTGGGAGATCGGGCCGGGGCGAACGCACATCCAGCTCCTCGCATCGCTCTTCCACCCCGGGACGCCCAACGACGTCGCGCCCCGTGAGTACAACCTCGACCCGAAGCCCGGGCTCCCCGAGAGCCCGCTCGCCGTTCCGGCACGCCGGACGGGCTTCGCCGCCCCGTAGAAGGACCCCTCCCGAGCCTGGCGCCTAGGAAAGGCTGCCGAGGAGCTCGTCCACCGGGAGCAGCGGCAGTGACTCGAGCTTCGCGCTTCCGCGCGCACCGAGCGCGACCGAGACCTTCGCGATCGTCAGATCGTCCGGCGCCTCGACGATGTTCACGAAGTCGTACTCGCCGAGCGCGGCCCACTGGTGGATGACCTTCGCGCCCAGCTCCTCGATGTCCCGGTTGACCTCACGTAGCCGCCCCGGGTTCGCGTGCAGCGTCTGGATCCCCTTCTCCGTCAAGGTCGTCAGCATCAGGTAGGTCGGCATCCCGCTCCTTTCCTCGCTCCTCCCGCGAGCGTAACCGAGCCGCCTGGTCGACGTAGAGGAGCGCCCCGCCGAGGAAGAGGAGCGGCCCGAGCACGGTGTCGGCGAGGAAGAACGCCGTCCTCTTCGTGTTGTCCGCCTCCGACTCGAGGAGCAGGGCGAGCCCGAGCTCGGCCAGGCCGAAGATGAGCACGAGCGTCGCCAGCGAGCCGACGGCATGGACGTAGTCGGCGCGCCCGAGCCTGAACGCGCGACCGAACGAGCCTCCGAACGACCGCCGCTCGGCGATCGCCACGGGGACGACGAGGCCGATGACGGCGAAGAGAGCGACGACGGCGAGCTTGAACCACGGGATGAGCACGGCTGCCGGCAGGAACACGAGCGTCCCGGCCGCGAGCGCGACCAGCCAGTTCTCCCTGCCCGGCTTCGCCCCGGTCGCGAGACGCGCCGCGTCCGCGTACGCGATCGTGAAGAACGGCCCGGCCACCGCGAAGATCGCCATCTGCACGGGGATCGCTCGGTCGACGGCGAGCTGATTCGTGATCGCGACGACCAGGCCGAAGGGCAGCGCGCGAATGAAGTGGCGGCTGTAGAGCTTGATCGTCTCGCCCACGAGCTGACCCACCGTTCGCGCCTCGGGAGGAAGCGGCGCGGGAAGCGGGCGCTCTCGCCTCTGCTCTCTGCGGGCCATGGGGGAGGAACGCTACTCGGAGAGCGCGGTGAGGAGGCGTGGGAGCGCTTCCCCCAGCGCCTCGATCGCCTGCGGGATCATCCAGCGCGCACGGTCGGTCTCCCCGAGCTCGTTGGAGACGGCTCTCAGCTCGACGGCCGGGACGCCCGCGAGCTCGCATGCCCGGAGAACCGCGAAGCCCTCCATAGCCTCCACCCGCACACCGTCGGGAAGCGCGCGAGAGGAGCCCGACACCCCGGCGCTCGTCGCGATCGGAAGGCAGAGCGCGTCCGGCAGCGCCGAGCGGGTCGCCGCAACGAGGGTCGCGGTGGGAACCACGCGATCGACGACCGGGATCGCCGCGGAGATGTCGACGTACACCGCCTCCGTCCCGACGACGAGGGAGCCGGGCGCAATGCCTCGGCCCCCGGCGACCCCCACGTGGAGCACGGCGCGAGGCCGGCGCTCGGAGAGCGCGCGAGCCGTGGCCGCGGCGGCGTCCACGGGGCCGACGCCGCAGACGATGCCCGCGAGCCCGCAGAGCTCGGGCTCCGTCGCTGCGACGAGCAGGATCTCGCCGGTGG
>JBFFGH010000155.1:0-4702 GCA_041557575.1 Gaiellaceae bacterium
ATCGTCCTCGCACGGCGTATCCCGGGCGCGCCGGTCGCCGAGTCGGTGGCGCCGGGCTCGCCCTGGCTCGGCCTGTTGCTCCCGTACACCCCGCTTCATCACCTGCTGTGCGCCGACACGGCACGCCCGCTCGTGATGACGAGCGGCAACCTCACGGACGAGCCGATCGCGTTCGACGACGAGGACGCCCGCCGGCGTCTCGGCCGCGTCGCGGACCTCTTCCTCGAGCACGACCGCCCCATTCATCGGCGCTGTGAGGACTCGGTCGTCCGTGCGCAGTTCCCGGTCCGGCGCTCACGCGGCTACGCGCCGTCGGCGGTCGCTCTCCCCGTCGCGCTCCGCGCACCGCTCGTCGCAGCGGGCGCGGAGCTCAAGAGCACCTTCTGCGTCGGGCGGGGGTCGGAGGCGTTCCTCTCGGCGCACCTCGGCGACCTGACGAGTGAGGATGCGTATGCCGCGTTCCGGGCCGACCTCGAGCTCTACCTCGACATGCTCGACATCGAGCCGTCCGCGATCGCGTGCGACCTGCACCCCGACTACCTCTCGACCCGCTGGGCCCGGGAGCAGGGCCTCCCCGTCGTCGAGGTCCAGCACCACCATGCGCACGCCGCCGCCTGCCTCGCCGAGCACGGCTCGGCCGAACCGGCGCTCGCCGTCGTCCTCGACGGCACCGGCTACGGCCCGGACGGGACGATCTGGGGCGGCGAGGTGCTCCGCTTCGACCTCGTCTCCTACGAGCGCGTCGCGCATCTCGACCCCGTCCCGCTCCCGGGCGGCGAAGCCGTGGTGCGCGAGCCGTGGCGCGTGGCGGCCTCGTACCTCGAGCGGGCCGGGCGCCCGGTGCCGTGGGAGCGCTGGGAGCTCGTGCGGCAGAGCCTCGGGGTGAACGCGCCGCTCTCGTCTGGCGCCGGCCGCCTCTTCGACGCCGTGTCCGCGCTCCTCGGCGTCCGCGACCGCGTGACGTACGAGGGCCAGGCAGCGATCGAGCTCGAGCACCTCGCCGGCGACGTCCCCGCGGCGGCGTACGAATGTCGCGTCGAGGGAGGACTGATACACGGCTCCGACCTCGTGGCTGCAGCCCACGACGACCTCCGGGACGGACGGGACCGCGCCGAGATCGCGGCTGCGTTCCACGAGGGCGTCGCGGCGGCCTTCGGCGCCGCGTGCGCGCGGGCTGGGGGGGCGGACACCGTCGTCCTCTCCGGCGGCTGCTTCCAGAACCTGCTCCTGCTCGACGCGCTCCGCTCGAGCCTCGAACGCTCGGGGCTCCGCGTCCTCACCCATGCATCCGTCCCGCCGAACGACGCCGGCGTCAGCTACGGCCAGGCGGCGGTCGCCGCAGCGAGGCTCGCGTCATGTGCCTAGGGATCCCGGGACGGATCATCGAGGTCTCCGACCGTGCGGGCGGGCTCGCGACGGTCGACGTGTCCGGCGTCCGCAGGTCGATCAGCGTGGCGCTCGTCGACGAGCCATCCTCCCCCGTCGAGGAGGGGGACTGGGTCCTCGTCCACGTCGGCTTCGCGCTCGCGCGGATCGACGAGGAGCAGGCGCACGAGACGCTCGAGCTGCTCCGCCAGGGGGCGGAGCTCCAGCGCGAGCTGGACGAGATGCGAGGCGGTTCCGTCGCATGAGACTCGCGCCGGAGACCTGCGTCACGTGCGGAGACGTCGCCGTCCCGGCGCGGGTCGTCGAGGTCGAGGGCCTGCAGGCCCTCGTCGCCGTGAGCGGCGAGACGGAGCGCGTGGCGATCGACCTCGTGCCCGATGCCCGTCCCGGCGAGCTCCTCCTCTGCCACGCGGGGATCGCGCTCGAGCGGATCGAAGGGGCTGCAACGTGAGGTTCGTCGACGAGTACCGCGACCCGGCGCTCGCCCGCAGCCTTGCCGCCGAGATGCGCTCGCTCGTGACCCCCGGCGAGACGGTGCGCGTGATGGAGATCTGCGGCGGGCACACGCATGCGATCTACCGGCACGGCCTGGAGGAGCTCCTCCCGGCGGAGGTGGAGCTCGTGCACGGGCCCGGCTGCCCCGTGTGCGTCATCCCGGCCGGGCGCGTGGACGACGCGGTCGCGATCGCCGAGCACGAGGGGGTCACGCTCGCCACCTTCGGCGACATGCTGCGCGTCCCCGGAGGCCACGGCTCGCTGTCCGAGGCGGCCGCCCGGGGCGCGGACGTGCACATGGTCTACTCGCCGCTCGACGCGCTCGAGCTCGCTCACCGCGAGCCCGACCGGCACGTCTGCTTCTTCGCGATCGGGTTCGAGACGACTGCCCCCGCCACGGCGGTCACGCTCCTCCGCGCGCGGGCGGAAGGGGCCCCCAACTTCTCGGTCTTCTGCAACCACGTCCTCATCGAGCCGCCGCTCAGGGCCATCCTCGAGACCCCGGGCCTGCAGGTCGACGCCTTCATCGGCCCGGGCCACGTCTCGTCCGTGATCGGGACGGACGCCTACCGCTTCATCCCCGCCGAGTACGGCCGGGCCGTCGTCGTGTCGGCCTTCGAGCCCGTCGACCTCCTGCAGTCGATCGCGATGCTCCTCCGCCAGCGGGCGGAGGGACGCTGCGAGGTGGAGAACCAGTACACGCGCGTCGTGCGGCCCGAGGGGAACCTCCGGGCTCTGGAGGCGATCGCAGAGACGATGGAGGTGCGGGAGGACTTCGAGTGGCGCGGCCTGGGAGTGCTGCCGCGAAGCGCGCTCCGGATACGGGACGAGCTCGCCGCACTCGACGCGGAGCGGCTGTTCGAGGTTCCCGGAGCGCGGATCGAGGACCCGAAGGCCTGCCGCTGCGGCGAGGTGCTGACGGGCCAGATCAAGCCCTGGGAGTGCGGGGTCTTCGGTACCGCCTGCACGCCCGAGCGACCGCTCGGGACGTGCATGGTCTCGAGCGAAGGGGCATGCGCGGCCTACTTCTCGTACGGCCGTCTCCGGCGGCCGCGGGAGGAGGCCCCGGTCGGTGCCTGACCGCGGCAGGCGACCGCCGTTGCGCGACGAGCGGGTCACGCTCGCGCACGGCGCCGGGGGGAAGGCGACGCGCGACCTCGTCGCCGCGCTCTTCCTCGAGGAGCTCGGGAACGAAGTGCTCGACCCGCTCGGCGACAGCGCAATCGTCTCCCCGCCGAAGGGACGGCTCGCATTGACCACGGACAGCTACGTCGTGCGGCCGCTCGCCTTCCCCGGCGGGGACATCGGTGAGCTGGCGGTCAACGGGACCGTCAACGACCTGGCCGTCGCCGGTGCCCGCCCGCTCTTCCTCACCGCGGGCTTCGTGCTCGAGGAAGGCCTGCCGGTCGCCGAGCTCCGTGACGTCGTGGTGTCGATGGCGGCTGCGGCGCGGCGCGCCGGCGTGGCGGTCGCGGCCGGCGACACGAAGGTCGTCGAGCGCGGGAAGGCTGACGGCCTGTACGTGACGACCGCCGGTGTCGGCGTGCTCGAGCACGACGTCCACCTCGGCCCGGAGCGGGTGCGACCGGGAGACCGCGTGCTCCTCTCCGGGACGATCGCCGATCACGGCATGGCGGTGATGATCGCGAGAGGCGACCTCCGGCTCGAGGGCGATGTCGAGAGCGACACCGCCCCGGTACACGAGCTCGCAGCGTTGCTCCTCTCCCTCGGCGATTCGCTGCGATGGATGCGCGACCCGACGCGCGGAGGGCTCGCGACCGCGCTCAACGAGCTGGCTTCCCAGTCGGGCCTCGCCGTCCGGGTGAGCGAGGCCGCGCTGCCCGTGCGACCCTCAGTCGCGGCCGCCTGCGAGATCCTCGGCATCGACCCGCTCTACGTCGCGAACGAGGGGAAGCTCGTCGCGATCGTGGCGGAGGAGGTGTCGGATGACGCCCTCGCCCTCCTCCGCGAGCACTCGCTCGGAAGCGACGCGGTCGAGCTCGGCGTCGTCGACGGCGAGCCCGAGGGGATGGTGCTCCTCGACACCGCGCTCGGCGGAAGCCGCATCGTCGACATGCTCGTCGGCGACCCGCTTCCCCGCATCTGCTGAGGTCGGGCCTGCCGGCACCGACGTCACGGGGCCGCCGCGGCCGGCGACTCCCGACCAGGATCGCAGCCGGCCGGGCGGCCCACTGCCGCCGCGTGGCTCGTTCGTGCCGGCGCGGCGGATCTACGGGCAGGTGAGCCGCAGCCTCCCGCTCCCGCTGTAGACGATGGAGTTGGCGGACTCGTCGAGCTCCTGGAAGACCTGCTCCCACGTAATCGTCTTCCCCTCGGCCTCCGCGGGCGCGCCGTCGGGGTTCGCCGAGCTCACCGTGACGTAGATCCGGTCGCCGTCGGCGAACTCGATCGAGGCGTCGGTTCGCGACCACTCCTCTCCGAGGAAGAACTGCGTCATGTCGAACGTCGAGCCCTCGTCGCTCGTGCCCGAGACCTCGATCGTCCCGCTCGGCTGGAAGGTGCACCCGCCGATCGCGATCGCGTACGAGCGACCGTCGTCCAGCTCCAGGAAGCCCTGACCAGGAGCTGGAGCCGACCCGTTACCCGGCAAGGGTGTCGTCTCGGTGTCCGTCCGCTCCGTCGTCTCGGTCTCTTCGATCTCCGTCGTCGCCGGGGAGTCGGTCTTCTGCTCGACCGCGGCGTCGCCGCCGCCGCAGCCAGCCGCGACCAGAACGAACACAGCCACGCAGACGGTCAGTGCGAAGGCGATCCTGCTTGGGCTCGACATCGGCTCTCTCCCTTCGATCTCGTCACCGTCGAC
>JBFFGH010000156.1:0-4551 GCA_041557575.1 Gaiellaceae bacterium
CGTGAGCTCGATGACGACGCCGTGCTTCGTCATCTCCTCGCGAACCCGCTTCATCATCATGTCGACGACCTTGAGGATCTCGGACTTCTCGAGCTTGTGGAAGACGATGACCTCGTCGATGCGGTTCAGGAGCTCGGGCCGGAAGACCTTCTTCAGCTCGCCCATCACCCGCGTCTTCATCTCGTCGTACGACAGGCCCTGCTCGTCACCGAGCGAGAAGCCGAGCGTCTGGTTCTTCGAGATCTGGGCGGCCCCGAGGTTCGAGGTCATGATCACGATCGTGTTGCGGAAGTCGACCTTCCGCCCCTGCGAGTCCGTGAGCTTCCCGTCCTCGAGGATCTGCAGGAGGATGTTGAAGACGTCCGGGTGGGCCTTCTCGACCTCGTCGAGCAGGAGCACCGAGTACGGCTTGCGGCGCACTGCCTCCGTGAGCTGCCCGCCCTCGTCGTAGCCGACGTACCCGGGCGGGGAGCCGACGAGCCGGGACACGGAGTGCTTCTCCATGTACTCCGACATGTCCACCTGGATCATCGCGTCCTCGTCGCCGAACAGGAACTCGGCGAGCGTGCGCGCGAGCTCGGTCTTTCCGACGCCCGACGGGCCGAGGAAGATGAACGAGCCGGTCGGCCGCTTCGGGTCCTTGATGCCCGCGCGGGCGCGCCGGATCGCCTTCGACACGGCGACGATCGCCTGGTGCTGGCCGATGACGCGCTTGTGGAGCTCGTCTTCCATGCGGATGAGCTTCTGGGACTCGGCCTCCGTGAGCTTGAAGACGGGGATGCCCGTCCACATGGAGACGATGTCGGCGATCTCGTCCTCGCCGATCTCCGGCTGCTCCTCGTCGGCCTGGTTGCGCCAGTCCTCCTCGAGGTCCTTCTTCTTCTGCGTGAGCTTGCGCTCCTTGTCGCGGAGCTGCGCGGCCTTCTCGAACTCCTGCGCCTCGATGGCGGCTTCCTTGTCGGAGCGGACCTTCTCGATCTCGTCATCGAGCTCGCGGTAGCGCGGCGGCGCTGCCATCGTCGCGATGCGGACGCGCGAGCCGGCCTCGTCGATGAGGTCGATCGCCTTGTCGGGGAGGTGGCGGTCCTGGATGTAGCGATCGGCGAGCGTCGCGGCGGCTTGGAGCGCCTCGTCCGAGATCTTGCAGCGGTGGTGCGCCTCGTAGCGGTCACGGAGGCCGCGCAGGATCTGCACGGTCTCGTCGATCGTCGGCTCTTCCACCCGCACCTGCTGGAAGCGGCGCTCGAGCGCGGCGTCGCGCTCCAGGTACTTGCGGTACTCGTCGAGCGTCGTCGCACCGATCGTCTGGATCTCGCCGCGCGCGAGAGCCGGCTTGAGGATCGAGGCGGCGTCGATGGCGCCCTCGGCCGCGCCGGCGCCGACGAGGTTGTGGAGCTCGTCGATGAACAGGATGATGTCGCCGCGCTGGGTGATCTCCTTCATCACCTTCTTCAGGCGCTCCTCGAACTCACCGCGGTACTTCGACCCGGCCACGAGCGCGGCGAGGTCGAGCGTGTAGATCTGGCGGCCCTTGAGGAGCTCGGGCACCTGCCCCGACGAGATCCGGGCGGCGAGGCCCTCGACGACGGCGGTCTTGCCGACGCCCGGCTCGCCGATCAGCACGGGGTTGTTCTTCTGACGGCGCGAGAGGATCTGCATCACGCGCTCGATCTCGGTCTGGCGCCCGACGACGGGGTCGAGCTTGCCCTCGACGGCGGCCTTGGTCAGGTTGCGGCCGAACTGGTCGAGGAGCTTCGAGCTCTTCGTCTTCTCGCCCGGCGGCGCGCTCGCTCCGGCCTGGTGGCGACCCGGCCCGGAGAGCATGCGGATGATCTCGTTGCGGATCTTCTCCGCATCCGCGTCGAAGTCGAGCAGGATCCGCGCGGCGACGCCCTCGTTCTCGCGCACGAGGCCGAGCAGGATGTGCTCGGTGCCGATGTAGTTGTGGCCGAGCGAGAGGGCCTCGCGCAGCGCCAGCTCGAGGACCTTCTTGGCGCGCGGCGTGAACGGGATCTGCCCGGTCGTGACCTCGTCGCCCTGACCGACGATGCGCGCGACCTGGGCGCGCACCTCTTCCACGGTGATGTCGAGCGACTCGAGTACGCGGGCAGCGAGGCCTTCCTCCTCGCGGAGGAGGCCGAGCAGGATGTGCTCGGTGCCGATGTAGTTGTGCTTCAGGGCTCGGGCCTCGTCCTGCGCGAGAACGACGACCTGCCTCGCCCGCTCGGTGAATCGCTCGAACAACTCCTTCGACGCTCCTTTCCAAATCGTGTTCCGGGGCTGAAGCTGCCGCCACCCCCGGGCCGAAGGTTCGTGACCTGATCGTAGCCGACTCGTCTCGTTGCAGGTCTCACACGCGGGTTCGCCCGACCGCACCGGTACCCTTCCCCGCCGTTGGCGGGCAAAGCGCTTATCACCGGCGGTGCGGGCTTCATCGGGTCGCACCTCTCCGAGCTCCTCCTCGACCAGGGCCACGAGGTCTGGGCTCTCGACGACCTCTCGACGGGGTCGCTCGAGAACGTGGCGCACCTGCGCGATCGTGAGGGCTTCCACCTCGTCGTCGACTCGGTCCTGCACTGGTCGGTCGTCAACGAGCTCGTCTACAAGTGCGACGTCGTCTACCACCTCGCGGCGGCCGTGGGCGTCCGCCTGATCGTCGAGCAGCCCGTCCAGACGCTCGTCACGAACCTGCGCGGCACGGAGATCGTGCTCGAGCACTGCCACCGCTTCGGGAAGCGCGTCCTCGTCGCCTCGACCTCCGAGGTGTACGGCGACCACCGCGAGGAGCGCCCGCTCGAGGAGTCGGACCGGCGGATCTACGGGCCGACCACGCAGAAGCGCTGGGCGTACGCGGACTCGAAGGCGATGGACGAGTTCCTCGCGCTCGCGCACCACCAGGAGCACGGGCTCGACTGCGTGATCGTGCGCCTGTTCAACACCGTGGGGCCGCGGCAGAGCGGCCGCTACGGCATGGTCATCCCCACGTTCGTGCAGCGGGCGCTCGCGGGCGAGCCGCTGGAGATTCACGGAACGGGTGAGCAGACGCGGTGCTTCTGCCACGTCTCCGACACGATCCGGGCGCTGGCCGGGCTGATGGACGACGGCGCGTCCGGTGAGATCTACAACGTCGGCTCGGAGGAGCGCATCTCCATCCAGGACCTCGCGGTGCGCGTGCTCGAGATGACCGCGTCGTCGTCGGCGCTCGAGTACGTGTCCTACGAGGACGTGTACGGGATCGGCATCGAGGACATGCTCCACCGGATTCCCTCGACCGCCAAGATCGGCGCCGCGATCGGCTGGCAGCCGGAGCACTCGCTCGACGACATCCTCTCCGACGTCGTCGCGTTCGAGCGGGGGCGCGCCGAAGTCGCGAGCTGACCGGCCGCGCTAGGATCGCCCGGCAGTGAGCGGCGAGCGGGAGCGGCTGTCCTGGGCCGAGTTCGGCGGCGCTGCGCGTGCGCTCGCGCGCCAGGTGGCCGACGACGGCTACGAGCCGGACGTCGTCCTCTCGATCGCCCGGGGCGGCATGCTGATCGGCGCAGCGCTCGGGTACGCGCTCGACGTCAAGAACACGTGGACGATGAACGTCGAGTTCTACACCGGCGTCGAGGAGCGCCTGGACGTGCCGATGATCCTCCCTCCGGTCCCCGAGCTCGTCGACCTCCAGGCGGAGCGCATGCTGATCGCCGACGACGTCGCCGACACGGGCGAGACGCTCCGGCTCGTCAAGGACTTCTGCGCCGGGAAGGTCGGCGAGGTGCGCTGCGCCGTGCTGTACGAGAAGCCGCGCTCGATCGTGAGCTGCGAGTACGTCTGGAAGCGGACCGACCTCTGGATCGACTTCCCCTGGAGCGCCGAGGCGCCCGTCGTCGCCGCGCGCGCCTAGCGCCCCTCCGGCCGCAGCGCCGGGAAGAGGATCACGTCGCGGATCGTCTCGCGGCCGGTGAGGAGCATCACGAGCCGGTCGATACCGAGCCCGAGCCCACCGGTCGGCGGCATGCCGTACGACAGCGCCTCCACGTAGTCCGGGTCTCCACGCTCGCCCTCGACGTGCTCCGACTGCATCTCGAAGCGGGCCTGCTGATCCGCCGCCTCGTTGATCTCGGTGAACGCGTTTCCTAGCTCCATGCCCCCGGCGAAGTACTCGAACCGCTCGGTCAGCGCGGGATCGTCGTCGGTCGAGCGTGCGAACGGGGAGAGCTCGATCGGGTAGTCGTGGACGATCGTCGGCTGGACGAGCGAGGGCTCGACGAAGTGGGAGAAGGCGTGGTCGACGAGCTGCGGCCAGTCCTTGTCCGCGCCCGTGTCCACCCCCTTCGCCTCGAGCGCGGTGCGAAGCTCCGCCTCGTCCCGGATCCACAGGCCGTGCGCCTCGAGCGACTCGGTGAAGCGAAGCCGTGACCACGGCGCCTTCAGGTCGATCTCCTCGCCCTTGAACGTGACACGGGTCATGCCGAGCGTCTCCAGCGCGACGGCGTCGACGAGCGCCTCGATCCGGTCCATCGTGTCGCGGTAATCGGCGTACGCCTCGTACCACTCGAGCATCGTGAA
>JBFFGH010000157.1:0-4459 GCA_041557575.1 Gaiellaceae bacterium
AAGGGTGGCACCGCGTACTCGTGCTCTGCGCTCAGGTGGAGCGGCTCGCGGCTCGTCACGAGCAGCTCGAGCCGCGGGCACTCCGCAAGGAGCGTGCCGAGCTCCGCTGCCGCCTCGACGACCTGCTCGAAGTTGTCGAGGAGAAGGAGGAGCGCCTTCTCTCCTATGTGGAGTGCGAGTGAGTCCTTCGCCCCCAGCACCTGGCCTGCGGTCGGGACGACGAGTGCGGGATCGCGAAGCGGAGCGAGTGGCACCCAGAAGACCCCGTCGCGGTAGCGCCCTGCGAGCGCTCCTGCAGCCTGGGCGGCGAGACGGGTCTTCCCCGTCCCTCCCGGGCCAGTCAACGTCAGTAGGCGAACATCGTCGCGACCGAGGAGCGCCATGACCTCACCGAGCTCATGCTCGCGTCCCAGGAAGGGCGTCTGCGGGATCGGGAGGTTCGTCTCGTGGAGCGTCTTGAGCGGCGGGAACTCGTGGACACCGAGCTGGTAGACGCGCTCTGGCGCGGAGAGATCCTTGAAGCGGTGCTCACCCAGGTCGCGAAGCTCCACGTCGACCAACCGCTCGGTCGAGGAGGAGGCGAGCACCTGCCCGCCGTGGCCGGCGGCGGCGATGCGGGCCGCACGATGGAGGTCGTGGCCGACGTAGCCCTCCTCGCCGAGGAGCGGGGAGCCGGTGTGCAGGCCAACCCGGACCTGGAGCGGGCCGTCGGAGGCGAGCCGCTCGGTCAGGGCTCCCGCTGCTGTCAGTGCCCCCTGCGCGGTCGGGAAGGCGAAGAAGAAGGCATCGCCCTGGGTGTCCACCTCGACGCCACCTTCGGTCGCGCACGCCTCCCTGATCACCTTGCGGTGCTCGGCGAGCGCCTCGGCGTAGGACTCCTCGCCGAGCTCGTGCAGGAGCTTGGTCGAGCCTTCCACGTCGGTGAAGAGGAAGGTGACGGTGCCCGAGGGGAGGTCGCTCCGCATGGCCGTCTCGATTCTCCGCTGGATGAGGCCGTCAGTCCATACCTCGTGTCTCTGGAAAGGGCGCCGAGCGGACTCGAACCGCTGATTGAGTGACTCCTGATCGAGACGTCGTTGGGATCGTCAGACCCCGAGGTCTTGACCCTCGGGAGACTCAGATAGGCGCTGTCAGCGGATGCCCTGATGCCGAAGTTCGCTGCAGGAGCGATGCTGGTAGCGACGGGACAACAGGGGTTTGTCTGATGTCGGACGACGCAGTGCCGCGCATTGCGAAGATTGCGATCTGGCTCTCGGCGATCGGTTCTGCTTGGGGTCTCGCCTGGGTCTTTGTCGACAGTGCGCAGAGGGACGAGGGCTGGGATGCGATGCTCCTCGGCGGGCCGTTGCTTGTCATCCTCGGATTCGTCGGCATCGTGCTCGGCCTCGCGGGACTCATCCGAGCTGCTGCGCGCAAGTCAGCTGCTGGAGTTGGCCGTTGTGCACTCGCTGTTGTGCTCCCCCTTCTCAGCCTCGTTGTCCTGGTCAACTACCTCGTCGATCCGGCGATGCCCGAGAGCTTGGGGCCTGCCCGCTGGAACGAGTCTGCTGAAGTCAGTCGCGAATACGAGTGACTTCAGCGCGAGTCACGAAAAGGCCGCAATTTGCGGGAACTTCGTGAAGACCCAAGGCGCCGAGCGGACTCGAACCGCTGTACGAGGCTTTGCAGGCCTCTGCCTAACCTCTCGGCCACGGCGCCGCGGGGCCATCGTAGCCGTCCTCCGAGCGGGCTACCCTCGGCTCGTGGCAGCGGAGCAGGGGCAGGTGATCGTCGAGCTCTGCCTGCGCTGCGGCGCGCACATGGAGTGGCGCCACGGGACGTGGCAGTGCCCGCGCTGCAGGTTCAAGATCGGCTGTTGCGAGGGCGAGACGGGCGACTGCCGGCCGGGCGGCGCCTGAGCTACGAGACGGCTTCGCCGCGGCGAAGCACGCGGACGACCTCGAGGCGGTCGTCGAGGACGACGAGGTCCGCCGGCCGGCCCGGGCGAAGGCGCCCGAGATCCTCGCGCCCGAGGATCCGGGCGGGCACGAGCGTCGCCGCACCAGCGGCCTCCACGAGGGGAACGCCGAGGCGTACGAGGTTCCGCAGCCCGGCGAGGAGGGACGACGTGCTGCCCGCGAGCGCGCCGCCGGCGTCTCGTGCGACTCCGCCTGCGACGTGCACCTCCACCCCGCTCAGCCGGTACGTGCCGTCTCCCGGGCCCGCAGCCGCGACGGCGTCCGAGACGATCGCGAGCCGGCCCCGGGCCGCGCGCCAGGCGACGAGCACCGCCTCGTCGGCGACGTGGACGCCGTCGGCGATGAGCTGCACGGCCACGTCCGGCCGGGCCAGGGCGGCGCCGACGACGCCGGGGTCGCGGTGCCCGAAGCCGCGCATGGCGTTGTAGAGGTGCGTCACCGTCGATGCTCCCCGCTCGAACGCCGCATTCGCCTCGTCGGCGGTCGCGTCCGTGTGCCCGAGCGAGACGACGACACCGCTCGCGACGAGCTCCTCCACGAGCCCGAGCGCGCCCGGCAGCTCGGGCGCGAGCGTGACCGTCGTGACGGAGCCCGTGTCGAGCAGGGCGCGAAGCACGTCGAGATCGGGCTCCCGCAGGAGCTCGACCCGATGCACGCCCGCCTTGGACGGCGAGAGGAACGGCCCCTCGAGGTGGGCTCCCACCGATCCGGGTGCACCGGCCACGACGCGCGCGGCCTCGCACATCTCCTCGACCGGAGAGGTGATGAGCGTCGGCTGCCAGGAGGTCACGCCGTCCCGAGCGAGCGCGGCGGCGACCTCGCCCGCGCGCTCCGGCTCGCTCAGGAGGTCGACACCGGCGTACCCGTTCACCTGGAGGTCGACGAGCCCGGGCAGCGCGATCCCCCGACCGGGTCCGCCGAGCCCGACTCCCGCGACGAGGCCGCCCTCGACCTCGACGTCCCCGGGGACGAGCTCGCCGTCGACGACCGCAGCCTCAACGCCCAGGCGCACGCGCCGAGCGTACCGGGCAGCTCGCTCTCTCAGCCGCGCGGTCGATGCGTGACGGCGTCCACCCAGTTCTCGACCCAGCCGCGCCGGCGAGCACCGTCCGGAAGCCGCTCCGGACGGCCCGCGCGGTTCGCCTCGACGGCCTCCTGGAATAGGCGGTCGATCGCGACCGCGATCTTCCTCGTCCCGTGCTGGATGCCCTCCCGGCCCGGCGGGAGCGCGTCGAGGCGGATCGGCTCCCCGAACACGGCGACGCACGGCCGCCGGCGCGCCTTCGCCCAGCCGTGCGTGTCCACGCCGCACGGGACCACGGGAACGCCCGCACGCGCCGCGAGCAGCGCCGCGCCCGGCATCGCCTCCCCGATCTCCTGCGAGCGCTGGCGCGCGCCCTCGACGAAGACCCCGACGACGCGCCCGCCGCGAAGGAGCTCCGTGGCGTGCCGCAGCGCCGCGCGGTTGTCGGCCTGGTGGCCCACCGGGATCGCACCGAGCCAGAGGATCGACTCGGTCAGGAGCGAGCGGCGGAAGAGCTGGCCCTTCGCCAGGAGGTGCATGCCACGGGGCTCGAGACCCCCGACGAGCACGGGGTCGAGGGCGGTGAAGTGGTTCGCGGCGACGACCACGCCGCCCTCCCTCGGGATGCGCTCCACGCCGTACGCCGCGGACCCTCTCGCGAGCCACGCGAAGACCGGGGTGCCGAAGACGCGGACGAGCCACCACACGCGGGCGGGATCCCGCCCCCAGAGGCGGTCGACGCCGAGCCTCCGCAGCCGGGCAGCCCTCTTGCCGGCAGGCGGCGCGGGGAAGACGAGCGTCGGAGATGGCCCTTCGTCCACGGGCGAACTATGACTCCGCGCGCTGGTAGCGTCAGCCCGTGGCAGACCGAAGCGCGCTCGTCCGGGAGAAGCTCGACCAGGCCGCCGGCGTCCTCCGCGAGCAGGACGTGGACCTGTGGCTCACGCTGGTTCGGGAGACGTCGCTCACGACGGATCCGTGCCTCGACCTCATCGCCGGCACGTACAGCGCGTGGACGGGCGCCTTCCTCGTCTCGGCGCAGGGCGAGCGCATCGCGATCGTCGGCCGCTTCGACGCTCCGAGCGTCGCCGCCCTGGAGGCATACGACGAGGTCGTCCCTTACGACGAGAGCGTCCGACCCGCCCTCCTGCAGGCGATCGAGCGGCTCGGCCCGCGGTCGATCGCGCTGAACTACTCCGAGAGCGACGCGGCTGCGGACGGGCTCACCCACGGCCTCTGGCTCGTGCTGCGCGAGACCCTGGCGGGAACGCCATTCGAGGACCGCCTCGTCTCGTCCGAGGCGATCGTGAACGCCCTGCGCGGGCGCAAGTCACCGGAGGAGGTCGGGCGCGTCCGCGAAGCGGTGCGGGAGACGGAGGAGCTCTTCTCCCTCGTGACGGAAGCCCTCGCGCCCGACATGAGCGAGATCGAGATCGCGTCGCTGATGCACGACGAGATCGAGCGCCGGAACCTCGGC
>JBFFGH010000158.1:0-4316 GCA_041557575.1 Gaiellaceae bacterium
GCCTGCGCCCGCTGCTGCGCCTCCATCGCCCTCCGCAGAGGCGGGCACCGAGCCCGCCGTGGCGGAGGCGCTCCCCGAGCACGAGCAGACCCAGCCCGTCGCGGATGGCGAAGGTCGGGATCCGTCCGAGGCCGATCGGGGCGATCGGGGTGTCCGCTCGGTCGGCCTCGAGGTCCGGCCCACGCGCGGCAAGAGGTCCGCGCCGGCCTCGACGAGCGGATCCGCTGCTCTCCCGACTGCGCCTTCGGCACGAGTCGAGCAGGCTCCTGGCTCGCTGCGACGGCTCCTGCCGCCGGAAGGCGCGAGGCTCGCCTCCGCACGGCATGTGCCGCAGCGGAGAGGGACGGGTGAGCGCACCGGGGCGAAGAGGCTCCCGGCGCCGGCACGTGTCGGGATCGACGCACCCCGGCTCGCCGCTCGGGACGACGGTAGCGCTGCAGCCGTCGACGGGGCGGGGAGCGTCGCGAGAAGCTCGAGTGCGGGCTGGAGCGACATGGGTTTCGCCTCCGCGGCGCTCCTCGCCCTGGCGTTGCTGGGCGGCCTGGGAGGGCTCTGGGCGCGGCGAGTGGTGCGAAGGCGACTGCCTATGATTGGCGGCCGTGTCCTACTACGTGACCACACCGATCTACTACGTGAACTCGACCCCGCACATCGGGCACGCGTACACGACGATCGCTGCCGACATCCTGGCGCGGCACTCCCGCCAGCGTGGGGACGAGACGTTCTTCCTGACGGGGGTCGACGAGCACGCGTCGAAGGTCGCACGTGTCGCCGCGGAGCAGGGGCTCGAGCCCAAGGAATACGCCGACCGCATCGTCACCGCCTGGCAAGAGGTGCCGCGGCGTCTCAACGCCACGAATGACTTCTTCATCCGCACGACCGACGAAGGGCACAAGACCTTCGTTCAGGGCTTCCTGCAGCGCATGTACGACGCCGGGGACGTGTACGAGGACGTCTATGCCGGTCTCTACTGCGTCGGGTGCGAGGCTTTCAAGTCCGAGGCGGAGCTCGTCGACGGGAAGTGCCCCGATCACGACACGGTGCCGGAGTGGATCGAGGAGCGGAACTGGTTCTTCCGGCTGTCCGCGTACCAGGATCGCCTCCTCTCGCTCTACGAGAGCCGTCCGGACTTCGTCCTTCCGGCATTCCGCTTCAACGAGGCGAGGAGCTTCATCGCCGGCGGGCTCCAGGACTTCTCGATCAGTCGCGCGGGGCAGCCTTGGGGAATCCCGATCCCCTGGGATCCCGATCAGGTCGCCTACGTCTGGGCGGACGCCCTCGTCAACTACCTGAGCGCACTGACGTACGCCCGTCCCGACGACGACCTCCGCGAGCGCTTCTGGCCGGCGGTCCGACACCTTCTCGGCAAGGACATCATCCGCTTCCACTGTGTCTTCTGGCCCGCGATGCTGATGTCGGCCGGGTACGAGGTCCCCCATCAGCTCTTCGTCCACGGGTACCTCCTGCTCGACGACCGAAAGATCTCGAAGTCGCTCGGCAACGTCGTCGACCCGCTCGACCTGATCGACGTGTACGGCGCGGATGCGGTTCGGTTCTGGGCGATGCGCGCCGTGTCTTTCGGACAGGACGGCAGTGTCTCGATCGAGAGCCTGCACGAGCGCTACGACCGCGAGCTCGCGAACGATCTCGGCAACCTCCTCTCGCGGACGACTGCGATGGTCGACCGCTACCTCGGGGGCGAGCTCCCGGCTCGTGCGCGGGACGACTCGCCTGTCCGAGAGCTTCTGGCTTCGCTCGCAGGGGACGTCTCCGACCGTCTCGACACGTACGACCTCACCGGCGCGCTCGAGCGGATCTGGGAGGTCGTCCGTGGTCTGAACAGGTACGTCGAGGCGCAGGCACCCTGGCAGCTCGCGAAGGACGAGTCCTCGCGGCCGGAGCTGGAGAGCACTCTCTACGACCTCGTCGACGGGCTGCGGGTCGTCGCGGTCTCGCTGGCTGCATTCCTTCCCGAGACGTCGAGCCGCATCCTGGCCGCGCTCGCGCTCGACGACACGGACCTCGGCTGGGACGAGGTCGCCTACGGGCGCACGGACGCGCGGTCCGGAATCGGTCCGGCGGCGCCGCTGTTTCCGCGCATCGATTCGCCGACTGCGGCGGCGTGACCGACTCGCACGCGCACCTGGACGCCTGCGAGGAGCCCGCAGACGTGCTCGTCGAGCGTGCGCGGGCCGCGGGCGTCACTCGAGTCGTGACGATCGGCACCGGGATCGACTCCTGCCGTGCGGCGCTCGCGATCTCGGAGGCCCACGACGAGGTCTATGCCGCCCTCGGAATCGACCCGCACCGGGCGGCCGAGCCGGACGCCCATCGCCTGGACGAGCTCCGCGAGCTGCTCGCCCACCCGAAGGCCGTCGCCGTCGGCGAGACGGGTCTCGACACCGTTCGCCGCTTCGCGAGCCTCGCGGATCAGCGCCGCCTCTTCGACGCGCAGCTGGCTCTCGCCGACGAGCTCTCACTCCCCGTCGTGATCCACAGTCGTGAGGCCGAGGCCGAGACGGCCGACGCGCTCGAGGGGTTTCGCGGCAATGTGATCCTCCACTGCTTCTCGTCTCCCGGCCTGCTCCCGGTGGCCCTCGAGCGCGGGTACTACGTCTCGTTTGCAGGGAACGCGACGTATCCGAAGGCGACGGAGCTTCGGGAGGCCGCAGCCGCGGTTCCCCGAGACCGCATCCTCGTGGAGACCGACAGCCCGTACCTCTCCCCGCAGCCGGTGCGCGGGAAGCGGAACGAGCCGGCGCACGTGGTGCACACCGTGGCCGCGCTCGCCGAGGCGAGAGGTGAAGAGCCGGAGCTCCTGGCCCGGACGACCCACGACAACGCCACGGCGGCATTCGGCCTGTGACGGTCACTCCCAAGAAGGCGCTCGGCCAGCACTTCCTCGTCGATCGCAACATCCTCGGCGTCGTCGGTCGCCTTGCGGAGCTCGACCCGGGCGACGTCGTCGTCGAGGTCGGGCCGGGGCTCGGCGTGCTCACGTCGTACCTCGCAGAGCGCGTGCAGCACGTCCACGCGATCGAGCTCGACCGCTCGCTCGAGGATCCACTCTCGGAGGCGCTCGCCCCCTATGCGAACGTGTCGCTCGTCTTCGCGGACGCGCTGGCCGTCGACCTCGCCGCGCTCGAGCCGGAGCCGGTGAAGCTCGTCTCGAATCTCCCGTACGCGATCGCGACCCCGCTCGTCGTCGAGTCTCTCGAGCATGCGGCGTCGATCCGGCGGTGGTGCGTGATGGTGCAGCGGGAGGTCGCCGACCGCTTCTTCGCGGAGCCGAGGACGAAGGCGTACGGCGCCGTCTCCGTGCTCGTCCAGCTCGCGGCGCGCCGTGTCGGGCTCCATCCGGTGCCGCCGACGGTGTTCCGGCCCCGTCCACGAGTCGACTCGGCGCTCGTCGCCTTCGAGCGGGTCCCGGGCCCACCGCTCGGTGAGGTGCGGGCCGTCGTCGAGGGCGGCTTCGCCCATCGGCGGAAGACGCTCGCGAACTCCCTCGCGCTCGCGGGAGTGGCGTCGAGATCGCGCGCCGAGGAGGCGCTCGCGGTGCTCGATCGCCCTCCCAACGCCAGGGCCGAGGAGCTCGAGCCCGCCGAGCTCGCCCGGCTCGCGGAGCTCCTGCGGTGAGCACGATCCAGGCACACGCGAAGGTCAACCTCGCGCTCGTGGTCGGCCCGGTTCGCGCCGACGGCAAGCACGAGGTCGCCACGGTGCTACAGGAGATCGACCTGAGCGACCGCCTCGAGCTCGGGCACGCGACGGAGCTCGCAGTCGACGGGTTCCCCAACGACACGATCGTCAGAAGAGCCCTGACGGCCCTCGCGGAGCAGGGAGGCGTCGAGCCGCTCTGGCACCTCACGATCGAGAAGCGGATCCCGGTCGCAGCCGGGCTCGGCGGGGGCTCTTCCGACGGAGCGGGTGCGCTCCTGCTCGCGAACGCCGAGCTTCCGAAGCCGTTGCCCGTCGAGGAGCTCCATCGGATCGCGTGCGAGATCGGCGCCGACGTGCCGTTCTTCCTCCGCGGTGGCGCTGCTCTCGCCACCGGCGACGGGACGGAGCTGCTCCCGGTCGACCTCCCCCGCGGCTACCACGTGCTCCTCGCGCTTCCCCACGGGAAGACCAAGGAGTCGACCGGAGCCGTCTACCGGGCCTTCGACGAGCGGGACGGAGCTCGCGGCTTCGAGGAGAGGCGAGCCGCGCTGCTCGATGCGCTCTCCCGCGTCCGCGATCCGCGAGACCTCGCGCGGCTGCCCCGGAACGACCTCGCGTCGTCGCCGCTCGGAGCACGGCTCGAGGAGCTCGGCGCA
>JBFFGH010000159.1:0-4304 GCA_041557575.1 Gaiellaceae bacterium
CGGCGGGCTCGACGTCCTCGTGCACTCCGTCGCGTTCGCTGCCGCGGAGGATCTCGAGGGCCGCTTCGTCGACACCCCGCGCGACCGCTTCTGGATGGCGGTCGACATCAGCGCCTACTCGCTCGTCGCCTGCGCGCGGGCGGCCGAGCCGTTGATGGAGGCTCGTGGCGGCGGGTCGATCGTCACCATGACCTACCTCGGCGGCGAGCGGGCGGTGCCGCACTACAACGTCATGGGGGTCGCGAAGTCCACGCTCGACTCCAGCGTGCGCTACCTGGCCTGGGACCTCGGCTTCAAGGACATCCGCGTCAACGCGATCTCCGCAGGCCCGGTGCGGACGCTCGCCGCCCGTTCCATCGCGGGCTTCACCACGATGCAGACGATGTTCGAGGAGCGCGCGCCGCTCCACCGGCAGATCGAGGCCGACGACTGCGCGGCAGCCGCTGCCTACCTCCTCTCCGAGGATGCAGCGAACGTGTCCGGCACCTGCCTGTACGTGGACGCCGGGTACCACGCCATGGGCATGTAGCGCTCGCGCGCTCAGCTCTCGACCGATGTCGGGCTCTCGACCGACGCCGGGCTCTCGACCGACGCCGGGCTCTCGACGTCCGGGTACTCGGGCACCGGCAGTGCCTCGGTGGCGTCGGCGATCTCGCGTGCGACCTCGACGATGTCGCGGTTTGCGTTGAAGACGCGAAGCTGCCGGTCCGCGCTCGAGCCCTTCGCGAGGATGTCGAGGATGCCTTCGAGCTCCCGCTCGGATCCGAGCTCCCGGGCGTGCGGCCGCAGCTCGCCGACGGTCCTCCGGATCAGGCGGGCGACGGGGACGCGGTTCCGCCTCCCGGTGGCGAGGTCCATCACCGGGGCATCGAGCCCGTAGCGGGCTGCGAGCCACTTGTTCTCGCTCGTGAGGATGCGGTGGTACGAGGGGATCTCCTCTCCGGCTTCGTGCTGCTCGCAGAGCTGCTTGACGAGCGCCTGGCAGTACGCGGCGATCGCGACGGCGTCCTCGACGCGCGTGACCGCGTCGCAGATCCGTATCTCGATCGTCCCGAGGTTCGGGTGGAGCCGGATGTCCCACCAGATGTGCGTGTAGTCCGCGATGCACCCCGAGCGCTCGAGCTGGCCGACCACCTCGGCGTAGTCGGCGTAGTCGCTGAAGCGCGGGGGAGGCCCGGAGCGCGGGAAGGCGGAGAACACGATCTGCCTGCTCGATGCCAGGCCGGTCGGCTCGCCTCGCCAGAACGGGGAGCTCGCCGAGAGCGCGAGGAGAGGCGCGAGATGCGGGAGGAGGCCGTTGACGACCTTCACCGCCTTCTCGGCGTCGTCCACCGCGACGTGGACGTGCATCCCGAAGATCAGCTCGCGGCGGGCGACGTACTGGAGCCGATCGATGAGCGAGCGGTACCGGTCCTTCGCCGTGATGCGCTGGCGCTCGAAGAGGCTGAACGGATGCGTGCCCGCCGAGCCGACCCGGGTGCCGCGTTGGTTCGCGATCTCCGTGATGTAGCCGCGCAGCGTGGTGAGCCAGCGCATGACGTCGCCCGCGTCGTGGCAGACGGGCGTCGAGATCTCCAGCACCGACTGCATGAGCTCGGCGTTGACATGGGCCTCGAGGTCGTGGCCGGTGACGGCGTGGAGGATCGTCTCGACGTGCTGGACGAGGTCGAGCGTGTCCGCGTCGAGGAGCTGGTACTCCTCCTCGACCCCGATCGTGTACGGGTCGCTCGTCCCGAACTTGTGGTCGAGGACGCTCGCGGCGTGCTCGCCGACCTCGCCCGTGATCGAGGACGGGATGAACTGCTTGCCGCTCCCGGGGCTCATGGCAGCACCGCGTCCACGTCGATCTCGACCTTCCAGGCGGGGTTCATGAGCGAGGACACGACCGTCGTGTTCACGGGCCGGATCTCCGAGAACACCTCGCCGTGTGCTCGGGCGACGCCCTCGAAGTGCTCCGGGTCGGTGATGTGGACGCGCGTCCGCACGACGTCCTCGAAGCGGGCGCCGGCCTGCTCGAGGGCGGCACCGATGATCTGGAAGCAGAGCTTCGTCTGCTCGTACGGGCTCTCCGGGGGATCCGAGCCGTCCGGCGGGATCGGGGCCGTCCCCGCGACGTACACCGTGTTCCCGACCACGAGCGCGCGGCAGTAGCCCATCTTCGGCTCGTAGGGCGATGTCCCCGAGATCCGACGACGCTCCATGCCCCGACTAGTATCGCGCACCCGTGCGTGCACTTCATCTGATCGAGGGCTGGCCGGTCGCCTTCGCCGCCGCCGGGGTCGTCGATCCGAAGGGCCGTGTCACCACCCACGGGGACGCGCATCGGGTCGTCCGACTCGCGTCCGTCTCGAAGCCCGTCGTCGCGCTCGCCGTGCTGATCGCGGCCGAGGAGCACGTTCTCGACCTCGACGAGCCGGCGGGACCTCCCGGCTCGACCGTCCGCCACCTCCTTGCGCACACGTCGGGCCTCCCGTTCGAGGGGATGACACCCGTCGCCCGTCCGGGGACGCGGCGCATCTACTCGAACGAGGCGTTTCGAGTGCTCGCGACCCATCTCGAGGAGCGCGCGGAGATGCCGTTCGAGCAGTACGTCCGCGCGGCGGTCTGCGATCCGCTCGGGATCGGGCTCGACCCGCACGGCGATCCGGGCTCGGGGATGCACGCCTCGCTCCTCGACGTGCTCGCCTTCGGGCGCGAGCTGCTCGCTCCGACGCTCGTGGCGATGGAGACGCGCGACGAGATGGTCAGCGTCCAGTTTCCGGGGCTGCTCGGCGTCCTCCCGAACCACGGTCGCTTCGAGCCGCTCGACTGGGGGCTCGGCGTGCAGCTGAACACCCGCCCTCCCTCGTGGATGGGCGCTCGCTCCTCCGGCGGCACGTACGGGCACTTCGGCGGCACGGGCACGTTCCTCTGGGTGGATCCCGAGGCGCGGGTCGTCTGCGCGGCGCTCACCGAGCGGGAGTTCGGCGAGTGGGCGAAGGCCGCGTGGCCCGAGCTCTCGGACGGGGTTCTCGCGGAGCTCGCTCGAGCGGGGAGCTAGCCCCGCGTCCGCGGCTCCTCAGTCGTCCGCGAAGAGCGGGCGCACGAGCTCGTCGAACGTCGCCGTGTCACAGCTCGCGACGACGCAGGGCGTCATGGCGGTCACGGTGGCGGTCCGCGGAACCTTCATCGTCAGCGCCACCTCGCCGAAGTAGTCCCCGGCCCGCAGGACGCTCCGGTGCCCGAGCGACGCCTGCGAGACGCCTGCGATTCCCGACAGGAGCACGAAGAAGCGGTCGCCGGGGTGGCCCTCGGTCACGACCGCGGTTCCCGCCGCGACCTCCTCGCGCTGCATGCGCTCGGCCAGCTTCCCGAGCGTCTCCCCGGGGAGCTCGGCGAAGAGCCCGATGCGGGCGAGCTCGGTCACGGATGCGGGTACGTGCCTCGGCGACACGCCGGTACGGTACCGCCGTGGCAATCCTCGCCGGGTGGCGGTCGTGCCCGAAGTGTGGGGCTTCGCTCGACCATCCCGAGGGACGCGTCGAGTGCGCCGCCTGCGGCTTCGTCCACTACGCGGGATCGGCCCCTGCGGTCGCCCTCTTCATCCGCGACGAGGCCGGCCGCGTGCTGCTCGCCCGCCGTGCGCACGAGCCGTACGCCGGCTACTGGGACACGCCCGGGGGTTTCCTCGACGAGGGCGAGGATCCGATCGCCGGTGCCCATCGCGAGCTGCGCGAGGAGGCCGCCGTCGACGTCGAGGTCGGCTCGTTCGTCGGCGCGTTCGTCGAGCGCTACGGGGACAGCCCGGACGCGGCGTCCGTGCTCAACCTCGTCTGGGAAGCACGGGTCGTCGCCGGCGAGCCCGTGCCTGCCGACGACGTTGCCGAGCTGCGCTGGTTCGAGCCCGACGCGCTCCCCCCGGACACCGAGCTCGCCTTCAGGTCGATGGCGGGCGCACTTCGCTCCTGGGCCTCGGCCGGCGCCGGGCCTCAGTAGAGTCGAAGGGCCGGCACTGTCAAGTTTGAAAAGACACTCCAAATCTTTCACAAACGAACACTGTGTCACTGGTGCTGCTTGCAAGAGACTGAAAACACCAAACAGCACACACATTCCCCTGTGGTTGCTGCAAAAGAACCATCTTCAAAACAGAGACATGATTTGAATGCGTTTTGAATCATTGGCCTGGATCAGGTGGACCTGCACACCACACAGAATGCACATTTTTGTTTTGTTTGCAACTGCTTTCCAGATCACCTGTCTGGTCCAGGTGGGACTCAAACGGAACCTGTCTGCACGTATAAAGAGGGCGGGCAGACGTCTTCCTC
>JBFFGH010000160.1:0-4121 GCA_041557575.1 Gaiellaceae bacterium
CCCACTGGAGTCCCACGATGGTCGCGCTGGGCATTAGGCCTCCTCGCTCGAAGGCACCGCTTGGCTCGGGCTGCCGCTGACGGCGCGGGCGAAGGCGTCGAAGAACGCGCCCGCCTCGTGCGGCCCGGGGCCGGCCTCGGGGTGGAACTGCACCGAGCGGGCGCGCAGCTCGGGGAAGTCGAAGCCCTCGACCGTCCCGTCGTAGAGCGAGACGTGGGTCGCCTCGGCCTCGTCGGAGGGCTCGACCGCGAAGCCGTGGTTCTGGCTGGTGACCAGGACCCGCCCCGTCCGCCGCTCGAGCACGGGGTGATTGGCGCCTCGGTGCCCGAACGGGAGCTTGTACGTCGCGTGCCCGGTGGCGAGGCCGAGCAGCTGGTGGCCGAGGCAGATGCCGAGGATCGGCACCCGCCCGAGAGCGCCGCGCACGGCCTCGACCTCGGCGTGCAGCGGCTCCGGGTCGCCGGGGCCGTTGGAGAGGAGGACGCCGTCGAACCCGGCGAGCTCGTCGGCGCTCGCGGTGTGCGGGAGGACGGTGACGGCCGCCCCGGCCGCGGCCAGTCGGCGCATGATCGAGCGCTTCGCTCCGTAGTCGACGACCGCGACGTGCGGAGAGCCCTCGGCCACGAAGACGTAGCGCTCCCGCGTGGAGACCTGGGCGACGAGCGCCTGCCCCTCCATGAGCGGCTGCGCCCGCACCTGCGCGAGCGCGTCGTCGGCCGGGAGCTCCGCCTCGTCCGAGACGGCGGCCGCGCGCATGGCGCCCTCCTCGCGGAGCCGCAGGACGAGCGCGCGCGTGTCGATCCCGTCGAGCCCGACGAGGCCGTGGTCGCGGAGCCACGCCGCCCACTCCCCGCCTCCGAGCGCGCGCATGAGCGCCGCCTTCGCGTGCGGCTCCGCCGACTCGCCACGCTCCTCCGCAACCCCGTAGTTGCCGACCATCGGCGCGGTGAAGCAGACGAGCTGCTCGGCGTAGCTCGGGTCGGTGACCGTCTCCTGGTAGCCGGTCATGCCCGTCGTGAAGACGGCTTCCCCGAAGACGACGCCGTCGGCGCCGACCGAGCGGCCGCGGAAGACCGCGCCGTCCTCGAGGACGAGGTACCCGGAGCTCATGCCGAGAAGACCACTCGCCCGTCGGCCACCGTCCGGACGACCTTCCCCCGCAGGGTCGCGCCGAGGAGCCAGGAGTTCGCGGAGAGCGAGCGGAAGCCGCTTTCCGACACGACCCACTCCGCATCGAGGTCGAGGCAGACGAGGTTCGCCCGCGCGCCGACCTCGATCCTCGGCTCATCGAGCCCGAACGCGCGCGCCGACCCGGTCGACATGCGTTCGAGGAGCGTCTCGAGGGAGAGCTCTCCGGGCGCGACGAGGTGGGTGTAGAGGGCGGCGAACGCCGTCTCGAGCCCGGTCACTCCGAAGGGCGCCTCCTCGAACGGCACCTCCTTCTCGTGCCGCGCGTGCGGAGCGTGGTCGGTCGCGATGCAGGAGATCGCCCCGCGCCGGAGCGCGTCTCGGAGCGACTCGCGATCTCCTGACGCGCGGAGAGGAGGATTCATCTTCAGGTTCGGGTCGAGCGAGCGAACGGCCTCGTCGGTGAGCACGAGGTGGTGTGGCGTGACCTCCGCCGTGACGGGAACGTCCTGGGCGAGCGCCCGGTCGAGCGCCTCGACGGACTCCCGCGCGGAGACGTGCTGGACGTGGATCGGGCGCCCCTCCAGTCTGGCCAGGGAGACATCGCGCTCGACCATGAGGCTCTCCGCGGCGGACGGGTAGGGCCCGAGGCCGAGCTCGGCGGAGACGACTCCCTCGTGCGCGTGCCCTCCGCGGGAGAGCGTCGGCTCCTCGCAGTGCAGCGCGAGCCGGAGGCCCGTCAGCGATGCGTACTGGAGCGCGCGGCGCATGAGACTCGCCGAGGCGACCGGCTTCCCGTCGTCCGTGAACGCGACGGCACCGGTCCCGGCGAGCTCCGCCATCTCCGTGAGCTCCTCCCCACGCTGACCCTTGCTGATCGCCGCCGTGAACCCGGTGGGGACGAGCGCCTCGGCCCGGGCACGATCGACGAGCGCGGCGAGCACGGCGGCGGAGTCGACCACCGGCTCCGTGTTCGGCATCGCGACGATCGCGCAGTAGCCGCCCGCGGCCGCTGCTTCCGTTCCCGAGCGGATCGTCTCCTCGTCCTCGCGGCCCGGTGTGCGCAGGTGCACGTGCGGGTCGACGAACGCCGGTGCGACGACGACGTCACCCGCGGCGCCCGGCTCGATCGAGGAGATCACCCCGTCGGTAACGGTGAGCCGCAGCGCCTCGTCGATGCCCTGCGCCGGCGCGAGGACGCGCCCCTCGACGACGAGCGAGTCCGCCCTGCCGTTCGTGCACGCGAGCATCACGCCACCTCCAGCGCCTGCTCCGCAGGTGCCCGGTCGGGAGACGATCGCTCCGCGACGAGGTCGTAGAGCACCGCCATGCGCACGACGAGCCCGGATCGAACCTGGTCGATCACGAGCGCCGCGTCCGAGTCCGCGACGCGCGGGTCGATCTCGATGCCGCGGTTCATCGGCCCGGGATGCATCACGACCTGGCCCGCTCGCACGCGCTCCGGCGTGATCCCGTAGAGCGCCGTGTACTCGCGGAGCGAGGGGACGTAGGCCTCGCCCGCACGCATCCGCTCGGCCTGAATGCGGAGGACGTAGACGACGTCGACGTCTGCGATGGACGCGAGGTCCGTGGACGTCTCGCATCCGAGCGACTCGATGCCGGCCGGGATGAGCGTCGGCGGCCCGACGAGGATCACGTTCGCGCCCACGAGGCCCAGAGCCTGGATGAGCGACCGCGCGACCCGCGAGTGCAGCACGTCGCCGACGATGGCGACGCTCAGCCCTTCGAGCCGTCCGAGCGCCTCCCGCATCGTGTAGAGGTCGAGCAGCGCCTGCGTGGGGTGCTGGTGCTTCCCGTCCCCGGCGTTGACCACGTGTGCGTCGGTGACCCGGGCGACGAGCTGCGGCGCCCCGATCGACGGGTGGCGGATGACGATCACGTCCGGGTCGTACGCCGCCAGCGTCAGCGCCGTGTCCTTGAGCGACTCGCCCTTGTCCACCGACGAGCCGGACGCGCGGAGCGACATCGTGTCGGCCGAGAGGCGCTTCGCAGCGAGATCGAAGCTCGAGAGCGTCCGGGTGGACGACTCGTAGAACAGGTTCACGACCGTGCGGCCCCTGAGCGTCGGGAGCTTCTTCACCTCGCGGTCGAGAGAAGCAGCCATCGAGCGCGCCGTCTCGAGGATGCGCTCGACGTCCTCGCGCTCGAGGTCCGAGATCGAGAGCAGGTGGCGGCGCGGAGGCGCCGGCACACGGAGATCAGGCATCGTCACTCTCCTTTCCCCCGGGGACGAGGTACACCCCGTCGACCTCGTCGACCTCGAGGAGCTCGACCTGAATCCGCTCGCCGCGGCCGGTCGGAAGGTTCTTGCCGACGAAGTCGGCACGGATCGGCAGCTCTCGGTGCCCGCGATCCACGAGCACGGCGAGCTGGACGCGCGCCGGCCTCCCGAACTCGAGGAGCGCGTCGATCGCCGCTCTCACCGTCCTCCCCGTGTAGAGGACGTCGTCCACGAGGACGACGGTCAGGTCCTCGATCGGGAACGGGATGCTCGTGGCGCGGACGACCGGCTGGCGATCGGGCGGACGGCCGCCCCCTCGGACGTGGACGTCGTCGCGGTGGAAGGTGATGTCGAGAGCGCCGACGGGAAGCTCGACACCGCTCCTCTCGGCGACGAGGCGGCGCAGTCGCGAGGCCAGGGGCGCGCCCCGCGTCTGGATCCCGACGAGCGCCGTGCGCTCGAGCCCGGGCCCCTCGGGAGCGCCGTTCCGCTCGACGATCTCGTGAGCGATGCGGGAGAGCGACTTCGCGATCGACTCGCCGTCGAGGACCTGCCTCGCACCGGCGCGATCGGGGACGTACGTTGCCATCTCGACTCCTTTCCGGCCTCGCTGGACCGGGCTTAAAGGACTGCGGGGAGTGTAGCGGCGTCCCCGGCCGTTCGAGCGGCGGCGGCGCGAGCCGCCGCGGGCGCCCTACTCGGTCTCTTCCTCCTCGGGCTCCGACAGCGCCTCGAGGGCGTCGATCGCCTC
>JBFFGH010000161.1:0-4093 GCA_041557575.1 Gaiellaceae bacterium
AGCGTATGGGTTCGACTGTCGGAGTTTCCACCCGGTACCGCCCTTGCGCCGGGTCGGAGACCGAGCGCCCTACTGCACCACGACCGTCGATCCCGCAACCCCAGCAACCATGCGAGATCCCGAAGAGCCCTCTGACGGACTCGAACCGTCGACCCCCTCCTTACCATGGAGGTGCTCTACCGACTGAGCTAAGAGGGCGAGAGCGCTAGCGTAGCGAGTCAGACTGCGACGAGGTACACCGCGACGAGCTGCACGACGACGGCTGTGGTCACGAGCAGGTGGAAGACCTCGTGAAAGCCGAATGTGCGTGGAAACGGGTTCGGCCAGTGGGTGGCGTACGTCAGTGCGCCGAGCGTGTAGAGCGCGCCGCCGACGATGAGCAGTACCGCGCCGGCGACTCCGACCGCGCTGAACAGCTGAGGTGCCGCGACCACGCCGACCCAGCCCACGAGGAGGTAGGCCGGGGCCGTGACCCACTTCGGCGCGTCGATCCACGCGAGGTTGACGACGAGGCCCAGCGCGGCTCCGCTCCAGACGCAGGCGAGCACGAGGACGGGAAGCCAGCCTTCGAAGGAGAGCAGAGCGAAGGGCGTGTACGTCCCCGCGATGAAGACGAAGATCATCGCGTGGTCGAGGCGCCGGGCCCAGGCGCGACGGCGAGCCGTCTTCCACGAGACTCGGTGGTAGAGGGCGCTCGCGCCAAGCATCGCAGCCATGGCGACGGCGTACACGAGAGTGGCGAGCCGCGCCCGGGCGCCGTCCGCGACGGCGACGAGAACGACACCGGCGGGCACGGCGGCGACGAGCGACCACTGGTGGATCACGCCTCGGAGCCGGGGCTTCGATCCCTCTGGCATTGGGAGAGTGTGCCTGTACCGGCCGGTTGGGGCGAGCCGCCGGCTGCCCCGTCCACGAGGGGGTCTCGGGCTACTGCTCGGGGATCGTCACGCCGGTCCAGGTGTCGCCGAGGGCGCCGGCGAGCAGGCTGCCGTCCCCGCCGCGTGCGAGGAAGCCGAGCGGGGCGATCCTGTAGCCGTCGTGCTCGAACGGGGTCGTCCGGCTCCAGTTCGCGACGACCGAGTAGTCGCCGAAGCGGCTCTCCGTCGCGCTCGGGCCGAGGCGGACGTACCCGGTCAGGGGGCGGCCGACGACGTGCGGGCCGAGGGTCCGCTGGAGCCGGCCGACACGGTCGAGCCAGGGACTGTCGAGAGACGGGCTCTCCCCGTCCCAGTTGTACGAGAGCACGAGGCCGAAGGCGACGTTGAAGAGGAGCACCTCGGGATCCGTCGTGAAGGTCTCGGGATAGAGGTCGTGCTGGTACATGAGGACCTTGTCGTGCACGAGCCAGAGGGCGAGCGGGAACGGCTCCCAGTTCCCGCGGCCCCAGCGGCGGTCGGGCCACTGGTGCTCGCGCTGCATCTGGAGGACGCCGCCGTGGAAGCCGACGAACGAGTCCGCGAGCCGATCCCAGCCGTCCTCGGTCATCAGGCAGCGGTCGCGGTAGGCGGCGAACGTCTCGAGCCACCCGTCCTGGTAGGCGATCGGCGTGGGTGCGGCCGGGTTGAAGTCGCGCCGCCAGGGCCGTGCGCCGATCTGGTCGAAGAACAGGCACTCGGCGGGGACGTCGGTCCGCCACTCCTCCATGAGGCGCGCGATGCGCTCGCGCACGTACGGCGAGTAGGGCGAGGTGATGTAGCCGTCCTTGTCGCCGAACTGCTCCGTCACCGCCTCGCCCGCCGACGTCTGCATGGAGATGTCGCGGGCGGTGAGGGGAGGCGTCAGCGCCCTGACGGACGGCGCCTGCGTGTCCCACCAGCTCACGTTCAGGTACGGCATGACCATGTCCCCGTCCGCGCGCGCCCGGTCGAGCGTGGCGTTGAACTGCGCCGTCGTCCCCCACTTGGGATCCGGGGGGAGGAAGTCGGGGTAGTCCTCGTCGTGGCCGCCGGGCTGGAAGGCCACCGGGTGGAGCAGGGATGGCGAGGGCAGGCGCTCGAGCGAGGGGCCCCACTCGGCGAAGGACGGGAGCCCCTTCCACGGGTCCGCCTTGATCAGGGGTGCGCGCGCGAGCGTGTCGAGCTTGCTCCCGAGCTTGGACTCGAGGGAGGGATAGCCCGCGATGCCGTTCGCGTCGCGATAGGCGAGGACGGACTGCTCGACGGAGCCCCCGACGCCGAGGCGGACGACGGGGCTCGTCCAGGTCTCGCCCCGGTCGAGCCAGGTCTGGAATGCGTGCGTCAGGCAGAACGCGCGTCCTCCGCAGGAGTCGCCCGGATCGCTGAAGACGCCCAGGTCGACCGGGGCCACCGGCGAGGGGGAAGGGTTCACGGAGTACAGCGCCAGGTGGCTTCCGCCCGTGTCCGCAGCCATGTAGTCGGCGAACGCCCACCTGGACGGGTAGCGCTCGACGTTTCGCCGTGGCGCGTCGAAGAAGCTCGGCAGGAGCCTCAGCCCCGGGAGGAACGTCGGCGTGTAGACGCCGCCGGCCGTGCCGACGTCGGAGGCCAGGTCACCCGGGAACAGCACCGCCGCGACGGGCTGCTCGAAGTCGGTCTCGATCCGGAGCCGAAGGTCGATGTGGGCAGGTGCCGCGACGAGCGTGAGCGTCGCGGCCGCTCGTCCGTCGACGTCTCCTCCGTAGCGCATCGTGAGCGTCGACCGGCGTGCCGCCCACCGCCAGGAGAAGCGCCGCTCGGCCTTCCGTCCGAACGAGCACCCGCCGAACGTCCGCGCGTCGGCGAGCGTCACGGCCCAGGAGCAGCCTGGCTGGCTCGTGAGCAGCCGGGCGTGCGTCCTGCGATCGACCAGCTCGATCAGCGCGCCCGTGTCCTTGCTCACGCGGAGCCGGTACCTGGCCGTCGTGATGACGAGACGGTTCTTCTTCTTCGCGTTCAGCTTCGCCGCGGGCTGCTGGCCCGTTCGGGCCTGTCCCCCGGCGGCCACGCCCGCCGCGCCCGACGAGAGGAGGAGTGCGACCGCGAGGCCAGCGACGAGGAATCGAGCAGCTCTCACCTCGTCGGAGGCTAGCCGGAGAGCGGGCTGGACGAGCGGTGGGATGCAGGGAGGAGGATTCGAACCTCCGAAGGCTGAGCCAGCGGGTTTACAGCCCGCCCCCTTTGGCCACTCGGGAATCCCTGCGCGGCGGGGAATTGTAGCCCCCGCTCCGCGACGCGACCTACCATCTCGACGTGCGACGGTTCGACGCCCTGGTCGTCGGCGCGGGGCCCGCGGGGTCCTCCGCCGCGATCCACCTCGCGCGCGGGGGTGCCGACGTGCTCCTCCTCGACCGGGCGCGCTTCCCGCGGGACAAGGCCTGCGGAGGCGGGCTCACGGGCAGAGCGCTTCGCAACCAGCCGTGCGACGTCGGCCCGATCGTCGAGCACGACGTCGACCGCTTCGTCGTCCGGGTCGGCTACGGACGACGGGCCGAGCGCCGGGCCAGCTCGACGATCATCCGGATGACGCAGCGCCGGCGTCTCGACCTCCACCTCGTCGAGCAGGCGACGAGGGCGGGTGCCGAGTTCCGCGACGGCGTGCGGGTGGGGGAGATCGCCCTCGAGGATCACGGGGTCACCCTGCTCGCCGGCGGCTCTCCCGTCAGCGCGCCGTACCTCGTCGGCGCGGACGGCGCGAACGGGGTGGTCGCCCGCGCCGTCGGTCTCGGGGACGGCATCGTCAGGAACGTCGCTCTCGAGGGCAACGTGCCCTGGGGAGAGCTGGACGCCGGCCTCTATGCCGAGACCGCGTGGGTCGAGCTCGGGACGGTCCCCGGCGGGTACGGCTGGGTCTTCCCCAAGGGCGACCACGCGAACCTCGGCGTCGGCGGCGCCCTCGAAGAAGGCCCCCGTCTCAGGGCCCATCTCGAGCGGCTCGCCCGCGCGCACGGCGTCGACCCCTCCCTGCTCGAGGACGTGCGAGGCCATCGGATCCCGATGCGCCGGCTCGGGACGGCAGCGGGCCGAGGGCGCGTCCTGCTCGTCGGCGACGCGGCGGGCCTCGTCGACCCGCTGTCGGGCGACGGCATCTACGAAGCGTTCGTCTCCGGCCGACTGGCCGCCGAGGCGATCCTCGCGGGGCGGCCGGACTCCTACGA
>JBFFGH010000162.1:0-4062 GCA_041557575.1 Gaiellaceae bacterium
GTGCATCACCATGACGGTCATGGTCGCGTGGCAGGACGCGCCGACGACCACGCTGGTGGCCTTTCCGTGCCAGTACCCGAGACTGTCGGCGTAGTACGCCGTCCCCTTGTCATCGGCGGGGCCGCCGACGTCGTGGCCCGAGAACGTGAAGTTCGCCCACCCGTAACCAGGGTTCGTGAACCACATGTCGCCCGTGACCTTCTTGTACGGGCCCTTGCCTGCGGTGGCGCTGAGCGGAATCGCCAAGGCAAGAGCACACACCACCAGGACCAGGACGATCTTCTTCATGGATCATCCCCTCCCTTCGCTGGGGATCGGATCACCTGTCGCTGGGGATCGGATCACCTGTCCCCACGCGTGCCATCAGGGAATTCACGCATAGGAATTCCTGCTGTGGAGTTCGAGGTTCCGCCGAGCCCATAGCCTGGCGCCGCCTTCGAGCTGCGGCGAGCGCGTCAGTCGGGCATGGGGACGCCCCCTGGTGCGATCAGTTGACACCCTCGGCGGGGACCGGCGGGTTCCGCCGGAGAGCCGTCGAGGGGTCTCGGGCTGCCGGCGCTCGTGAACCGACAGGGCGCGGTACCCTCGAGCAATGTCTGGAGCCGCGCTCCCCGTCGGCACGGCGACCTTCGTCTTCACCGATATCGAGGGATCGACGGTCCTGACCCGGGAGCTCGGCGAGGGGATCGGCTCCCTTCTCGACGACCACCACCGAATCCTGCGGGACGCCGTCGCCGCTGCCGAGGGATTCGTCGTCTCGACCGAGGGTGACGGGTTCTTCTGCGTGTTCGGCAGTGCGGTGCGAGCCGTCTCCGCCGCCGTCGAGGCCCAGCGCGCCCTCGCCTCGCATGCGTGGCCGAAAGAGGTCACGGTGCGAGTGCGCATGGGCATCCACACGGGCGAGGCGGTGCGCGGCGGCGACGACTACGTGGGCCTCGACGTCCACCGTGCGTCACGGATCGCGTCCGCGGCCCACGGCGGCCAGGTCCTTCTGTCGGCGACGACCAGCGCTCTCATCTCCGACGACCTGCCGCCCGGAGTCTCGCTACGGGACCTGGGCGACCACGAGCTGAAGGATCTCGGGCGTCCCGAGCGCCTGTCCCAGCTGGTCATCGACGGCCTCGACTGCGACTTCTCTCCCGTTCGCTCGATGCGGATCGCCTCGAGCCGCCTCCCTGTTCCGCTCAGCAGCTTCGTCGGCCGCGTCGAGGAGCTGGACGCCGTCGAGGCGTTTCTCGGCCGGCCCGGGCTCGTGACGCTGCTCGGCCCGGGAGGGTCCGGCAAGACCCGGCTGGCGGTGGAGGGGGCCCGAGCGTCCTCCGGCAGCTTCGACGGGTTCCAGTTCGTCGACCTGAGCCCGATCTCGAGCCCCGAGCTCCTGGCCTCGTTCGTCGCGTCGGCGATGTCGATCGTCGACTCGGCGAGCATTCCCGCGCACGAGCTGGTCGTCGCGCACGTGGGCGACAGCCGCTACCTCCTCGTGCTCGACAACTGCGAGCACGTGATCGCTGGTGCCGCAGAGCTGACGACGCACCTCCTCGAGCGATGTCCCGGCCTGACCGTGCTCGCGACGAGCAGGGAGTCGCTCGGAGTCACGGGCGAGCAGGTTCTGCCCGTCTCCGGCCTGGCGGTCGAGGGGGAAGACGACCGGCAGGACGCCGTCCGGCTCTTCGTCGAGCGTGCGACGGCGGTCGCGCCCGATCTCGATGCGGGGGCCTGGTCTGCCCAGATCGAGGAGGTGTGTCGACGTCTCGACGGCATCCCGCTGGCGATCGAGCTGGCCGCCGCGCGGGCGAACGTGCTGACGCCGAGCGACCTCCTCGCCCGCCTCGATGACAGGTTCGCGCTGCTCCAGTCACGTTCGCCGACTGCCCTTCCCCGACATCGCAGCCTCGAGGCTGCGATCGGCTCGAGCTATGACGCGTTGCAGCCCGACGAGCAGGGGTTCCTCCGACGACTCTCGGTCTTCCGTGGCGGGTTCACCCTGGAGGCGGCAGAGGCCGTGTGCGAGGGAGCCGGCTCAACGCCGACGGACACCGAGGCCATCGACCTGCTGACGTCTCTCGTCGCCAAGTCGTTCGTCGTCTTCCGCGCGAGCGCGTCAGGCGGTCGCTTCGACCTGCTCGAGACGATTCGCGAGTACGCGGGGATGCAGCTCGAAGCCGTCGGCGACGTGTCTTCCGTCGAGGCCCGGCATCGCGACTGGTTCCTCGCGTGGGCGAAGCGGGAGGCCCGGCGCCTGAGCACGCGTGACCAGCTCCAGGCCCTGGAGAGGCTGGAGGCAGACCACGCGAACCTCAGGGCGGTACTCGAGCGGGGAGTCGGCGGCGACGACAGGGCCTCGGCCCTCGCCATGGCCGCGACGCTCGTGTGGTTCTGGTACGTGCACTCCCACTTCACGGAGGGGGCCTACTGGTCGAGCAGGCTGCTCTCCGGGCACGAGGCGGCGCCGACCCGGGCGTACGTGCGCCTCCTCATCGGCGCCGGGGACTTCGACTTCCGCATCGGCGAGCACGAGCGGGCGGCTGCCAGGTTCGACGAAGCGCTCCGAGCTGCCCGGCTGCTCGGTTCCGACAGCCTCGCGATGTGGGCGCTCGCCTACGCCGCCACGAACGACGCGCTCTGCCTTCGGTTCGACGACGCATCGGCCTCGCTCGAAGAGGCGGCCCACATCGCCGACGAGCTTGGCGACTTCCTCGGAGCCGGCTACTGCGCCTTCATGCACGCCTCGCTCCGCGGCTGGATCGCAGTCCAGGACGACGAGATCGCGCTCCTCCCGCCGCTTCTCGAGAGCCTCGAGACGCTGGCAGAGATGGTTCGAGCGGCAGGCGAGCGGAACATGATCGGTCACGTCATGCAGGCGGTCGGACTGATCGCGCACTGGGTCGGCGAGGAGGAGAGGGCCCGTCTCGCTCTCGAGGAGAGCCTCGTCGCCTTCTCCGAGATCGAGACGATCGCGTGTGTGTCCCACTGCCTCGAGGCAGCCGCGGTCATCGTCGCGCAGGCACGCCCGTCCACGGCGATCGAGCTCGTGGCCGCGAGCGAGGCGCTCCGCGAGCGGGTGGGTGTCACCGCCCCGCCTCTCGAGCAGGAGTTCCGACAGCGAGCAGTCGACGTGGCCGAGGCCGCGCTCCCGGCGGAGGGCGTCGTGAGAGCGCAGGAGCACGGCCGAGGTCTGACCGCCTCCGAAGCGACCGCGCTCGGACGCCAGGCGCTCGTCGAGCCCGTGGGGACGCGGCCTCTCTAGCGGTCTTGCCGCTCGCCGGAGGTGCGATCCGCGAGTCACTTCCTGCGACGCCCGACGCACGATGGAAGCGGCGACCGGCCGTCTCGTCCCGTTCGAGTGGGGGAGCCGAGGAGCTGACGACGGCGCGGTCAGTGGGTCGCTTCCTCGTCGCCGGCTCTCTCGGCCTGCCACGCCTGCGAATCCCCCGAGCTCCCTCGCAGGGTGGTCCCCGCAGGTACAGCGTGGCTTCCTGCGGCGACGACGGTATGAGCGTCCCGTAAGCGTTCGCTCACGCGAGTCTGCCGATGGTGCGAAGACCCTGGAGGGGAGCACGTCGACGGCACGTGCAGACCAGCGGGCGACATCCCCCCTTGGAGGGAGCCTCCGCCCCCTGATCGAGACGATGACTCGGAAGGAAGAGCTGTACCGGCCGATGACGTGCCGCGCGCTTCCGCCCCACCCGATGAGAGCATCCGAGGCACACGATCCCGATCGGCGCTCAGCGCTGCTGAGCCCGGAGCTCGTGCTCGTGGATCCCGTCCTGCCGGCGGAGGACTGCCCGCTCGTCCGGGAGCCTCTTGGGGAACCGGGCCCCTTTCGACTCGTGGCAGCGGGAGACGAGGAGCGCATGAGAGCTGCCGTTCGACGCATCACGGAGCTCTCCGAGGTCAACCCGCCGCGACGGCGTCGTCGAAGCCTCGTCGGGGTCGGAATCGGGGCTGTCGCGGTGCTCTGGCTGGAAGCCATCGTGCTCTTCCTCGATGGCGGCCCCGGGCTCGTGTGAGCTGATCGCGCTCCGCGTCGGGTCTCACGCGTCCGAGGGGGCGCGCGAAATA
>JBFFGH010000163.1:0-4012 GCA_041557575.1 Gaiellaceae bacterium
GAGGACGAACACATTGAGGCGCTGCTCGGCACCCACCGTCTGGTCGGCGTGCCCTACACGGACCAGCAGATCGAGGCGGCCAAGGAGGACTTCCACGCCCAGGCCGACCCGGATGCCCGCGTCCAGGTAGTCGCGGACCGGTGCGACTCCGGCGCCGAGCCGGAGGTTCGACGTGGGGCAGTGCGCGACCCCGGTGTCGGAGCCGGCGAAGTTGGAGACGGCCTCGTTCGAGAGGTGCACGCAGTGCGCACACCAGACGTCGCCGCCGAGCCACCCGACGTCGGCGAGGTACTCCGCGGGGGTGCAGCCGTAGAGCTCGAGGCAGTAGGCGTCCTCCTCGACCGTCTCCGCGAGGTGCGTGTGGAGGGTGAGGCCGTGCGCGCGCGCGAGCCCGGCCGACTCGGTCATGAGGCGCTTCGTCACGGAGAAGGGCGAGCACGGCGCCACGGCGATCTGGACGCGCGCGCCGGGCCCGGTCTCGTGGAGCTCGCGGACGAGCCGCTCCGTGTCCGCGAGCACCGCGTCAATGTCCTCGACGAGCTCGTCGGGCGGGAGGCCTCCGTCCGAGACGCCGAGGTCCATCGAGCCACGCGAGGCGACGATGCGCAGGCCGAGCTCGCGGGCCGCCTGGACTTCGGCCTCGATCAGCCCCTCTCGGCCTCGCGGGAACACGTAGTGGTGGTCGAAGACGGTCGTGCACCCGGAGAGGGCGAGCTCGGCCAGCCCGGTGCGCGCAGCCGCGTACTCCGCCTCCGCGTCGATCCCGGCCCAGACCGGGTACAGCTCGCGAAGCCACCCGAAGAGGTTCTCCTGCTGGGCGCGAGCGCGCGTGAGGGTCTGGTACAGGTGGTGGTGCGTGTTGACGAGCCCCTGGGTGACGACCGCCTCTCCGAGGTCGACCCGTTCGTCCGCGGGCGGCTCGGGCCCGTCTCCCACCGCCGAGACGATGCCGTCCTCGACGAGCAGCCAGCCGGACTCGTGCTCCGTGCCCGCGTCGTCGCACGTGAGCACCCACGCGTTGGCGTAGAGCCGGCTCACACTTCGAGGGAGACGAGCTCGAAGCGGTCGACGTCGACGAGCCCGCGGTCCGTGAGCTTCAGGTGGGGGATCACGGAGAGTGCGAGGAAGGCGAGCGTGAGGAAGGGGGTGGCGCCGCTCCAGCCGAGCCCGCGGGCAGCGGTGTTGCACGCGCGGCTCTGCTCGATCACGGTCGCGAGCGGGGCGTCGGAGAGGAGGCCCGCGATCGGGAGCGGGCACTCGGCGAGGACACGCCCATCTTCTACCGCGACGATGCCACCGCCGATCTCCGCGAGGTGCTCGACTGCGAAGACCATGTCGGCATCGCTCATGCCGACGACGACGACGTTGTGGGCGTCGTGAGCCACGCTCGACGCGAGGGCGCCGCGCTCGAGCCCTGAACCCGAGACGAACCCGAGCCCGACGCGCCCGGTCGCGAGGTGGCGTTCCACGACGGCGATCTTCGCGAGGTCGAGCGCGGCGCTCGCCACGGCCGCCCCGCCTTCGACGGCGGGCTCGCATGTGACCGAGCTCGTCACCACCTGGTCCTCGATCAGGCCGATCGCGCGTGCCTTGCCTCCGCTCCAGGCGATCCCGAGGTCGTCCTCCTCGAGGCGGCCGATCCGCACCGTGTGGCGCACCCAGTCGGGGATGGGGATCTGGGGGACGTCCTCGACGGGGCGGCCGCGCTTGAGCACGGCGTCGGGCTGGAAGCTCACGAGGTCGGGGAGGACGAGGATGTCCGCCAGGTATCCGGGGGCGATCGCGCCGTGGTCGCGAAGGCCGTGGCACAGCGCGGGGTGGTGCGAGGCCATGACCAGCGCGTCCTCCGGCGCGATGCCGAAGGCCACCGCCTCGCGCACCATCCCGTTCACGTGCCCCGAGTCGGCGATGTCCTCGGGATCGCGGTCGTCCGTGCAGAAGGCGATCCGGTCCGGCCCGTACTCCTGGACGAGCGGGAGGAGCGCCCTGAGGTTCCGCGCCATCGACGCCTCCCGGACGAGGAGCCACATCCCGGCACGGATGCGCTCTCGCCCCTCCTCGAGGGTCAGCGCCTCGTGGTCGGACTCGATGCCGGCCGCCGCGTAGGCCTGGAGGTCCTTGCCGAGGAGCCCGGGGGCGTGACCGTCGACGTGCCCGGCGCCCTCGAGACCGAGCTTCTCGAGCTCGTCCGGCGAGCCCGAGACGACGCCCGGGACGTTCATCATCTCCGCGAGGCCGAGGATGCGCGTACGGCGCATGAGCGACTCGAGGTCGCCGGGGATGAGGGGGCGGCGCGGAGACTCGAACGGCGACGCCGGCACGCACGAAGGCGCCATGAAGTAGACGTCGAGCTGGAGGCCGGCGGTCGCGTCGAGCAGCCAGTGCACGCCGTCCACCCCGAGGACGTTCGCGATCTCGTGCGGGTCGGCGACGACGGCGGTCGTCCCGAGCGGCAGGACGAGCCGTGCGAACTCGTCCACCATCAGCTTCACCGACTCGAGGTGCATGTGCGCGTCGATGAGCCCCGGCACGACGTAGCGACCGCTCGCGTCGAGCGTCTCGCGCCCTTCGTACTCGCCGAGCCCGGCGACGATGCCGTCGACGATCGCGACGTCGGTCTCGAGCCACTCCTTCGTGAAGACGGAGAGAACGCGCCCGCCTCGTACGACGAGGTCGGCCGGCTCGTCCCCGCGAGCCACGGCGAGCCGACGCTGGAGCGCCTCCACGGGCGAAGCGTAATACGGCCGGCGACGTCACACGTCGGGACGTGCACACGGCGGTGCGCGCTGTCCTATAGTCGGCCCGGCAGGTCGTGTCACGGAATCGGAGGACCCGATGAGCAGACGGAAGGCAGTGCTCGGGCTCGTGGCGGTGCTCGCTGTGGTGGCGCTCACGCTGACGGCGAGTGTGTCGGCGAGCTCCCGGCAGGCGCCGTTCAAGGTGGCGTGGATCTACGTCGGACCGCACAACGACGGCGGCTGGTCACAGTCACACGACAAGGGCCGTCTCGCGGTGCAGAAGGCGCTGGGAAAGAAGGTCGAGACGACCTACAAGGAGAAAGTCCCCGAGGGCCCGCAGGTCGCGCAGGTGATCGAGAGCCTGATCCGCGACGGCAACAAGATGATCTTCGCGACGTCGTTCGGCTTCCAGAAGGCGATGGTGGCTGCCGCGAAGAAGCACCCGGACGTGTACTTCGAGATGGCAACCAGGATAGCGACGTCCAAGAACATGGCCGAGTACTTCGGCGCGGGTGAGGACTCCATCTACCTCTCCGGCATCGCGGCCGGTGCGGCGACGAAGAAGAACCTGATCGGGTACATCGTCCCCTTCGCCATCCCGGAGGTCATCCGGCACGCCAACGCGTTCGCGCTCGGCGCGCAGCTCGTGAACCCGAAGGCCAAGGTGCGGCTCGTCTGGACGAACTCCTGGTTCGACCCGAAGAAGGAGCGACAGGCAGCCGAGAGCCTCGTGGCCGCAGGCGCGGACGTCCTCGGCCAGAACGTGGACAGCCCGTCTGCCGGGCAGTACGCGGAGTCGAAGGGGATCCCGTGGGTCGGCTACGACTCGGACGCCCGCAACTTCGCCCCGAAGCAGTGGCTGACCGCGGCCATCTACAACTGGGGCGTCTACTACGTCCCGCGGGTCAGAGCGGCGATCAAGGGCACCTGGAAGTCCGGCTTCTACTACGGGACGATCAAGGACCGGTTCACGGACATCGCCCCGTTCGGGCCGAAGGTGTCGGCGAAGACGAAGAAGATCATCGCCGCGAAGCGCAAGGCCCTCATCAAGGGCACGTTCTACGAGTTCACGGGCCCGATCTACGACCAGAAGGGGAAGCTCCGGATCCCGAAGGGCAAGAAGCCCGGCATCTGCTGCGGGAAGAAGACGCTGTACGGGATGGACTACCTCGTCAGGGGCATCATCGGCAGCGCGAAGGGCTGATCGGGTGGAGGAGGCCAGCTCTCCTCTCCTGACCGACGAACGAACGAGAGGCGCCGGCCCGGCCGGCGCC
>JBFFGH010000164.1:0-3968 GCA_041557575.1 Gaiellaceae bacterium
GCCGAGACGCTCGTCGTGCTGCCGTTCAACGACGCCGATGAGACGCGAGCGAGGCTCGAGCCTCGCCTCGGGGACCTCGCGGCGGTGATCGTCGAGCCCGTCATGGGCGCGGCGGGGGTGATTCCCGCCGATCAGAGCTTCCTCGCGTTCCTCCGAGAGCTCACCGCGGACGCGGGCGCGCTGCTCGTCTTCGACGAGGTCATCGCCTTCCGCATCGGCTACCACGGCGCACAGGGACGGTACGGGGTGACCCCGGACCTGACGAGCCTCGGGAAGATCATCGGCGGCGGCCTCCCGGTCGGGGCCTTCGGCGGGCGCGGAGACGTGATGGAGCTCTTCGATCCCCGCCGCGAGCCGTTCCTCACGCACGGAGGCACGTTCAACGCGAACCCGCTCTCGATGGCCGCCGGCCTCGCGACCCTCGCGGAGCTGACGCCCGAGGCTCTCGACGGGCTCGAGTCGCTCGCCACCGAGCTGCGCGAAGGGCTCGAAGGCCTCTTCGCGGACGTGGGCCTCACGGCTCGCGTGAACCAGGCCGCCTCGCTCTTCAACATCCACGTCACCGGGCAGCCCGTGCGCAGCCCGGCGGACGCGAGGGCGGCCGACACGGCCCTCCTCCGAGAGCTGCACCTCGCCCTGCTCGGCCTCGGCATCCTCTTCACGCCGCGCGGGATGGGTTGCCTGTCGACCCCGATGACGAGCGCCGAGGTCGACGCGTTCGTGGACGCCACCGGCCGCGCCCTCGAGCAGATCCGCGCAGCGTGACCGTGACGTCCGAGGGGCTGATCCACGTGAGACGGCCGGCCGCCGGCGAGCCCGAGGGGCTGCTCGTGCTCTTCCACGGCCGGGGCGCCGACGAGTACGACCTCGTCCCGCTCCTCGACCACCTCGATCCCGGGCGACGGCTGCTCGGCGTCACGCCGCGCGGGCCTCTCCACCTGCCGCCGGGAGGTGCTCACTGGTACGTCGTGCACGAGATCGGCTTCCCCGATCCCACGACCTTCACGGAGACGTTCGAGCGGGCGAGCGCGTGGCTCGACTCACTCGCGGCGGAGGCCGGTGTCCCGCCCGAGCGCACGGTGCTCGGGGGGTTCTCCCAGGGCGCCGTGATGACCTTCGCGCTCGGCCTCGGTGCGGGACGGCCGCGGCCGGCGGCGATGATCGCGCTGAGCGGCTTCGTGCCGACCGTTCCCGGCTTCGAGCTCGATCTGACCCCTCCGCTGCCGCCCATCGCGATCGGGCACGGCGCGCTCGACCCCGTGATCTCGGTCGAGTGGGGCCGCCGCGCGCGCGACCTCCTCGAGTCAGCCGGAGCGAGCCCTGCCTACGCGGAGTCACCGCACCTCGGGCACTCGATCGACCCGGCGTTCCTACGGGAGATCGCCTCCTGGCTTCCCTCGGTGACGGGCGAAGCTCCGGCGTGAAGCTCTCGAGCGGCGCAGAGCTCAGGGTCACCGGTCCGACCGACGGGTGCACGGTCGTGTGCGTCAACGGCGGCCAGGCGCGCGAGGTCGAGGGCACGTGGAGCGCCTCGGTCGAGTGGCTCGTCCGGCGCC
This sequence comes from Gaiellaceae bacterium, assembly GCA_041557575.1. Lineage (GTDB taxonomy): Bacteria > Actinomycetota > Thermoleophilia > Gaiellales > Gaiellaceae > GMQP-bins7. Next base: position 1,557 of record JBFFGH010000164.1, read on the forward strand.
TGGCACCGAGGCTCCCCGAGCTCGGCTTCGCCGAGGTGCGCTACCGCGTGAGGTCGTGGAAGCGGCTGGACTCCTGCTTCGAGGACGCACGCGCCGCCGTGCAGGAGGTGTCCTCCCCGCGGACCCTGCTCCTCGGCTTCTCCATGGGCGGGGCGGTCTCGATCGGCGTCTCGGACGAGGCGAGCGTCGAGGGCGTGGTCGGGCTCGCGCCCTGGATCCCCGACGAGCTGAGTCTCTCGGGGCTGCACGGAAAGCGGCTCTCAGTCTTCCACGGCGCGCTCGACCGCTGGCTTCCCGGCATCCCGGGTGTGTCGGCCCGCCACTCGCGCAAGGGGTTCGAGCGGGCCCGCGACGGCGGAGCCGAGGGCCGGTACGTGCTCATTCGGGGAGGTCTCCACGGCATGGCCCTCCGGAGGCCGTCCGGCGGGCTCCTCACGCTCCCGCGCGCCGAGCGCTGGGCCGAGCTCGTCGAGGAGGAGCTCCGGTTCTTCCTCGCGGCGGCCTGAGCGAGACGGATCGCGTCAGCCGGGGCCGCGCGAGAAGGCGCTCCGCCACCACCCGAGCACTCTGGCCGGCGACGGGAGCGAGGCGCCCTGCGCCGCGGCAATCCCTCCGACGACGAGCACGCCCCCGAGCGCGAGCCAGGCGGTCACCGGCTCACCGAGCCAGACCGCTCCGATGAGGACCGCGAGCGGCGAGATCGCGTACGCGTACGCCACCGCGCTCGTGGGGCCGAGCGCCCGGAGCCCGACGTTCCACGCGATGTACGCGAACAGGGTCGCCAGGACTCCGAGGTAGAGAAGGAGCACGGCTTCCCTCGCCGAGACGCCGGAGACGAGGTCCCCGGTCGAGGCGCGGACGAACGGAAGGAGGCCGAGCATCCCGACGAGGCTCGTCGCCGCGGTCAGGGCGAGGAGGCCGTAGCGCGCGAGGAGCGGCTTCAGGAGGACGTTGTAGAGGGCGAACGAGAGCGGTGCGCCGACGACGATGAGCGGCCCCTTGACGCTCTCGATCGAGAGCGTCCCGCCCTCCCCGAGCGTGACGACGACGGCGACGCCCGCGAGCGCGACCGCGAGGCCGACGACGCGCCGGGTCGTCATCCGGTCGAGGCCGACGAGAACCGCGAGAGCGAGCGTCATGCCCGGCGCCAGCGCGACGACGAGGGCGGCGATACCGGACGTCGTGTAGCGCTCGCCCACGTTGAGGGAGACGTGGTAGCCGACGACGATGAGCAGGCCCGCAAGGCCGATTCGCGTCGCGTCACGACGAGTCAGGCCCGGCAGCCCTCCCGCCCGCCAGAGGACGAACGCGAATCCGGGAGCGGCGATCGCGTAGCGGGCGATCGCGATGTCGAACGCCTCGACGCCGTCGTCCAGGAGGGCCTTGATCACCGAGAAGGAGCCGGCCCAGACGACGACGACTGCGAGCAGCGAGAGATGGGCGCGGCTCTTCACCGCGAGGTCAACGCGCAGCGACCCGAAGGCGTGGGATCGTCACCGAACGCGGGCGAAGCGATGAACGGCGTCCAGCAGCTCCTTGCTCTTTACCGCTGCCTCCTCGGCATCGCCCGACGCCAGCGCTCCCGCGACGCAGTGGTTCACGTGGTCGTCGAGAATCTGGAAGGCGAGGGACTCGAGCGCCGTGTTGGCGGCCGCGATCTGGGTGAGGACGTCGATGCAGTAGCGGTCCTCCTCGATCATCCGCTCGATCCCGCGTACCTGTCCCTCGATACGGTGCAGCCGCTTGACGAGCGCGTCCTTCTCCCCGGTGTAGCCGTGGACGTGGTGCTCGACCTCGGTCATGTCGTCCTCCCTTCGCGAGGGGAGTGGAATCGCCGGAGCCGGAGCGAGTTCGTCACGACGAACACGCTCGAGAACGCCATCGCCGCAGCGGCGATCATCGGGTTCAGCAGGCCTGCCACCGCGAGCGGGATCGCCGCGACGTTGTACGCGAAGGCCCAGAACAGGTTCCCCTTGATGGTGGTGAGCGTGCGCCGGGAGAGCGCGATCGCATCTCCCGCCGCGCGCAGGTCGCCCGAGACGAGCGTGATGTCCGAGGCCTCGATCGCCACGTCGGTCCCGGTGCCGATCGCGAGCCCGAGGTCCGCCTGCGCGAGCGCGGGCGCGTCGTTGATGCCGTCGCCGACCATGGCGACGACCTCGCGCGCCTCCTGCAGCCGGCGCACCTCTGCGATCTTGTCCTCCGGGTAGACCTCGGCGAGGACACGGTCGATTCCGACCTCCGCCGCCACGCGCTCCGCCGTCTCGCGGTCGTCCCCGGTCAGGAGCACCGGTGTGAGGCCGAGTCGCTCGAGGGGCTGTGGCGTGTGCTGGCGCAGGGCCGTGACACCCTGCGCGAGATCCCGAAGGACCGCTTCGACATCGACGCGGTGTACGACCCGGACCCGGAGGC
>JBFFGH010000165.1:0-3881 GCA_041557575.1 Gaiellaceae bacterium
CCTCGAGCTCCGGGTCCCAGACGGGCGCCGGCCACGAGAACTCGGACGGCTCCGTCACCTGCGTCTCGAGAGCATCGGGGACGGCAGCCTCGGGCGGATGATCCTCGGCAGGTGCGACGAGCGGCTGCCCGGGCTCGTCGAGGGCGGGCTCGTCGATGGCGGGCTCGTCCGGCGCGTCGCCGATCGTGGGCATCTGGGGCCAGAGAAGCTCGACGACGTCCTGCTCGTCGACGGGAGCTGCGACGTCCGCATCGACGACGAGGTGGAAAGGCTCACCGGGCTCGGGCTCTCCACCGTCGGTGGTCTCGGCGAGAACCGGCTCGGGATCGGTCGTCGGCTCCACGTGAGCGACCGTGGGCTCGCTCTCTCGCCGGTGGACGTGCTCGAGGAGGCTCTCGATCTCGTCGGGCGCGGCGACGACCAGCGTCAAGGGTGCGGCGAGCGTCCGGTGGAGCTCGTCCGAGTACACGGCACTCGTCGGGTCGGCGATCGCGACGTCCAGCGATCCGTTGTCGTGGCGCGCGATCGGAACCGCACCGAGTCGCCACGCGACACCCTCCGGGAGGAGCCGTGCCACCTCCGGATCGACGTCGAGCGGGTCGATGTCGTGGAACGGGAGCTCGTACTGCTCGGCGATGAGCCTCGCGATCGTAGCCCTCGTCACGAGGCCCTTGCCGATCAGGATCTCGCCGAGGCGAAGGCTTGGAGCAAGACGCTGCTGCGCGAGCGCGGTCTCGAGGTCCTGATCCGTGACGAGCCGGTCGCGGAGCAGGAGGGCGCCGAGGGGAGGCCACTGGTGCGAAGGGACTGGAGCGAGCGCCCTGGTCGAATCAGCCTGGTCGCTCGCGCCCTCGTCCGAGGGGATGATGATCAGATCGTCAACTGCCCGGGTAGGCGTCGGCACGACCGAGGCGGACGAGCCGGGCAAGCTCGAGACATGTGCGAGAGCCCGCTCGATCGCGTCCGGGCCCACCACGACGAAGCGGGGAACAGTCCCGAGCAGCTTGCGAATCTCGTCGGAGAAGATCACGGTCGACGGATCGGCGATCGCGAGGAGGATGGTTCCGTCCCCCGCGCGGTTGATCGGAACTGCCGAGAACCGCCTCGCGTCGTCCTCGCTCATGATCGTGGCGACTCGGACGTCGATGTCGGCGATGTCGAAGTCGACGAACGGAAGCTCGTACTGCTCGGCGATGAGCTTCGCGACCTGCGTCGGAGTCACTCTTCCGCGCTCGACCAGGATCTCGCCCAACCGGTGTCCGGAGATCCGGCGCTGGCGAACATCGCGCTGCTCGGAGAGGATCTCCTCGAGCTCCTCCTTCTCGACGAGGCCGTCTCGCATGAGAAGGACGCCGAGAGCCGGCCAGGGATGTGGTGCTGCTTCCACGTTCGGTGGTATCGGCCGATTCGCGTTGGAGCTTTACGATCGCCAGAATCGGCACGTGCGCGCGGTCGTCCAGCGAGTCCGCGAGGCGTCCGTGAGCGTGGACGGGCGCGTCGTCTCGTCGTGCGCGCGCGGCATCGTCGTGCTGCTGGGAGTCGCGGGCGGGGATACAGCCGCGACAACGGCCCGGCTCGCCGGGAAGGTCGCTCGCCTGAGGATCTTCGAGAACGAGGACGGGCGCTTCGACCGCTCGCTCCTCGACGTGGCAGGGGATGCCCTGGTCGTGAGCCAGTTCACGCTGATCGCCGACACGACGAAGGGCAATCGGCCGAGCTTCACCGACGCGGCGCGACCCGAGGACGCCGAGCCGCTCTACGAAGCGTTCTGCGAGGCACTCGAGAGCGAGGGCGTGCGCGTCGCGCGCGGCGTCTTCGGCGCGCGGATGCAGGTCGCGCTCGTGAACGACGGCCCTGTGACGATCATCCTCGACGTCGATCCCTGACCGCTCGCAAACTCCTTCGAGCAGCTCGCCGGAAGCGGCGCACGAGGAAGACTGAGAGCGGGAGGAGCCCGCCGAGGAGCAGGGCGAGACTGTCGTGCATGCCGGCGAGCAGCGCTATCACGCTTCCCGCAAGCCACAGGAGTATGACGAGGACGACCTTGAGCCAGCTCGCACTGGTCGATCCCGGATGGGCGGGCATCCGTACCAGCCTTCCCCTGTGTCGAAGTCCGCGGACGTAGAGGTAGAGGCCCGTGAGGGCAAAGCCGACGACGCCGGCCACTTGCCCTACCCCGGCGTCGTCGTCGGCAGACGGAGCAGCGAGAAATGCACCCACGAGAACGCACAGCCAGATCAGGGCGATCGCGACGATGTCGCCGCGTCTTCTCACGCGCCGCACCTGTCGCACGCCGCGGTCGGCGGCTCGACGGAGTGAGCCATGTCCCGAAGATGCCACGATGAGCGCGCGACCTGCGGAGGGCGAGCGCTCGACGAACGAGCCGAGCTGGACGCGCGGCGCTTCTTCGTGGGGCTGCTCGGATGCGAGCGAACCAGGTGCTTCGGAGCGCGTGTTAGGGTGTCCAGCTCACGTGCGCCTCCTCTCGAGCCAACACGGGAGCCGTTTCCGGCTCGCCCTCGTCGTTGCCGGTGCGTTCGTCGCGATCGTCGCCACAGGGGTCTCTGCGGCGGACTTCGACGTCGACGGAGGCCCGTGCCGGGAGACGCCGGGCGAGGAGCTCCTCCTTCAGTGCCCGACCGGATACGTCGGCGTGGAGTACGAGGTCGAGCTCGAGTCCGAGGAAGGCTCGGGCTGCGAGCCGTACGACTGGTTCGAGATCGTGAACAGTGCGCTTCCGGCGGGGCTCTCCATGACGCGGGAAGGTGTCATCTCCGGCGTCCCCACGAGCGCCGGCCTGGCGCGCTTCTGGGTCTGGAATCACGACCTCACCGAGGCGCAGGGCGGGCCTTCCTGGTGCCAGCGCGAGGATCGGTCGGAGCGCGAGTTCAGCATCCCGGTGGATCCGGGGCTCGCGATCAATGACGCAATGCTTGGAGCTGCCACGGTCGGCGAGCCCTACTCGCTGACGTTCACGGCGAAGCAGGTCGTGACCCTTAATCCGCCTACCGGAGAGGACGTGCAGGCGACGTGGTCCTTGCAGTCCGGAGGGCTTCCGCCGGGTCTCGCGCTCTCGCCCGTGGGTCTCCTCGCAGGCACGCCGACCTCCGAAGGCAGCTTCCAGTTCGTCGTAAGGGCTCAGAGGGGCAGCCCGTTCGACACCGAGGAGTACACGCTTGGCGTGCGGCAGCCCGTGACCGTGACCTCTCCGTTCGCCCCGACTCGACGCCCGAGCGCCGAGGTCGGGGTTCGGTTCACGAACCGGGTTTCCGCCACGGGGGGGACGGGCTCGTACACATGGTCGCTCGCTTCCGGCGCGCTGCCCGACGGTGTCGTGCTCGATCCGACCACCGGCACGATCGCCGGGACGCCCAGGGCTGCGGGGAGCTTCGCCTTCGCGGTTGCCGCCACGGACGGCGAGGGACGTGTGGGGACGACGAATGCGACGCTGGGGGTCGCCTCGAGGCTCGCGGTCAAGACGCGCCGCTTGAAGCCGGGCAAGCTCGCACGCGCATACCGGGCGAAGCTCGCGACGGTCGGCGGAGTCCAGCCCCTCAGGTGGAAGGTGCGCAGCGGCAAGCTCCCGCGAGGTGTCCGGCTCGCATCGAGGGTCGGCCGGCTCGTGGGAACTCCCCGCCGGGCGGGAACCTTCCGCGTCGTGTTCGAGGCACGGGACGCGCTCGGCGCCACGGCGCGCAAGAAGCTCGTGCTTCGAGTCCGGAAGTAGCGCTCTCCGGCCGTCCGGAGGACGCACCTGCGCTCACGTCGCTCCTCGCTCCGAGGCTGAGCGCGGAGGGCGCTGCTATCCTGCTTTGCACCACATTTCACAGGCTGGACGAAATGGGCGCGCCGCGCCCATTCTTTTTGAGAGGAGCGGATGA
>JBFFGH010000166.1:0-3817 GCA_041557575.1 Gaiellaceae bacterium
AGAGGGGCCGCCGGTGTATTCGGGGCCGAGCTCAGGCCTTTGCGGCCTTGCGCGCCCTCGGCCGTCGGATCGTCGCATCCTCGGCCGGGAAGAAGATCGACTCGTGGCCGTCCTCCCAGCGGACGCGGAACCGCTCGTGCCCGGGCTCGCCGAGAACCTCGAGGATCTCCGCCGTGCGTGGGGCGTCCCCCACCGAGTGCCCGGTGATGACGATCTCGTCGCCTGCCCGGACCGGCTTTCCCTGAACCGTCTTCTCCATCGCTTCCTCCGTTCTGGCCATCTCCTCGACACTTGGCTTGTCGTCTCTTGCGAGCTCGGTGATCCCGAGGCTCTCCAGGGTGGCGGCGAAAGGATCCTCCCCGTGCAGCGCGTAGCGGCGGTCGAAGTCCACCGCGCCGTTGAGCTCGAGCACGATCCAGCCTCCGCCGAGCGGGAGGAGGTCGACGCCTGCGAAGTCGATGCCGATCGTGCGCGCCGCCGCCAGCGCGAGCTCCTCGGCGTCCTCCGGGACCTCGGCCCTCGTCACGCTGCCCCCGAGCGTCACGTTCGTCCGCCACTCGCCCTCCGCCGCGATCCTCTGGGCTCCCGCGACGATGCGGTCACCCGCCACAACGACCCTCACGTCCCTGCGCTCCGCGCCCACGAGCTCCTGGAGCAATGCTCCGTGGAGCGACCACCAGGGCCGTCGCGAGACGGCGTCGAGGATCGCGGGCAGGTCGTCGCTCGTCCGGCACAGGTAGACGTCCTGACCCCAGCTCCCGAAGCGCGGCTTGACCACGGCAGGGAAGCGTGACTCGGGGAGGGGCATGCCCGGCTCGACGTGTGTCGTCCGCGGATGCGGGATCCCGGCGGCCTCGAGGATCCGGGCGGTGGCGAGCTTGTCGTGTGTGGCGAGCAGGGCGTCCGGGCGGTTGAGGACGCGCACGCCCCTGTCGATCAGGTGCTCGGCGTGCTCGAGGCCCGGCTCCATGCCGTCCAGCCCGGGAAGGACGTCGAGGCGGAAGAGCGCGACGTCGCCGCCCCCCAGCTCCTGGCACGTCTCCTCGGGGCTCAGGACGCGCGCGTCGACGCCGAGCTCGAGCCACGTGTACGCGAGCAAGAGGTTCGTCCTGGTCGGGGTGCCGACGAGCGCCGTGATCACGCCTCCAGGCTTGCGGAGTCCACGGCGCCTCGCATCCGTGGTGACCCCGATCCCCCGTGCGGGGATTCTCAGACCGGCACGACGAGGCTCTCGAGCTCGCGCGGGTAGTACGTGAGGATCTCGGTCCCGGTGTCGGTGACGAGCACCGTGTCCGAATGGCGGAAGCCGCCGAGCTCCGGCGCGTACAGGCCGGGCTCGACGGTGAACACCATCCCGGGTCGGATCACCGTCGGGTCGCCCGAGTCGAGGAACGGGCCCTCGTGGTAGCGGAGCCCGATCGCGTGCCCGGTGTGGTGGCGCCACTGCGGCCAGAGGCCGTGCTCCTCGAAGTAGGCGCGGACGGCGTCGTCGACCTCGGAGCACGGACGACCGGGGCGGATCGCCGCGAACGCGATCTCCTGGAGCGCGACCATGTGCTCGAACATCCGCCGCTGCTCGGCCGAGGGCTCGCCGACGAACATCGTGCGCTCGAGCTCGGAGAGGTACCCCCACACGGGAGCGCTCGCCCCGGTCACGAGGACGTCTCCCGGCTGGAACACGATGTTGCCCGCGAGCGCGTGCGGAATGGCCGCGTTCCGCCCGATCTGGCCGCGGTACCCGGCCTCCGCGCCGTGCGAGAAGGCGCTCTGCGCCTCGTAGATCTCGCCGATCGCGTCGAGCATCGCGAAGGTCGCCTCGTCGCTCGCCCGTTGCGAGACCTCGGTCTCCGTCGCCCCGACGCGCGTGTAGCGCTGCAGCAGGCGATGGGCGAGGTTCCCCCAGCGGACGCTCTCGCGGATGAGGGCGATCTCGGCGGGGGACTTGACCGCCATCTGCCCCTCGATCCGCTCGGCGACGCGCGTGACCTTCGCTCCAGAGAGGTCGGAGAGCGTCGGCCCGCGGTAGCCGAGGATCCAGGGGTAGCCGTCCTGGTCTGCGCCGATCGTCCCCGTCAGGCCGAGGTCGCCGAGCACCTGCGCGAGCGCGGTCTCCGCTCTCGGGTCCCCGGGGTACTCGAGGTAGTGCTCGACCCGGTCGAGCGCGGCCTTGGACTCCGCGTGCTCGAGCTCGAGCCGCGGGACGACGAGCGCCCGCGTGCCGTCGGGGCCGACGACGAGCGCGATCGGCCGCTCGGTCGGGACGAAGGCGAACCCCGAGTAGTAGAGGACGTAGGAGGGGTCGAAGAGCACCACCCCCGAGAGGCCGTCGGCCTGTGCGTCTCGGAGGAGCGTGTCGCAGCGTGCGCGGTGCTCCTCGGGCGTGATCGCGATCGAGGTGATCATGTGGTGAGAGTATTCGAGGTCGGATGAGCCGAGCCGAGGTCACGCTGCGCGAGATCACGGGCGAGAGCGTGCGTGCGATCTGCGCCCTCGAGGTCGCCCCGGAGCAGCGCGGGTTCGTCGCGCCGAACGCGATCTCGATCGCGCAGGCGCACTTCGAGCCGAAGGCGTGGTTCCGCGCCGTCTACGCGGACGACGACCCGGTCGGCTTCGTGATGCTCTTCGAGGACGCCGAGAAGTCCGAGTACTTCCTCTGGCGCCTCATGGTGGACGCCGGGCACCAGGGAAAGGGCTACGGCAGACGGACGCTCGACCTCGTCGTCGAGCGCGTGCGCGGCTTGCCGGGCGCGGCCGAGCTCCTCACGAGCTACGTCCCCGGAGACGCCGGCCCGCGCGACTTCTACCTCCGGTACGGATTCGTCGAGACGGGCGAGGTGGAAGGAGTGGAGCGCGTGATCCGCCTCGAGCTCCGGCCCTAGACTGGGCCGGTGGACCCCGGGGTCACGACGCGTTCGGCGCGGGCTGCGCAGCGGCAGGTCGACGCGCTCGCCGACGCCGTCGGGGCCCTGGTCGACTCCGCCGTCGACCGCGTCCTGCTCACCGGCGAGCGCGTGCGGTCGGCCGCCGAGGGGAAGAGCCTCCTGACGCGGCCCGAGGACGACGAGGCGCTCGCCGACAACATCCAGCGCGTCGTCGTGCTCGCGGTCCCGGTCGTGCGCACGTTCGCCAGGGGGATGCGCTTCGCGCGCGTCCCCTGGGTCCTCGTCGTCTCCACGTCGGTGTCGATCGGCCTCGTCGTCCGAACCGGCGTGCGGGAGGTGCAGGTACTCGCGGCGCTCCTTGCCCATCGCCTGGAGCAGGCCTCCGGGCTGCCCGCCGATCCTGCGCTCGTGAAGAGGCTCGCGGTCGAGCTCTACCTCGAGCCGAGGGGTGCGCCCGACCTGGCTGGCGCCCGTCTGAGACTCCCTCTTCTCGCACGTCGCTGGGCGGTACGGGGCGCGTTCGGGCGCAGCACCGAGAGGCACGCGCGCCGCGCGCTCGACGCCGCCGGGAGGCTCGACGTGAACGCGGCGCTCGACGCCTGGAGCGGCCGCCGGCCGCAAAAGGAGCTCGCGCCCGTCAGCGCGGACGAGCCTGCGCTGCTCTGAGCCGGCGTGAGGCGAGCTCGTCGGCGGCGCTCCGCTCGAAGGTCGCGCCCCGATCCGACGGAGCGGCGCCGGAGTCGAACCGACCGAGCCGTGGGTTACACGACCGCACGGGCTTCGAAGTTGGATCACCCGGCGCGGTACCTCACGGCTCGCTCCTTTGCCGTTGAGCCCCGTTCGGTCCACCTAGATCGGTGGAAGATCCGGTAGAAGGCAGGCATCTCGGCCAGCGGGGGAAGCTCCGGTGACGGGCCGAACCACCACCGCGCTTC
>JBFFGH010000167.1:0-3789 GCA_041557575.1 Gaiellaceae bacterium
CACCCGGGCCCGTCAGCGTCAGAAGCCGTACGCCCGGCTCCTGCGCGCGCTCGACGAGCTCGTGCAGCTCGCGCTCGCGCCCGAGGAACGGCGTCGCCGGCACGGGGAGGTTCGTGCGAAAGAGCGTCTTCAGTGGCGGGAACTCGCCAAGGCCCAGCTGGTGAAGACGAACCGGTGCGGAGAGATCCTTCAGCCGGTGCTCGCCGAGATCGGCGAGCGAGAAGACCTCGGGCTCCAGGAGCGCGACGGTCGACGGAGAGAGGACGATCTGCCCTCCGTGCCCGCACGCGCCGATGCGCGCGGCCCGATGGACGTCCATCCCGACGTAGTGCCCGTCCGCAACGAGCGCCTCGCCCGTGTGGACGCCCATGCGCACCCTGATCCGCCCAGGCGCGAGCCGCTCCTGGATGTCGCCCGCGCAGGAGACGGCCGCACGCGCCGAGCCGAACGCGCAGAAGAACGCGTCGCCCTGCGTGTCCACCTCGACTCCGTCGTGCTCGCCCAGCGCGGCGCGGACGATCTCCCGGTGCTCCTCGAGCGCCTGCGCATAGCGCTCCGCCCCGAGCTCGTCGAGGAGGCTCGTCGAGCCCTCGACGTCGGTGAAGAGAAAGGTGACGGTCCCGGTCGGAAGCTCCGCAGCCACGAACCGGGAGCGTACGACGCAGCGCCCGCCGCGGAAAGTGCTGGAATGCCGGGGTGAGCCGATTCCTCGAGCGCCTCGCGTCGGGCCCGCCGATCGTCGGCGACGGGGGCATGGGCGCGCTCGTCTCCGCCGCGGTCGGACGGCTCCGCTGCCCCGAGGAGGCGAACATCCGCGCTCCCGAGAGCGTGCTCTCGATCCACCTCGGCTTCATTCGCGCGGGGGCCGACCTCATCGAGACGAACACCTTCGGCGCCAACCGCCGAAAGCTCGCGGAGCACTACCTCGAGGACGACGTCGCCGCGATCAACGAGGCTGCCGTGAAGATCGCCCGCGACGCACGCGAGATCTCCGGACGCGAGGTGTTCGTCGCCGGCTCGATCGGCCCGCTCGGCGGGCCGGCGAAGGAGCGGGAGGCGATCTTCGCCGAACAGGCGGAGATCCTGGAGGGGCGCGGCGTCGACCTCTTCATGGTCGAGACGTTCTACGAGCTCGACGAGCTGCTCACGGCGCTCGGAGCGGTCAGGAGCGTCTCCGGCCTCCCGATCGTCGCCCTCCTCACCTTCGACGAGGACGCGCAGACGCTCGGCGGCGTCTCCGCCGAGGAGGCGGCTCTCGCCCTGAACGAGCTGGACGTGTCCGCGATCGGCGCGAACCACGGCGTCGGCCTCCAGGCGGCGCTCCGCGCGATCGAGAAGATGGGCCGGGGAGGCAAGCCTCTCGCCGCCCTGCCGAACGTCGGGCTCGCGAGCCTCGCCGGCGACCGCGTCGTGTTCCCCCACGCGACCCCGGAGTACTTCGCCGAGTTCGCCGCGCACGCCCGCACGCTCGGCGCCCGGATCATCGGCGGCTGCTGCGGCACCACCCCGACCGAGATCGCCGCGATCCGCCGCGCGGTCGACGAGGAGCTGAGCCCGAGCGCGCCGCTCGTCGTGCGGGAGCGCCAGGCCCTGGCCTTCGAGGCCGAGCCGGCCCGGGAGACCCTGCTCCAGCGCAAGCTCCGGGAGGGCGAGTTCGTCGTCTCCGTGGAGATCGACCCTCCACGCGGCGGCAACGCGCAGTCGATGCTCGAGCTCGCGACGGCGTTGAAGGAGTCGGGCGACGTGGACGTGGTCGACGTCAACGACAACCCCCGCGCTCGCGCCCGGATGAGCGGGCTGATGGCCTCGGCGACGATCGAGCGGGTCGTCGGCCTCGAGACGATCCCCCACCTCACACCGCGCGACTCCTCGATCGCGGGCCTCGAGTCGATGCTGCTCGGCGCGCACGCCGAGGGGATCCGGAACGTGCTCGCGGTGACCGGCGACCCGCCCGAGGCAGGCGACTACCCGGGCGCGCGCGGCGTCTACGAGATCGACTCGATCGGGCTCGCGCGGATGATCACGCGGATGAACGCGGGCGAGGACTACAACGGCCGCGAGATCGACGCTCCCACCTCCTTCTTCCTCGGGGTCGCGGTCAACCCCGCCGCGGACGACCTCGACTACGAGCTCGAGCGCTTCGAGCGCAAGCTCGAGGAAGGCGCGAGGTTCGCGATGACCCAGGTCCTCTTCGACCTCGACTACCTGGACCGGTTCCTCAAGCGGCTCGGCGGGTCGTGCCCGATCCCGCTGCTCGTCGGGATCTTCTACGTCAGGAGCTTCCAGCTCGCCGCGCGGCTCCACAACGAGGTGCCCGGGATCGTCGTCCCGGAGCACGTGCAGGCCCGACTGCGGGACGCGGGCGCGGACGCCGGGGAGACCGGGCTCGCGATCGCGCGCGAGCTGCTCGAGGCCTCACGCGAGAAGGCGGCCGGCGTCTACCTCATCCCGCCGTTCCGGCAGCCGCACGCGGCGCTGGACCTCTTCTCGTAGGCGCTGTCGCCTCGCAGGGCGGCTAGCGGGTGCACGCCGTCGCTTGCACGGGGCGCTTCGCCACCTGACGGAGCGCGTCGCGGACGAGATCGACGGGGATCCCGTAGCCCCCCCGCTCGCCCGCCCGGCGAGCGAACACGGTCGTCCGCACCCGGCCCTCGGCGTCGATCCCGGGCCCGCCCGAGAGGCCGGGGCGCACGAGGCCGCGAATCGTGGTGACCTCACGCCGGATCGGGCCCTTGCCGTACGCGTCGCGGCTCAGGATCTTGCGCGTCCCGCCGAGTCGTCCGGGCGTCCGCTGCAGCGGGCCGTTCTCCGGGTACCCGACGAGGGCGACCGCGGTCGAGCGATCCGGATCGGCGAGCTGTAGAGGCGGCGCGCCGAGCCCCGGCACGCGAAGGATCGCGAGGTCGTTCGCCGCGTCGAAGTGGACGACCGTGGAGACGTACGCGGCGCCGCCGGGGAGATCCACGCGTGGCCGCGAGACGCCGGCCACGACGTGCGCGTTCGTGACGACGAGCCCCGGCCCGGCGACCCAGCCGGATCCCTCCACGCCGAGGCCGCACGCGATCCCGGTGATGCGAAGGACGCTCCTCGACGCGCGGACGACGTCGGGATCCGCCCGGAGCGAAGCATCGGGAGGAGGCACGATCGCTGGTGGGCCGAGGAACACGCCGAGCGGATCGACCCGCTCGAGCTCCTCGAGCAGCCTCTCGGGCGGGAACTGGTCGTTCAGGTGAGACAGGATCGTCGACCGCTGCACCGACCGGCGCAGGTCCGACTGGCCCGGGAGGTAGAGGAGCACGGCCCCCACTGCCCAGCACAGGAGCACCCCTGCTGCGAGCCCGAAGACGAGGCCTGCTAAGGAGTCGAGCGTCCGGAAGCCCGGGATGACGCCGATGCTCGTTCGCAGGATCCGCGCGACGAGCTCGGCGACCCCGCGCATGAGCGCGCCCCCGACGAGCGCGCCCGCGAGCGTGACGACGGGGACGTACGCCGAGGCGTCGCCGAGGAGACCCGGCGCGGCGCGCGCACCGAGGTACGCACCGAGTGCGAAGCCGGCGAGCGAGAGCGCGCCACGGAGGAATCCCGTGGCGAGCCCGTACAGGGCGCAGACGCCGACGACGCCGAGGACGACCCAGTCCGCTCTGGACACAGGCCCAGGCTACGCGCCGCGCGCTCCGATCCCTGCCGCGCGGCTACACTTCCCCGGCCAAGGGGGCGTAGTTCAGTTGGTTAGAACGCCGGCCTGTCACGCCGGAGGTCGCGGGTTCGAGTCCCGTCGCTCCCGTCTCG
>JBFFGH010000168.1:0-3648 GCA_041557575.1 Gaiellaceae bacterium
CCCGGGGGGGGTGGCGGGGCCGGCGCTCGCGGCGCCTGTCGTAGAAGGGAAGGCCCATGAGCAGGATGAGGCAGATGGTCGGAATGCCGACCGTCGCGATGAACACCGTCTCCGGCCACTCGAAGATCCGGAGCAGGTAGAAGAGGAAGTAGAAGTACCAGTCGGGCCTCGGGACGAAGCTCGTCGTGCCGGGATCCGCGGGAGCCGTATACCAGGGGCCGAGCAGGCCCGGCTCCTCGCCGTCCGCCGTGAAGTACCAGATCGCCGTGAGCGCGACGATCATCACCACGACGACGAGTGACATCACCGTGTCGTGGAAGATCGCCACCGGGAAGAAGGGCTTCCCCTCCTTCTTGACGTCGTCCTTGTACCGCGCGAAGTCCTCGCGGTTCTGCTCGCCGAGATCGCGCGCCATCAGTCGCCGCCTCCACTGCCTCGAACGAGCCCCGCCTTGGCGGACGTCGGCTCGGCGGCCGCACGCTCACGGCCCGCCGCTTCCCTCGACCACGGCGGCGACGAGACGCCGAGCCGGGTGACGAGGTAGATGTGCACGCCGATGAGCGCGATCAGCGCTCCGGGGATGAGGATCATGTGCAAGGCGTAGAACTTGGCCAGCGTCTCGGATCCGATCTCGGGGCCTCCTGCGAGGAACTGCGCGAGCCACGGGCCGAGGAAGGGAGCCGTGCCGTTCAGGTTGATGCCCACCGCCGAGGCCCAGTACGCGGTCTGGTCCCAGGGGAGCAGGTAGCCCGTGAACCCCATGAGCATGCCGGTGACGAGGATGAGGACGCCGGTGATCCAGGTGAGCTCGCGCGGGTACTTGTACGCGCCGAAGAGGAACACCCGGCCCATGTGCAGGAAGAGCAGGATGATGAAGACGCTCGCACCCCACCGGTGCATGCCTCTGACCAGCCACCCCCAGGTGAGCTCGTTCGTGATGAACTCGATCGAGGAGTAGGCGACCGGCTTCCCGGTGTTCGGGTTGATCCTCGAGGAGGGCTCGTAGTACATGGCCAGGATCCCGCCCGTAAGCGCCTGCACGATGAACGCGGTCAGCGCGGCCGAGCCGAGGGTCTGCATCCAGCTCGTGTCGCGAGGGACGTTGCGGAAGAGGAACCACTTCGTCCCCCTGACGGCACCGGTCCGCTCGTCCACCCAGTCGAGCGGAGCGAGGACTGCCTGCTGCACGACCGACTGGCGTGACGCCTTGCCGGCCATCTAGCCGGTCACCTGGCTCGGGACGATGGGGTACAGCCACGCCTCGGCGCCGTCCACGTGCACGCCGGGAACCGTCCACGGATAGGAGGAGATCGCCGCATTCGCGCCCGTGCCCGCCACGCTGCCGACGGCGTAGAGCTCGTTGAGCACGAGGTTTCCGTTCTTGATCGAGAACGTGTACCGGTCGAGCGCCCGGACGGGCGGCCCCGCAGACCGGTTGCCCTCGGCGTCGTACAGGCCGCCGTGGCACGGACAGCCGAACGACTGCGCGAGCACCGGCCGAAGCTCGACGCCGTCGACGTCCTTCTTCGCGGCCTCGTCGATGGGCCCGTTCGGCTGCACGGGGCAGCCGAGGTGCACGCAGCGGCTGTAGAGAATCGTGAAGCTCGGCTCGCCGGCGTCGGTGAACCCGTTGTTGCGGACGAACGCGGTCCGGCGGCTCACCTCTCCGGCCCTCGGGTTCGCCAGGTAGCTGGCGATCACGTACGTGCCCTGGGGGAAGTTGTCGATCGGGCCGAGGTCGATGTCCTCCTCCTCCACGTTGGTGAAGGAGGGGAGAACCATGAAGCCGAGGGACGGAACCGTCACGATGGCCCCGATCGCCGCTCCGATGCCGATCGTCGAGGCCTCGAGGAAGCGCGAGCGGGTGTAGGTCGGGAGCGGCGCGGGAGCGGCTGCGGGCGCGGGCGCCTCTGCAGCCTCGTCCGCGACCACGCGGGTCTCCGGCTCGATCTCGGGAGCCCGGCCGCGCACGTCGAGCGAGACGTCGCGTGCCCAGAGGAGCCCGAACACCACCGCGAGCACGAGCCCGATCACGGCGACGACCCAGCTGATGACCAGGCCGAGCAGGAGGCAGGCGACGCCGACCGCGAACCCGAGGGGCCAGAGGCTGGGGCCGGGGGTGTGGTTGTGGGTGCCGGAGTCGCTCACGTCACGCTTGCGGGATTCAATAGCCAGCCCGTCCGAGTGTCAACGACGTGACGACCGTCGCGACCGGGGGATTCTGCACTTTGCGGCAGACGGGCGTCAGGACAACGGGCCGAGCCCGTACTCGGACCAGCGCCGGCTCACGCGGTCGCGGATCTCCTCCGACATGACGATCTCCTCCGGCCAGGGCCGCGAATCTTCCTCGGGCAGCTTGTGGGTTGCGTCGATCCCGATCTTGCCGCCGACGAACTGCCGCCCGGGCGCGTGGTCGAGGTGGTCGAGCGGGCCTTCGGTGATCAGCACGTCTCTCTTCGGGTCGACGTTCGCGCCGACGCGGAAGAACACGTCCTCGTAGTCGTGGACGTCCACGTGCTCGTCCACGACGACGATCGCCTTGGAGAGCGAGAGCATCCCGAGGCCCCAGAGCGCGTGCATCACCTTCTGCGCGTGCCCGGGAAACGCCTTGCGGATCGAGACGATGACGCAGTTGTGGAAGGCGCCCGCGACCGGGAGGTCGTAGTCGACGATCTCGGGGAGCGTCATCCGCACGGCCGGGAGGAAGATCCGCTCGGTCGCCTTGCCCAGCCACGCGTCCTCGGCGGGCGGCTTGCCCACGACGATCGACGGGTAGATCGCGTCGCGCCGCATCGTCATCGCGCTCAGGCGGAAGATCGGGAACGGCTCCGCGTGCGAGTAGTAGCCAGTGTGGTCGCCGAACGGGCCCTCGATCGCGACGTCGTCCTTCGCCACGGTGCCCTCGAGCACGATCTCCGCGTTCGCGGGCACCTCGAGATCGACCGTCTTGCACTTGACGAGCTCGACGGGCTCGCCGCGAAGGAACCCCGCGAGCATGAGCTCGTCGACGTGGTGCGGGAGCGGCGCGCTCGCGGAGTAGGCGGTCACGGGGTCGAGCCCGATCGCGACCGCGACCGGGATGCGCCCGTCCTCCGCGGCGAGGAGGTCGGAGCGGCCGTCCTTGTGGATCTGCCAGTGCATGAACGTCGAGCGCCCGTCGATCACCTGCATCCGGTACATGCCGACGTTGCGCGTCCCCTTCTTCGGGTCCTTGGTGATGACCGCCGGGAGCGTGATGAAGGGCGCGGGATCGCCCGGCCAGCAGCGCTGGACCGGGAGGAGCGAGAGATCGACCTCGTCGCCCGTGAGCACGACCTCCTGGCACGCGCCCTTCGACACGACCTTCGGACGCGAGCCCGCGATCGACTTGAGGGTCAGCAGGCCGCGCACCTTCTCGCGCAGGGTCTCGGGCGGCTGCATCTCGAGGATCTCGGAGAGCCTCCCCGCGATGTCGTCGAGGCTCTCGACCCCGAACGCCATGCACATCCGCCGTTCGGTGCCGAACTGGTTGATGAGGAGCGGGTGCTCGGAGCCCTTCGGGCTCTCGAAGAGGAGCGCCGGCCCGCCCGCCTTGACCACGCGGTCGACGATCTCGGTGATCTCGAGGTCGGGGTCGGCCTCGGCGGAGATACGGTGCAGCTCGCCCTC
>JBFFGH010000169.1:0-3563 GCA_041557575.1 Gaiellaceae bacterium
AGCCGGAGCCGGTCGCCGAGGTCGTGGTCGAGCCCGAGCGAGTCGTCGTGCCCGAGCCCGTCGCCGAAGCCGTTCCGGAGCCGGAGCCGGTCGCCGAGGTCGCGGTCGAGCCCGAGCCGGTCGTCGTGCCCGAGCCCGAGCCGGTCGTCGCGCCCGAGCCGGAGCCGGTCGCCGAGGTCGCGGTCGAGCCGGAGCCGGTCGTCGTGCCCGAGCCGGAGCCGGTCGTCGTGCCCGAGCCGGAGCCGGTCGCCGAGGTCGTGGTCGAGCCTGTTGCCGCGCAGCCGGAGAGCGATCGCCGGCCCGAGCTCAGGATCGTGGGCGTGCCCGGCACGCCGCCGGCCTCCGAAGAGCCTGCCGCCGAGGCGCCGATCGAGGCGGAGCCGGAGGCGCCGATCGAGGCGGAGCCGGACGACCTCGTGCCTCCCGAGGCAGAAGCGGGGCAGGCCGTACCTCCTCCCGTGCTCCAGGAGTCGGAGGAGGAGCCCGAGCCGGACCTCGGTCCGCTCCCGGACTACATCATCGACCCCGATCGGCCGCCCCCGCCGAAGGCCGAGCCGAAGCGCGAGCCGGCATCGGCTGCACCGCCCCCCACCGATCGCCCTCCCGGCGCGGGAGACGAGTCCAGCGCCGCCGCAGCGGGTCTCTACTTCCCGCCGGTGACGAGCTTTCCGCTGCCGAGAGAGGAAGACGGCGAGGCGGACCACGAGGAGACGCCGCGGGCGCCACGCCGCCGCGCTGCTCCGGAGAAGCCCAAGTCGAAGTCCAAGCGCTCGCAGGAGGATCCCGGTGACGACGCCTCCGGGGCATCGTGGATGGCCGGGCTCTCGAACCGCCTCAGCGCATACAGCCTCGGCGAGGAGGGCGAGAAGTCGACCGATGCCCCCTCCGACGACGAAGACGCACCGGCATCCGAACAGGCCTCTTGACCACGGGCGTCGGCTCTCCGCAGCCTGCCTGCGGCTAGCCTGAGCACATGACCGACCCGGCAGGCGTGAGTCTCCTCCGCTGGCTCCGGAGACAGCTCCGCCAGCCCACGCCGCAGCGCGAGCGCCTCGAGGCCGCCGTCGCGAACGACGACCCCGGCGAAGCCAGACGCTTGCTGCACTCCTTTCCGTTCAGCGCAGCTCAGCGAAGCCACGTCGAGGGCCTGATCTCGCGGTGGGAGCGCGATCGTGCCGGCAGCCGATAACGAGTCGCTCGTTCGGGGGATCTTCGACGCGTTCGCGCGTCGCGAGGGGCATGCGTCGCGGAGCTCGTTCGCCGAGGACGCCGTGTGGGTCGTCCCCGGCTCCGGGGCGATGGCCGGCGTCTACCGCGGACGCGACGAGATCTTTCGATTCCTGGAGCGCCTCCCCAAGGAGACCGACGGCACCTACGCCTCCGAGCTCCTCGACGTCCTCACGAGCGACACGAGAGCAGCAGCTCTCTACCGTGCCCGAGGCACGAGGCGCGGCCGGGCTCTCGAGCTCGACCAGCTCCTCCTCTTCCGGATCGAGGACGGCCTCGTGCGCGAGGTGCAGGCGCTTCCGAGCGACCCGGACACATTCGAGGCCTTCTGGGCCTGACTCAGCCGAACACGAGATTGACGGCCGCGGTGACGACGAGGAACGTCGTGATCGCGGCGTTCACGACGATCCCCGTGCTCCCCGCGCGACGTGCGCCGAGGCGTCTCGCCTTGAAGCCGAGCACGACTCCGGCCACGCCGGGCAGAGCCATCAGCGCGAGGAGGAAGACTCCCGCGACGTACCCCCACGCACCGGCCTCCATGAGCAACTCCTGGTCGTCGAGGCCGAACACCACGAGCTGCAGGAACGTTCCCAGCGCACCGGCGACGAGCATCGCGACGACGGTTGCCCCCACCATCACGAGCGACAACGTCCCTGCCCGACGACCGGGCTCGTCCGGCAGCGAGTACCGGTGACGCACCGACGTAGTCGGAACATTCATCGCGCCTCCCTTCTGCCACCCCCATCGTCGCGCCCGGGAGCGTCCGCGCCATCAGCGGATTCGCGGATCGCCATCTGCAGGAGGGCTGCAGCCTCCGTGCACTGGCGCCCTGCGCCTTCCCACTCGGGTGCCGGGCTCGGCTAGCCGCGCTCCCAGGCGAGCCCCGCGGCGAGCACTACCTCGTCGCGCGGAGCGACGAGCTGCATGTTCCCGATCGCGAGGCCGGCCCAGCCCAGCAGGTTCACCCAGCGCAGGAACGACGTGAGCGGGAGCCGCACCTCGAGCTCGTCGGCATCCTCGTCGGGAAGGTCGACCGCGTAGCACGGGCAGACGTAGAGGTCGACCTCCGGCTCGTAGCGCCGCCACTCCTCGATCGCGCGGTAGGCGGCCTCGATCGCCTCCGGCGTCGCGCGCCGTGCAGCCTCGAGCTTCTTGCGCATGGCGTACCCGTACTCGTCGGCGCGGCCCGGGAAGGTCGCGGCGTGTGACGCCAGCGCCTCATGGTGGAACTGAGGCCACGTGTTGGCGGACGGCTCCGGGAGGCGCTCCTCCACGACCCGGGCACCGAGCCGCTCGAGATCCGAGACCCAGGCCTCCACTGCATCCGATCGCTCCGGCTCGCGGCCGTCGCCGATCCCCGGCGGCTGCCGCAGGATCCCGACGGTCAGCCCCGCGAGGCGCGGCTCGGGGATCGGGCGCTCCGCCAGCACGGACCACATGAGCGCCACGTCCTCGACGGTCGTGGCCATCGGCCCCGCCGTGTCGAGGAGCGGAACGAGCGGGAAGCCGCCGTCCATCGGGATCAGCCCCCACCGGGGCTTGAGACCCACGGTTCCACAGGCCGCTGAAGGAAGGCGAATCGAGCCTCCGGTGTCGGAGCCGAGCGCCAGGTCGCACAGGCCCGCGGCGAGCGCCGCGGCCGATCCGCTCGACGAGCCCCCCGTCGTCCTCCCCGGATGCGCCGGGTTGTGGCAGGTCCCGTAGAACTCGCTCTGACCGAGAACGCCCCAGGCGAACTCGGGGAGATGCGTCTTCCCGACCATCACCGCGCCGGCGTCGAGCAGGCGCTGCACCGCGACCGCGTTCCGCTCCGGGACGTGGTCGGCGTAGAGCCCGGACCCGTACGTCGTCCGTACCCCGGCGGTGTCGAAGAGGTCCTTGACCGCAAGCGCTCGCCCGTGGAGCGGACCGCGAGGAGGCTCACCCGCAGGGGGCTCGACCTGCGTGATGAAGGCGTTCCAGGCATCCGTCCCCGTGCCGGGCCCGGCCGGACGGTCGTCGGAATCCGTCACTCGACCTCGACGTGGATGCGCTGCTTCGCGGACCTCAGGAATCCGCCTTCCCGCTGCGCGCGAACGGCGAGAACCTCGGCGAGGATCGAGAGGGCCGTCTCCTCCTGCGTATCCGCGCCGATGTCGAGGCCGCACGGGCCCATGATCCGGTCGAGCGAATCCTCGTCGACCCCCGCCTCGAGAAGCCGCCCGCGGCGACGCTCCTGGTTGCGGCGGGAGCCGAGAGCGCCGATGTAGAACGCCTCCGTCCGGAGCGCGCCGATGAGCGCCGGCTCGTCGAACTTGTCGTCGTGGGTGAGGACGACGATCGCGGTCTGGTGATCG
>JBFFGH010000170.1:0-3465 GCA_041557575.1 Gaiellaceae bacterium
CGAGCGGCAGCTCGTTCGTCGTCTCCACGAGAGCCCGAGCACCGAGCTCATGGTGTGCGTGAAGGAGTCTGCCTAGCCCGAAGGCTCAGAAGACCGGGGTCTCGCGCCACACGCCCCACACGTCGCGGAGCGCGTCGCACATCTCCCCCATCGTCACATAGTCGCGCGAGGCGTCGACGATCGACGGCATGAGGTTGACGCCGTCCTTCGCCGCCGCGTTCTTCAGCTCCGTGAGCCGCGCCTCCACCGCAGCCGAGTCCCGCCCGGCCTTCACCGCCGCCAGCCGCTCGACCTGCTTGCGCTCGAGCGCGGGGTCGATCTTGAGAATGGGGATCGACTCCTCGTCGTCGAGCACGTAGCGGTTCACGCCGACGACGACGCGCTGCCCGGACTCGACCTCGGACTGGTACCGGAACGCCGCCTCCGCGATCTCGCGCTGGAAGAAGTTGTCCTTGATCGCGGGGATGACTCCGCCGAGCCGGTCGATGCGGTCGAAGTACTCGTACGCCTCCGCCTCGATGCGGTTCGTGAGGCTCTCGACGTAGTAGGAGCCTCCGAGTGGGTCGATCGTGCTCGCGACGCCCGACTCGTGCGCGATCACCTGCTGAGTGCGAAGTGCTATGCGCGCGGCGTCCTCCGTCGGCAGTGCGAGCGCCTCGTCGAAGGAGTTCGTGTGCAGGCTCTGCGTGCCGCCGAGCACTGCGGCGAGCGCCTCGATCGCGGTCCGGACGATGTTCACCTCCGGCTGCTGGGCGGTGAGCGAGACGCCTGCCGTCTGCGTGTGGAACCGCATGAGGAGCGAGCGCTCGGTGCGCGCGCCGTAGCGGTCGCGCAGCTCGCGCGCCCAGATCCGGCGAGCGGCACGGTACTTCGCGATCTCCTCGAAGAAGTCGAGATGCGCGTTGAAGAAGAAGGAGAGGCGCGGCGCGAAGTCGTCGACGTCAAGTCCGCGCTCGACGGCGGCCTCGACGTACGCGAACCCGTCGGCGAGCGTAAAGGCGAGCTCCTGCGCCGCCGTCGAGCCGGCCTCGCGGATGTGGTACCCGGAGATCGAGACCGGGTGGAAGAGCGGCATCTCCCGCGCGCAGAACTCGATCATGTCGACGACGAGCCGCATGGACGGCTCGGGCGGGAAGATCCACTCCTTCTGGGCGATGTACTCCTTGAGGATGTCCGTCTGGGCGGTTCCCCGCAGGCGGTCGCGTGAGACGCCCTGCTGCTCGCCGACGCAGACGTAGTACGCGAGCAGGATCGCCGCGGGCGAGTTGATCGTCATCGACGTCGAGACCTCGCCGAGCGGGATCCCGGCGAAGAGCGTCTCCATGTCGGCGAGCGAGTCCACCGCGACGCCCTCCCGGCCGACTTCGCCGAGCGAGCGCGGGTGATCGGAGTCGTAGCCCATCAGCGTCGGCATGTCGAAGGCCGTCGACAGCCCGGTCTGGCCGTGCTCGAGGAGGTACCGGAAGCGCGCGTTCGTCTCCGCGGCCGTGCCGAAGCCGGCGAACTGGCGCATCGTCCAGAGCCGCCCGCGGTACATCGAGGGGTAGACGCCTCGCGTGAACGGAGGCTCACCCGGATAGCCGAGGTCGCGGTCGTAGTCGATCGAGGCGCTCTCGGGCGTGTAGAGCGGTTCGTTCTCGATCCCCGAGATCGTCGAGAAGAGCTCGTCGGAGCGCTCCGGCGCGCGGTCGTAGACGTTCTCGCGCCACGCTCCGACCGAGTCGGCCGCGTCGCGGTCCTCGGTCGTCGCCATCGGGCCGCATTGTAGGCCGGGCGACGAGTACCCCGGGTGCGGGATCCGATCACGAGAACGAGGGATGGCTCACCCGGAAACGGGAGCCGACGACAACCCCGTGCGCGTGCGGCGTCTCCTCGCACTCCTCGTCGGCGTCTCCGTGACTGCCGCGCTCGTCGGCGCCTCGGCCACGGCGAAAGCGGGCTCGAGCTGTGGAGGCTCCGCCGGCGGCTACTCGTACGCTGGGCACCAGTCGAATGTGACGGGGCACGGCGTCCGGGCGACGATCGAGCTCACACGATCACCGGGCGTCGCTGCCGGGCACGTCGCCGGGTGGGTGGGCGTCGGTGGGCCGGGACAGGGCGCGAACGGCGGTGATGCGTGGATCCAGGCAGGCGTGGCCTCCATGCCGGGCATGGATCCGTTCATCTACGCGGAGGTCACTCGCGAGGGGAAGGATCCCGAGTTCACGCTCATCGAGGAGGGCGTCGCCGTCGGACGATCCCACAAGTTCGCCGTCCTCGAGGTCGCCGGTCGGCCGGGCTGGTGGAAGATCTGGATCGACGGGCACGCGGTCACGGAGCCGGTTCAGCTGCTTGGCTCGTCCGGCACGTGGAGCCCGATCGCGACCGCCGAGAGCTGGAGTGCCGGCGAGGCCCGCTGCAACAGCTTCGCGTTTCGCTTCGAGCACGTGTCCGTCGCCTATGGCGGCGGAGGCGCGTGGCGCCCGTTCGTGTCGGGCTACCGCTTCCGCGACGGCTCGCACAAGGTACGGAACCTCGCCAGCGCACCTGCCAAGGCCGATGTCTACAGGCGCGTGCAGGCGACGAGCAGGACCGTCCTGCCGTACGCGTTCACCGCGACCTCGTCCTAGCGGACGATCTTGAGGGGCGTCCCGAGCGGGACGCGGTTGCGAAGGAACAGGATGTCGCGGTCGTTGACGCGGATGCAGCCGTGCGACACGGCCTGCCCCAGGAGCTGCGGCCACGGCGTCCCGTGCATGCCGACGATCCCTCCGCCGGGCCAGTCGGTGAGCTTGGAGTAGGCGCTCGTCTCGAAGGCGTAGGCGCCCAGGATGGCCCAGTCGGGGTCGATCGACGGGTTGAACTTCCAGGTGACGTAGAAGAGCCCGAGGGGCGTCTCCGCGCCGGGCTTGCCGACGGCGACCTTGCCCGTGCGGACGAGCCTGTTGCCGTCCCAGTACTCGAACTTCCGGGCGCCTCGGTAGACGATGATCCGCTTCTTCACCGGACGCAGCTCGAGCGACCACGCGCGCACCCAGCCCGTGCGCCCGTTGGGCCGCCCCGGGACGCTGATCCGGTACCAGGACGGCGCCCCGGTCTTCGACCTCACGACATCGAGCGCGAGGACGTACTGCGGTCGGAAGTCGGGTCGGAACTGCTTCATGACCGCGACCTGCTTCGCCTGCGAGCTCGGCTTCGCGCGCACGACGAGCCGCGGAGTCGCGATCGTGCCGGCACCGACGACGGAGACCTTGGATGCGCTCGAACCGCCGGCACCCGCACCGGGCGCAACGGCGAGCACGAGGGCGGCAAGCGCCGAGAGCCCCGCTCCGGCAGCGAACCATCTGGTGCTTCGAGTGGCTGTCCTCATGCTCGATCTCACCGTATTCCCGCTCGGGGAAGAGAGGCAATTCCTCCTCCGAGTGGCATCTGCCGGATGTTCGTCGCGTGTCATCGGCCTCCTGGGAATCGAGAGCCGAGGGGCGA
>JBFFGH010000171.1:0-3378 GCA_041557575.1 Gaiellaceae bacterium
CTCGCCGAGTGGCGCGATCCGACCCGGACGGCGCCGAAGGACCGCGACTTCGCGCTGGGGCTCGGGCCGAGCGTGTGCACGCGCGACGCTCTCGATCCGGACGGTCTCGGCGCCATCGTCCGCGTGGACGGCCGCCTCGAGCAGACGGGGGCGTTCGTCGGCTTCGACTGGAGCTCCGCGGTCTCGCTCGCCGCCGAGCGGACGCAGCTCAGGTCGGGAGACGTGCTCGGCGGCCCGGGCCTCGGGGTGGTGGAGGTCGCGGCGGGCACGGTGGTCGAGCTCGAGGTGGAGGGAGTCGGCATCCTCGACCACGCCGTGGAGGAGGCCTGAGCCGTGGAGATCGTCCTCGACTGGGACGGGACCGTGACCGAGGTGGACAGCCTCCACCTCGTGCTCCGGGAGTTCGGCGACCTTGGCATCTACGAGGCGGCCGAGGAGCGCCTCGGGCGCAAGCTCACGCTCCACGAGGTGATCGCGCTCGAGTTCGAGTCGGTGCGCGCGCCGCTCGACGAGGTGGTCGCGTGGGTGCGCGAGAACGTCGTCCTGCGGGCGGGGTTCGCCGAGTTCGTCCGGCGCCGTCGCCCGCTCGTCTTCTCGAGCGGGTTCCACGAGCTGATCGAGCCCGTGCTCGAGCGCGAGGGGATCGAGGTGGAGCTCCGGGCCAACAGGCTCGACCCCCGTCCCGAGGGCTGGCGCGTGCGCTTTCGCAACGACGTGCCGTGCCCCGTGTGCGGCGAGCCGTGCAAGCGCGCGGACGTCGTCGGGCTCGACTCCTTCGTGTACGTCGGCGACGGCTACTCGGACCGCTGCGTGTCGCTCGCGGCGACCCGCGTGTTCGCTCGCGACGGCCTGGCGAGCTACCTCGACGGGCTCGGCCATCCCTTCGAGCCCTTCACGGACTTCTCCCACCTCGCGACGGCGCTGGAGGACGTGACGGCATGACGGAGCGCTCGGGCTTCGCGAGCACGGCCGCGGCGGGCCTCGACTACGACGGGCTCCCGCTCCGCCTCTTCCGCAAGGCCAAGCGCCTCGGAGTCTGGAACCCCGACGACATCGACCTCGGCCGTGACGTCGAGGACTGGCGGGCGATGTCCGACGAGGAGCGCGACCTCATCCTCAGGCTCACGGCGCTCTTCGCGGGCGGGGAGGAGTCGGTCACGCTCGACCTGCTCCCGCTCATCGCGGCGATCGCCGCGGAGGGGCGCGTCGACGAGGAGATCTACCTCGCCTCGTTCCTGTGGGAGGAGGCGAAGCACGTGGACTTCTTCGCGAGCTTCCTCGCGCGGGTCGCCCCCGGTGTGGGCGACCTGCACCGCTACCACGGGCCGAGCTACCGCCGTGTCTTCTACGAGGAGCTGCCGGCTGCCCTCGGCGCGCTCCGCGACGACCACTCGCGTGCGGCACAGGCGCGCGCCTCGGCGACCTACAACATGATCGTCGAGGGCGTCCTCGCCGAGACCGGGTACCACGGGTACTTCCAGGCGCTCGAGCGGACGGGGCTCATGCCCGGGCTCCGAGAGGGGATCGGCCACCTGAAGCGCGACGAGAGCCGGCACCTCGCCTACGGCGTCTACCTCCTCTCTCGCCTCGTCGCCGAGGACGCCGAGGTCTGGCCGGTGGTCGAGGCGCGCATGGAGGAGCTCCTGCCCTTCGCGCTCGGCGTGATCGACGAGACGCTCTCCCCGTACGACCCGATCCCGTTCGGTCTCGTGGCGGAGGACTTCACCGACTTCGCCCTCGCCCAGTATCAGGCGCGGGTCTCGCGGATCGAGCGAGCGCGCGGCCGGCCGCTCGCCGAGCTCGGCGACCTGGCCGACGATCTCGAGGACGACTGAGTGCTGCCAGGTCAGAGGCGCGGGAGCCCGCGCCGCTCAGGACCACCGCGCCGCGAGGGGACCCGTCTCACGCTCACGTGAGACCGCTCCAGCAGGCCGGAGCCATACGGGTTTCGCCCACTGCAGATCGGTACAAATCACACTTGCTCGGCAATGCGATTCAGGAGTACGCTCGCCTTCGTTACCACCCTGAAACGCTGGGCCAGGCGCTCGCCTCTGAGCGCGAAGGAGTTCGAAGGAGGGCAGATCTCATGCTTCGTATACGCAGGGTGCGGATCCTGGGCGGGCTGGCTGTCGCGGCGCTCGTCGCGGCTGTCGGGGTTTCGGCCGCCACATCCGCCACCAACCAGGCCTCGAAGGTCGTGA
Source organism: Gaiellaceae bacterium (assembly GCA_041557575.1). Classification (GTDB taxonomy): domain Bacteria; phylum Actinomycetota; class Thermoleophilia; order Gaiellales; family Gaiellaceae; genus GMQP-bins7. The sequence goes on from JBFFGH010000171.1 coordinate 2,202, forward strand.
TCTGGGCCGACGCCGACCGCACGCCGGCGGTCACCCAGGTCGCCAACGCCTGGGCGCAGGACAAGGGAGTCACGGTTCAGGTCGTGCAGAAGGACTTCGGGAACATTCGCTCGCAGATGACGACTGTCGCCGCCGAGACGGCGCCCGACATCATCGTCGGCGCGCACGACTGGATCGGAGAGCTCTCGACGAACGGATCGGTCGTTCCGCTGACGATTGCCGCGGCGACGAGGAAGGACTTCCCGGCATACGCCCTCAATGCGTTCTCGTACGGCGTGGCGGTGAAGCGGCTCTACGGCATCCCCGTCGCCCTCGAGAACATCGCCCTCATCACGAACACGAAGCTCGCGAAGGTGCCGAAGTCGTGGGCGGATCTCGAGAAGCAGGCGCTCGCCGTCAAGAAGAAGAAGAAGGCCCAGGTCGGCCTTGCCGTCCAGCAGGGCGCCGGCGGTGACGCCTACCACATGTATCCCATGTTCTCGGGGCTCGGCGGCTACATCTTCGGCGCGAACAAGGCGGGCAACCTCGACGCGTCGGACATCGGCGTCGCGAACAAGAAGTTCCTCAAGAACACGAAGTTGATCGACCAGTGGAACAAGGAGGGCCTGATCCGCTCGCAGGTCGCCTGGGACACGGCTCGTGACCTCTTCACGAAGGGCAAGGTCGCGTACTACATCACCGGCCCCTGGTTCGTGAGCGACATCAAGAAGGCCGGCATCAAGTACAAGATCTCCGCGTTCCCGAGCATCGTGCCCGGCTTCAAGCCGACCCCGTTCCTCGGTGTCCAGGGGTTCATGGTCACGAAGTTCGCGGCCACGCACGGCGTCGAGAGCCTTGCGAAGGACCTCGTCGCCAGCTACATGGCGCGTCCCGCCTCGCAGCTCGCGCTCGCTGCGGCGAACGGCCGCTTCCCGGCCAGCGTGGCTGCAGGCAAGCAGGTCAAGGATCCCGACCTGAAGGCGTTCGGCGCAGCCTCTCAGGGCGGCGTCCCGATGCCGAACATCCCGGCGATGAACAGCGTCTGGCAGGACCTCGGCGCCGCCTGGGTTCGTTCGACGAAGGGCGCGGGCTCGATCCCGGCCCGCAGGTCGTTCATCGGCGCAAAAAAGAGCATCGCGCAGAAGATCGGCTAGGCATCGCTCGTCGAGAAGGGGGTGCGGCAATGCGCCGCACCCCC
>JBFFGH010000172.1:0-3361 GCA_041557575.1 Gaiellaceae bacterium
CCTCGCCACGCCCGACCCGCTCGTGGACGTCCCGCTCGAAGCGCGCGAGCGTCGGCATCACGAAGAGGTAGCGGTGGAGGTTCGAGAACGCCTCGTCGAGCACCGCGAGCCGGAGCGCGCGGTCCGTGACGGTCTCGAGCAGGTGGGCGCGGAGCAGCACCTGGTGGAAGTTGGAGGCGACCTCTGCGACGAAGAGCGAGTAGTCCGCGTACACGGGGGGCTGCGTCTTCCAGGAGAGGTACGAGTGCATCGAGTGCCCGAGCTCGTGCGCGAGGGTTCCGAGGGCGCCCGCCGTGCCGTCGTAGCTCATGACGATGAAGGGATACGTCCCCTGCGCCCCCGACGAGAACGCGCCGCCCATCTTCCCGATCGTGGGGTACGCGTCGATCCAGCGCTCCTCGAGACAGCCGCGCCGCATGGCCTCGACGTACCCGTCGCCGAGCGGAGCGAGGGCCTCGCAGATCCACTCCACGGCCTGCTCGTAGCCGATCTCGACGGGCGGCCCGAGGGGGGCCCACGTGTCGTACGGCTCGATCCGGTCCGCGGCCAGGACGTCCCGCCGCACGCGCCAGTAGCGGTGCCAGGTCGCGAGATTGGCGCGGAACGTCTCGATCACCTTGTCCACCACCTCCGCCGGCACGTTCGAGCGGGCGAGCGACGCGTGCAGCGTCGACTCGTGCCGACGCACCCGCGCCTCGAAGACGTCGGCCTTGACGAGGGTCTGGAGGTTCGCCGCGAGGCCGTTCCGCAGCGAGAGGAAGCCGTCCGCCCAGCTCTCCCAGGCGCTCTTCCGGAGCGCTCGGTCCGGGCTCGCCAGGAGCGTCTCCACCGTGGTCTGGGACACGAGGTGCTCGGTGCCGTCGCTCCCGACCGCGGGAGCGAACGTCAGGTCGCTGTCCACGAAGGCGCTGTAGGTCGCGTACACGCTCGAGAACGGGTCCGAGACGAGCCCGAGCGCCTCCTCGACGTCTCCCGAGCGCACGTGCGGCTCGAGGCGCAGGAGATCGTCCACGTGATGGGCGTACACGGCGAGCTCCTCGTCCTCGCCGAGCCAGGCCCGCAGGCGCTCGGCACCGATCCCGATCATCTCGGGTGCGTAGAACGAGATCCCGCTTGCGAGGGCGGCACGCAGCGAGAGCGCCCGGCCGAGTCGCTCCACCGCCTCGGCGTTCTTCGTCTCGACCGCGTACGCGAGATAGGCATAGACGCTCACCCGATCCGCGCGGGCCGAGAGCCCCTCACGAGCAGCGAGGGCCTCGCGCAGGACGGACGGCGCTTCGGCGAGCCGACCCGCGAATCGGGACAGAGAAGGCAGATCCGCGTGAACGGCCTCCAGCTCCGCCTCCCAGGCCTCGACGGAGGGGAAGACGCTCTCGGCGTTCCACGTGCGCTCGACGGGGACCGAGTCCCGCGGAACAGCCGTCGCATAGCCCCCTTGCGCGTCGGTCACAGCGGGATGTTCCCGTGCTTTCGCTTCGGCTTCGGCTCGCGCTTCGTGAGGGCCGCCTCGAGAGCCGCGACGAGCACCGGCCGCGTCCGCCGCGGCTGGATCACGTCGTCGACGTAGCCGCGCTCCGCCGCGGTGTAGGGGTTCGCGAAGCGCTCGCGGTACTCCGCGATCAGCTCCTGCCGGCGAGCATCGGGATCCTCGGCCTCGGCGAGCTCCTTCCGGAAGATGATGTTGACCGCGCCGTCCGGCCCCATCACCGCGACCTCGGCGGTCGGCCAGGCGAAGTTGAAGTCCGCCCGGATGTGCTTGGAGGACATGACGTCGTACGCGCCGCCGTAGGCCTTTCGCGTGATGACGGTCAGCTTGGGCACCGTCGCCTCCGCGTACGCGTAGAGGAGCTTCGCGCCGTGCCGGATGATCCCGCCCCACTCCTGCGCGGTGCCGGGGAGGAACCCGGGCACGTCGACGAACGTGACGAGCGGGACGTTGAACGCGTCGCACGTGCGGACGAAGCGCGCCGCCTTCACCGAGGCGTCGATGTCGAGCACGCCCGCGAGCGAGCCCGGCTGATTGCCGACGACGCCCACCGCGTGACCCCCGAGCCTCGCGAAGCCGCAGACGATGTTGTCGGCCCAGTGCTGCTGGATCTCGAGGAACTCGCCGCCGTCCACGATCCGCTCGATGACCGCCTTCATGTCGTACGGCTTGTTGGGGCTGTCCGGGACGATCGTGTCGAGCGCCGGGTCCTCCCGCTCGATCGGGTCGGAGGGGGGCGCGTACGGCGGCGACTCGAGGTTGTTCTGCGGGAGGAACGAGAGCAGGTAGCGCGCGTCCTCGAGGCACGCCTCCTCGTCCTGCGTCGTCAGGTGCGCGACGCCCGACCTCGTCGCGTGCGTCGCGGCGCCGCCGAGCTCCTCGAACGTGACCTCTTCCCCGGTGACCGCCTTCACGACGTCGGGGCCCGTGATGAACATGTACGAGCTCTCCTCGACCATGAGCACGAAGTCCGTGATCGCCGGCGAGTAGACCGCGCCGCCCGCGCAGGGCCCCATCACGAGCGAGATCTGCGGGACGACGCCGGACGCCTGCACGTTCCGCCAGAAGATCTCGGCGTAGCCGGCGAGCGATACCACGCCCTCCTGGATGCGCGCACCGCCCGAGTCGTTGATCCCGATCACCGGGCAGCCGTACTTCACGGCCAGGTCCATGACCTTGCAGACCTTCTCGGAGAACACCTCCGACAGCGAGCCGCCGAAGACCGTGAAGTCCTGCGAGAACACGAAGACCTTGCGGCCGAAGACCGTCCCGTGGCCGGTGATCACGGAGTCCCCCCAGGGCCGGTTCTCGCGCATGCCGAACTCGACCTCGCGGTGGCGCACGAAGCGGTCGAGCTCGACGAACGAGCCCGGGTCGAGCAGCCTCTCGATCCGCTCGCGCGCGAGCAGCTTCCCGCGCTCGCGCTGTCGGGCGACTGCGCTCTCGCTCCCGTGATGGAGCGCCTTCTCGGAGAGCTCCTCGAGCCAGCGGAGCCGCGCCTCGGTGGTGTCGTGGATCTCGGCCATTTCGATGCAGCCTAATCCCGGGGAAGGTCTGCCGCAGGATTGTGACGGCTCCCATGCGAGACACTAGGGTGGCGGGATGCGCGTGCCCATCGACCGCTCGACGACCTGGCCGTACGAGGACGGCGAGGCGGGCCCGTTCACCTACTCGCGCTTCTCGAGCCCGACCGTCGCGGAGGCGGAGCGGGCCCTCGGCGAGCTCGACGGGGGCCGCGCGCTGCTCTTCTCGTCGGGAGCGGCAGCGTGCACCGCCGTGGTGCTCGCCCTTCTCGAGCCGGGCCACACCGTCGCGCTCGCGGAAGGCGCCTACTACGGCACCGGCGGCATGCTCGACGAGCTCGCGCGCTGGGGA
>JBFFGH010000173.1:0-3269 GCA_041557575.1 Gaiellaceae bacterium
CCGGCTCGACCGCGACCTCGGCGACCGGCGCGGGCTCCGGCACGACGACCGGCTCCGGCTCGGGCACGACGACCGGCTCCGGCTCGACCGCGACCTCGGCGACCGGCGCGGGCTCCGGCACGACGACCGGCTCCGGCTCGGGCACGACGACCTGCTCCGGCAGGGGCTCCGGCACGACGACCGGCTCGGGCTCCGGCGCAACGACTGGCGCCGCCGCTGCCGCGTGAGCCACAGAGGCCGTCTGCGAGGGGGCCGGGGCCTCCTCGGCGAGCTCCGGCTCGGAGGTGGGTGGCATCTTCCACAGTGGCTTTCCGGGGAGTGGAAGCCCGCGTAGCGCGCTCCGACTCAGCCTTCCGCGCACGATCGGGAGCTCCTCGACGAAGACGATCTCCCGGGGAACCTGCTGCTCGGGGAGAACCTCTGCGAGGAAGTGGCGGAGCTGGGCCTCGAGCTGCTCCGACTCCTCGGCCCCGGGTGCCAGGACGACGAAGGCGCGAACGAAGTGGCCACCGCGCTGGAGGTCGCGCACACCGACGACGGCGCACGCAGCGACCGCGTCGTGGGAGCGCAGCACGTGCTCGATCCCGTACGGGCCGAAGGTCCGCCCGCTGCTCGTGATGACGTCCTCCGCGCGGGCGACGTACGTGAGGAATCCCTCCTCGTCGGCGACGGCGACGTCGCCGGTGAGGTAGAGATCGCCGCGGAACGCGCTCTTCGTCTCCTCGGCCGCCTCCCAGTAGCCGGCGAACAGCGTCGGCGGATTGCCGCGAACTGCGAGGTCGCCTTCGATCCCGCTCGGGAGCTCGTTTCCCTGATCGTCGACGACCACGACGTCAAAGCCTGCGAAGGCACGTCCGAGCGCGCCGGCCCCCTTGGGATCGTCGTCGCCGCCGTCACCGGCGACGATGTTCGTCTCGGCCTGCCCGTACCCGTTGTGGATGGTCAGGCCCCAGCTCTCCCGGAAGATCTCGACCACCTCGGGCTCGAGCACGTCACCCGTCGACACGAGCCGTCGCAGGCGTGGGGGCCGGAAGCGCGCGAGCTTGTCGTGCTCGGCAAGCGCCCGGAACTCGCCCGCAGACTGACAGAGGATGGTCGGACCGATCCTGTAGACGTGCTCGAGCCGCTCTTGCGGGTCGAACTCGCCCTGGTGGATGACGGCCTCGGCTCCGCGTGACCAGGGTCCCGCGAGCGTGAACCAGATCGCGAGCGACGAGTCGGGCTCGGCGGTGCACCACACGACGTCTCCTCGCCCGGCGTCGAGCCACTGCTCCGCCTGTGCTCGTGTTGCGAAGACGGCGCCGTGCGTGTGCCCGATCTCCTTGCGCCTCCCTTCGGTGCCGGAAGTGGTGAGGATCAGCGCGAGATCGCGCGAGGACGTGTCGTGCGTCGGCCCGACCTCGAGCGCGCCGCCGGAGCGCTTCCGCGCCTGCTCCTCGACGTACACCACGTCCGGGGCGAACGACATCGCCTCGATCGCGTCGGAGCACTCCGGCTCGGCGAAGATGAGCGACGCTCCGGTCGAGGCATGGAGAGCCTCCAGCTCCGGTGCGGTCAGCGACGGGCGAACCGGCACCGCGACGGCTCCGGCCTTCCAGGCGCCGAGGACGAGCTCGAGCCAGTGCATCGACGTGTCGGCCATGACGATGACGCGATCCTTGGGGTGCACACCGTGCTCCCTGAGGGCGGCAGCACGTCCGGCCGCTCCCTCGGCGATCTCGAAGAACGTCCGCGGCTCGATCACCCCGTCCTTCCCGAGGATCGTGACGGCGGTGCGCTTCGGATCGGCCGCCAGCGCCTCGACGACGTCCCGTGCGAAGTTGAAGCGGTCCGGCACCTGCCAGCGCCCGTCGACGAGGGCGGGGCGCAGCGCGAGCTCGAGCGGCGAGACCTGCTCCACGCGCGCGCGGCGCCGGCCTATGCGAAGACCTTTCACGGCATGGGGATTATCGACCCATTCGGATGATTTCTGAACGCTTTTCGGAAGCGGCTGCCCGTATCGCGTCAGGCAGCCAGTGCCCGGGCGAGCGCTGCCCTCCCTCCCGAGAGGACGGGAGCGCCGTGCGACAGCAGGACGCGCTCGACGGGGAGGTCGAGAATCGGTCTGAGGGCTGCGGCGAGATCGGAGTGCTTCTTCGTGCCCGGCAGCCACGACTCCGGGCACATCCGAATGCCGCCGGCTCCGTCGCCGAGGAGGACGTCGCCGGGTACGAGCGCCCGGTGGCGGTCGATCCAGTACACGACCTCGCCGCTCCGTGCCGTGGGGACTGCCTGGATGCCGCCGGGGAGCCGGTCGCCGGGCCCGAAGGCGTCCGTGACCACGCCGGCGCGCCGCGCGACCGCCGCCCGCGCCCTGCTCGGTGCCCAGACGCGCGCGCCGTAGCGCTCGACCATCGCCGCGGCGCTCCGCGTGTGCCAGAACACGGTCACGAGCACGTGTACCGGGAGGGAGAGCCTCTGGACGTCCCGGTCGAGGGCTCGCAGGAAGCGGTCGGTGTCCTCGGGCGGGACGATCGGGTCGACGAGCACGACGCCGTCCTCCGCCTCGTAGTAGACGCTCCCGACGTCCTCGCGCCACTCCTCGTGGAAGCCCGTCCAGCGCCAGAGCCCGGGGGCGATCTCGGCGACGTCCATGCGCTGACTCTAGAGGCCGAGCCGCGGCTCGGCCTGTCCGGGTCTCGATGCGACGAGGCGGCGCGCTACAGCGAGACCTGCGTTGCGGTCTCGGCCGACCGGGACAGGGCCTCGATCGTGCGCGCCTGAGCGACCGCGTCCTCCCGGCCGAGAAGGAGCGGAGCCTCCCCGTTGATGGCGTCGGCGAGGTTCTCGAGCTCCAGCTGGTACGAGTCCACCGGCTCGAGCTCGATGCGCTCGACGCCGCCTTCCCGGCGCAGCTCGATCACCGGCGAGCGGCAGTGCCACGGGTCGTCGAGGAAGAGGGAGCCCTCGCTTCCCACCACCTCGAGCTCGTCGCGATCGGTGAGCGCCGTCGCGCAGTCGAACTGGGCGAGCACGTCGCCCGGGAAGCGGAGCGAGCCCGTGAACACCCAGTCCGTCCCCGTCGGCCCCACGAAGGCCTGCCCGAAGACGCTCTCGGGCTCGCCTGCGAGCAGCCGCGAGCCGGAGACGCAGTAGCACCCGACGTCCATGAGGCTGCCGCCGTCGACGTCGGTGCGAAGCCGGATGTTCTCCGGGTCGTAGAGCGAGTAGCTGAACGCGGACCGCACCAGGCGCAGGTCTCCGATCGCACCGTCCCGAACGAGCTCGGC
>JBFFGH010000174.1:0-3174 GCA_041557575.1 Gaiellaceae bacterium
AGCCGCCCGCGGCGACGCTCCTGGTTGCGGCGGGAGCCGAGAGCGCCGATGTAGAACGCCTCCGTCCGGAGCGCGCCGATGAGCGCCGGCTCGTCGAACTTGTCGTCGTGGGTGAGGACGACGATCGCGGTCTGGTGATCGGGCCGAATGCGGTCGAGAGCCTCCTGCGGCCACTCGACGACGAGCTCGTCGGCCGAGGGGACTCGTTCTCGCGTCGCGAACTTCGCTCGCGCGTCCGCGACGATCGTGCGCCAGCCGAGCAGCTTCGCGCCGCGGCAGAGCGCCTCCGCGGTGTCCACGGCGCCGTAGACGAAGAGCCGTGGCGGCGGCCCGTACCACTCGGCGAACACCTTCGTGCCGTCTTCCCTCGTCAGGAGCCTGTTGCGTCCGCCCCGCACGAGCTCGTCGAAGAGAGCGACCGCGTCGTCGAGACCGTCACCGATCCTCTCGCCCGACTCGAGGACGAGCACCTTCGTGCCGGCCTCGTCCCCGTCCACCGCCGTGAAGAGGACCCCGCGCTCCTCCGACTCGTGGAGCTCGGCCAGCCGGTGGACGAGCCCCATCTACTCCACGACCTCGAGGAACACGTCGATCTCGCCCCCGCAGGGCAGGCCCACGCTCCAGGCCTCGTCGTCCGAGATGCCGTAGGTGAGAAGCTTCGGCTCGCCGGTCTGGAGCACGTCCTGCGCGTTCTCGAAGACGTCGCTCTCGACGCAGCCCCCGGAGACGGAGCCGCACATCTTTCCGGACTCGGAGATCGCGAGGCTGGCCCCGACGGGCCGCGGCGCCGAGCGCCGGGTCGCGACGACGGTCGCGACGACGACCTTCTCCCCCTCCTCCTTCCAGCTGTCGATCTCGGGAAGGATCTCTTTCACGCTGCGTGCCTCCTTTCGATGCCCGCGAGCACCGCGCCCAGCTCTTCGAGACTCTGGAGATTATGGCCCGGGAGGAACCGGTCGACGAAGGGCAAGGCGGCGCGCATGCCTCCCGCGAGGGGCTGGTACTCGGGGCTCCCCTTGAGGGGATTGACCCAGACGACCGCATACGCGGCCCGGGCGAGCTTCGCCATCTCCCGTGAGACGAGGTCGGGGTCGTCCCGCTCCCACCCGTCCGAGACGATCATCACGACGGCGCCCCGACTGAGAGCGCGCCGTCCGTAGACGGCGTTGAACTCCGCGAGCGACGCCCCGATTCGCGTTCCGCTCCCCCAGTCCACGGTCGCCGCCGTCGCCCGTGCGAGCGCCGTCTCCGGGTCGCGGGTCGCGAGGTCGGGAGTGAGCCTCGTGAGCCGCGTGCCGAACGCGAAGGCCTCGACGCCCCTCCCCGTGCCGACGATGGCGTGCAGATAGAGGAGGAGAGCTCGTGCGTAGGCGTCCATCGAGCCGGAGACGTCGCAGAGGACGACGAGCTTGCGGTAGACGGTCTTGCGCGCTCTCCAGGTCTGCTCGAGCGGGTCGCCGCCCGTGCGGAGGGACGTCCGGCACAGCCGCCGGAGGTCGAGGCGGTCACCGCGCGGATCGGGGGTTCGCCGGCGGGAGATGCGGCGCGGTCTCGTCCGGGCGATCGCCGTCATGAGCTGACGCACGCGCTCGAACTCCTCCGGGGTCATCTCCCCGAAGTCCTTCTCGCGCAGCAGCTCGCGCGGAGAGGCGCCGAGCTCCCGCGGCACGGTCGACTCGTCCTCCTCGTCACCGCCGGCACCGGACGAGAGCGTGTCGCGACCGACACGATCCTCCTGTTGGCTTCGGCTCTGCCGGCGGAGAGCCGGGACGATCGGCCCCCGGAGGAACCACGCGACGAAGGCCCGGTCGAAGAGCTCGAGCTCGTCGTGACGGGAGACGAGCGTCTGCCGGAGGGCGAAGTACACGTCCTCCTGCCGCTCGAGGTCGACTGCGCCGAGGGCGCGGATCGCGTCGGACACGCGCGCGGGGCCGACCTCGATGCCGACCTCGCGCAGCACGCGGCCGAAGGTCACGACGTGGCGGACGATCGCGGTGCCCCGGCCGTGCGCATGCCCGGAGCCCGCTCTCGCAGCTTCCAGGCCCGCCAAGACCCCTGGAGCTCGGCCGCGCTCCGGCCGCGGTGTGGGCGCCGACCCGCTCGTCATCTACGTCGTGACTGCGCGAGCCTGCTCGACGAGGCTCGCAAGCGTCTCGTCGCGGACGGCCTCGATGTCCTCGCGGTACTTGAGCACCGAGCCGAGCGTCTGCTCGACCACCTCGGCGTCGATCTCCTCGCGACCGAGCGCGGCCAGCGCGTGCGCCCAGTCGATCGTCTCGGCGACGCCGGGCGGCTTCGCGAGGTCGAGGCCCCGAAGCCCACGGACGAACGCAGCCGCCTCGCGCGCGAGCTGCTCCGCGACGCCGGGAACGCGCAGCTTGACGATCTCGACCTCCCGATCGATCGTCGGGTGCCCGATCCAGTGGAAGAGGACACGCCGCTTGAGCGCGTCGTGGAGCTCCCTCGTGCGGTTCGAGGTGAGGACCACCGCCGGGTGGCGGCGGGCACGGATCGTCCCGAGCTCGGGGATCGTGATCTGGAAGTCGGAGAGCACCTCGAGCAGGAAGGCCTCGAACTCCTCGTCCGCGCGGTCGATCTCGTCGATGAGGAGGACGACCGCGTCGTCGGTGTCGATCGCCTCGAGGAGCGGCCGCCGGATGAGGTACTCCGGGCCGAAGAGCTCGGCCTCGCTCACCGTTCCCTCCTGCGCGGCGCGGATGTGGAGCAGCTGCCGCGGGTAGTTCCACTCGTAGACGGCGTGGGAGACGTCGAGGCCCTCGTAGCACTGCAGGCGGATCAGGCGCGCGTCGAGGGCCGTCGCGAGCGCCTTCGCGGCCTCGGTCTTGCCGACGCCTGCCTCCCCCTCGAGCAGGAGCGGCTTCTCGAGCGCGAGCGAGAGGAAGAGCGCCGTCGCGAGCCCGCGGTCGGGGAGGTAGTCGGCTCCGCGAAGCGCCGCCTCGAGCTCGTCGATGGTGCGGAAGCTCATGGGAGCAGCGTACCTCCGAGACGTACGATCGACCCCGTGCGCGCGACCCCGCTTCCATCGGGCTGGCTCGAGGAGCTGAGCGACCTTCTCGCCATCCCCAGCATCAGCGCCGAGCCGGCCCGCGCCGAGGACGTGAGCCGGGCCGCGGACTGGGTGGCCGGGAAGGTGCGGGCGCTCGGGGGTCAGGC
>JBFFGH010000175.1:0-3120 GCA_041557575.1 Gaiellaceae bacterium
CGGATCAGTGCTCGCCGAAGCACGAGCCCTGATCGCAAAGATCCCTGAAGACGCGCTCGCTGCCGCTCGCGCTGTGCTCGAGACACTTCGAGGCTCTCGAGACGCGACGACGGTCGCCGGCGCGGTCGCACCGCTCGCCCACGATCGCCCGGGAACGACGAAGGGCCGGCGGTGCCGGCCCTTCGCGTCGGTTCAGGGATCGAACCCGGTCTAGAAGTCCATCCCGCCGCCGGGCATGCCCGCGGGCATCGCCGACTGAGGCTCCGGCATCTCCGCGACGACCGCCTCGGTCGTGAGGATGTTCTTCGCGATCGAGGCGGCGTTCTGCAGCGCCGACCGCGTGACCATCGTCGGGTCGATGATGCCTGCCGCGACGAGGTCCTCGATCTCGCCGTCCTCGACGTTCAGCCCGAAGCCCTTCTTGGCGCTCCTGACCTTGTCGATGACGACGGAGCCCTCGAGGCCCGCGTTGAACGCGAGCTGACGGAGCGGCTCCTCGAGCGCGCGAACGATGATCGCCGAGCCGGTCTTCTCGTCACCCTCGAACGCATCGAGCGTCTTCTTGACAGCGTCGCCGGCGTTGATGAGCGCGACGCCGCCGCCCGGGACGATGCCCTCCTCGAGAGCCGCCCGCGTGGCCTGCAGCGCGTCCTCGACGCGGTGCTTCTTCTCCTTCATCTCGGTCTCGGTGGCAGCGCCCACCTTGACGACCGCGACGCCGCCGGACAGCTTCGCGAGGCGCTCCTGGAGCTTCTCGCGATCGAAGTCGGAGTCGGTGTTCTCGATCTCGGACTTCAGCTGCTTGATGCGGCCCTTGATCGCCTCGGAGTCACCGGCGCCGTCGATGATCGTCGTCGTGTCCTTGTCGATGACGATCTTGCGTGCCTTGCCGAGCTGCGAGAGCTTCGTGTTCTCGAGCTTGAGGCCCATCTCCTCGGTGATGACCTCGCCGCCCGTGAGGATGGCGATGTCCTCGAGCATGCGCTTGCGGCGATCGCCGAAGCCCGGCGCCTTGACGGCGACCGCGCTGAACGTGCCGCGCAGCTTGTTGACGACGATCGTCGCGAGCGACTCACCCTCGACGTCCTCCGCCACGATGAGCAGCGGCCTGCCGGCCTGGATCACCTGCTCGAGCACGGGGAGGATGTCCTTGACTGCGCCGATCTTCTGGTTCGCGATCAGGACGTACGGCTCCTCGAGCACGGCCTCCATGCGCTCGGCGTCGGTGATCATGTAGGGCGACAGGTAGCCCTTGTCGAACTGCATGCCCTCCGTGAACTCGAGGTCGAGGCCGAAGGTCTGGCCCTCCTCGACGTTTACGACGCCGTCCTTGCCGACCTTCTCGATCGCGTCCGCGATCACGTCGCCGATCTCGCGCTCGCGCGAGGAGATCGTGGCGACCCGGGCGATGTCCTCCTTGCCGGACACCTCGGTCGACTGTGCCTTGAGGTTCTCGACCACCGCGTCGACGGTCTTCTCGATGCCGCGCTTGAGCGCCATCGGGTTCGCGCCCGCGGCGACGTTCTTCAGGCCCTCGCGAATGATGGCCTGGGCGAGCACCGTGGCTGTCGTCGTGCCGTCACCGGCAACGTCGTTGGTCGCCGTGGCGACCTCGCGGACGAGCTGAGCACCCTGGTTCTCGAACGGGTCCTCGACCTCGATCTCGCGGGCGATGGTGACGCCGTCGTTCGTGATCGTCGGCGCGCCGAACTTCTTGTCGAGGACGACGTAGCGTCCCTTCGGGCCGAGCGTCACCTTGACGGCGTCCGCGAGGATGTTCACGCCACGCTCGAGCGAGCGGCGCGCGTCCTCACTGAACTTGAGCTCCTTGTGAGCCATGTCTCTCTCGTTCCTCCTTCGATTCCCTTAGACCGCTGCGCGGTCGCCGACGACCTTCGCGAGAATGTCGGACTCGCGCAGGATGAGAACGTCCTCCGAACCGACCTTGATCTCCGTCCCGCCGTACTTGGAGAAGATCACGACGTCGTCTACCTCGACGTCCATCTTGATGTACTCCCCGTCATCGTCACGAGCGCCGGGGCCGACAGCCAGAACCTTGCCCTTCTGCGGCTTCTCCCTCGCCGTGTCGGGCAGCACGATGCCGCTCACCGTCGTCTCCTCCTCTTCAAGGATCTCGACGATGACGCGATCACCAAGAGGCTGCAAATCCATTCGACAGACCTCCTAACACCAGAGTTTGTGACACACCTGGCACTCACTAGCTTCGAGTGCCAAGGGGACAATAGCACTCCGCCACCGCTCCGCCAAGCCGATTTGAGTGACTCACACGCAGATTCTCTCGCCGGGTCGTCCGCGACTGTCACAAAGTCCTGATGAGACGCGAGCTCTCCGCCGGCGTCGTCCTCGTCCGCAGGATGCACGGGCGCTGGTGGTTCGCGGCGATACGCCCTCGCGGCAAGCGCGAGGGAACCTGGGCGCTGCCCAAGGGCCTCCTCGACGCGGGCGAGACGCCGGCGGAGACGGCCCTCCGCGAAGGGTTCGAGGAGACGGGCGTCCACGGCCGCCTCGTCACGAAGCTCGGGGACGTCCGCTACGTCTACACCTGGGAGGGCGACCGGGTGTTCAAGATCGTGAGCTTCTACCTCGGTCGTGCCCGCCGGGGGCGGATAGGCGACCTCCCCCCGGGCATGGAGGTCGAGGTCGCCGAGGCACGCTGGCTCCCGCTGGAGGAGGCCCCGAGGCTGCTCGCCTACAAGGGCGAGAGGGACATGGCCGCGAAGGCCTGGTCGGCGCTTGCGGGCGAGCCTCTATAGTTGCCGCGCCGCCATGCCGAACCTCGCCCTCAACTTCTACAACCCGGCCGTCGCCGATCAGCTGCGCACCGGGCGCAAGACCGCGACCATCCGGTTGGGCGACAAGGCGGCGAAGTACCGCAAGGGCATGATCGTGACCGTCCTCTGCGGCGCCCGCTACGGGCAGCGCGAGCGGATCTTCGATGCCGTGATCGACAAGGTCGAGGTGAAGGCTCTCGGCGAGCTCTCACCCCGCGAGATCGAGCACGACAACCCGCAGATCCGGCGCGTGGACGAGATGACCTGGTTCCTCTCGCAGCTCTACAACCGCGAGGTGGGCGAGGACGACATCGTCACGGTCATCCGC
>JBFFGH010000176.1:0-3103 GCA_041557575.1 Gaiellaceae bacterium
GGTAGCGATGGAGTGACGTCGTGCCCGACTTCTGCGCCCCGATGACGAGGAAGTCCGGGCGCGCGCGAGCCGGCGCGCTCACCCAGCGGCCGGCGGGACGAAGCGGCCCGAGTCTCAGTTCGCCCTCCCGAGCGAGAGCGGCCCCGCGCTCGGCGCCTTGTGCCTCCACGGAAGCTCGCGCCCGAGAAGCGCGGCGAGACGCTCGTCGTGCGGCTCGAAGAGCCTGGCGAGGCGCTCGCGCGTATCCGGTGCGACCGGCGCGTAGTCGCGGACCCCCCTGAGCGGGTACTCGTCCGTATGCCACACGGGGATGTCGAGGAACGTCGCGACACGTGACATGGTGGCCCGAGGATCGTCGAGCAGCTCCTCGCTCATCAGCACGAGCAGCTGCTCTCGCGGGAAGTAGTCGAGCCAGCGCTCGAGCTGCTCCGCGTACATGCCGCGGGCGACGTACGTGCGCGCGAACCCGTCGGGAGGCTCGTAGTCCGGGCTCTCTCGCAGCCGTTCGAGCACGGCCGGCAGCTCGATCTCCTCCCGCTCCAGCGCCTCCTCGAAGGTCCCCGACTCACGCTCCCAACGGAGCTCCATCTGGAAGTGCGAGAAGGCCCGCTCCACGGGATCGCGGAGCACGGCGATGAGTCGCATCTCCTGGTCGAACGCGTGCACGCGCCCGGGAGAGCGAGGATCGAACAGACAGGCAGCCGTCGCCTCTCCGACCGCCGGCCGGACACCGTGCCGGCGACGCGCAGCCCATGCGCTCGTGACGAGTGGGAACTGCGCCCTGTACCAGCGCTCTCCGCGCGCGTAGTACTTCGTGAAGTACTGCACCTCCTTGACGCGCCCGGTGAGGACGGCAGGGTGCCTCGAGAGGTAGTCGTGGAGCGAGGTCGTGCCCGACTTCTGGGCTCCGATCACGAGGAACGTCGGTCGAAGGCGGAGCCCCGCGGTGCTGCGACGCGCCGCCCGGCCGCTGCGCTCGAGGGTCTTCGTCCACCGGTAGGCGAGCCCGCGGCGTCCACGTTCGCGGAGGTTGATGGGCGGGTGGTCGGCCATCGGCCGAAGAATAGGCGCGTCCCGGCGAGCGCCCGTCAGGTCAGGGCGAACCGCGTGACGTCGTCCAGCGACTCGAGCGACCCCGTGTAGCGGAAGCTCCGATCGGTCAGCGACGCGAGCGAGGCAGGGGACGAGTAGGTGCAGGTCGCCAGCACGCGGGCCGTCGCGGTCGCGAACCCACCGCGGTGGAAGCCCGACGTGTTGCAGAAGAGGAACGTTCCCTTCGGGCCGGTGAACGTCTCGATGCCGTCCGCCCCGATGCGGCTCTCGAGCTCGTTCTCGGGCGGGTAGTTCTCGCCGAGCGGTCGCCAGGGCCACGCGTCCGCGTGGCGGCCTCCCGGTGCGCTCCCCGGCACGTACTGGAACGGGCCCGTGCTCTCGTCGACGTCCACGAGGTAGAGGAACGCCTTGAGAAGGTGCTTGTCGTTGAAGTCGCGATGCCAGCGCTGGGAGGAGATCCGGTCCTCGTCAGCCGGCTGGGGCACCGAGTACCACATGTCCACGTACTCGAGCTTCGACCAGAGCCCGAGGTAGGTGTTGGCGATGTCGAGCATGCGGTGAGAGGCGCACGTCCGGAACCACGGGTCGTCGTCGCCGAGCTCGACCTCGTACGAGTGCAGGCGCACGACGAACTCCTTGCCCTGCCTGACGCGGAGCCCGTCACCGTCCCCCGCCAGGCCCGCCTCGGTGTGGGCGACGAATCGGCTCCCCTGCTCCTCGATCGCCTGCCACTCGTCCCCGGGGAGCAGCTCCGTGAAGGAGAGGAGGGAGAAACCGTCCCGCCGGAGGTCGGCGACGATCCGCTGCTGGATATCGTCGAGATCGGGCGGCGCGGACCCGTGGCGCCGCCTCGCCGAGCGGTTCGAGAGCGCGCGGTCGTGGATCTGGTACGTCGCACGCACGCCGCGCTTCTCGATCTTGGTCGCAAGACGATGCGCGCGTGCGGCGAGGCGGGTCTTCGTCCGGTGCATCGGCCCGAGCGTACCTCGTGCTCTACCGTTCGCGCCCGTGGGAGCAACGCCGACAGCGTTCTTCGCCTACCGCGACTCTCCGCTGCGCCGGGAGGCGCTTCGCCTGCCGCCGGGCTCGGGCGAGCGGTACAGCCTCTACGGCCTCGACGAGGTCGCCGACGGCGGGTTCCGCGTGCGCCACAACCTCGAGCCGGCGCTGGCTCCCCGAGCGAGCGCCCGAGCGGTTGCCGCCGTGGCCGACAGGGGCGTGCGAGCGGCCGGAGGGTACTCCGGCGACTTCGCGTCGATGCTCGCGTGCAGAAGGGAGCTGAGGAGCGCCGACGTCGTCTTCTCGACGGTGGACACGGTCGGCATCCCGCTCGTGCTGATGGCACGGGCGGGTCTCGTCCGGACACCGATCGTCTACGCCGCGATCGGCCTCCCCGAGCGGCTCGAGCAGCTCCGCACCGGGCTCGCGAGGAGGCGCTATCTCGACGCGTACAGGCGGCTGCACACGATCGTCGCCTACGGCTGGGGCGAGGTCGAGGAGCTTCGCGCCTGGCTCGGAGAGGGCGGGCCGCCGGTCGAGTTCGTCCCCTTCGGGGTCGACACCGACTACTTCCGGCCGGACGGGACGGCAGATCCGGTCGACGACGTCGTCTCCGTCGGCGTCGACCCCCGGCGCGACTTCGCCCTCCTGCTCGATCTCGCACGGCGTCTCCCGGAGCGCTCGTTCCGGATCGTCGCGTCGGCCGACAACGCGCGTGCGCTCGGCGAGCTGCCCGCGAACGTGTCGCTCGAGATCGACGTTCCCTTCCCCCGTGTCCGCCAGTGCCTGCTCGGATCCCGCATCGTCGCTCTCCCCGTTCGGGAGAACTCCTACTCCGGGGCGACGACGACGCTCCTGCAGGCGATGGCGTGCGGGAAGCCGGTGGTCGTCTCGCGGACGGCTGCGATCGCGCGCGGCTACCACCTCGAGGACGGCGGCAACTGCCGGCTCGTCCCGCCGGGCGATCTCGCGGCGTTCGAGCACGCGCTCCTCGACGTGCTCGACGAGCCCGATCTCGGTCGCCGCGCCCGGGAGACGGTGGAGCGCCACC
>JBFFGH010000177.1:0-3088 GCA_041557575.1 Gaiellaceae bacterium
CGGTGACGCCGATGCCATCCGCGCCCTGTTCACGCCCGACGCGGTCTTTCAGGTCTCAACGGGCGAGAACATCACCGGGTTGGACAACGTCGTGAACACTGCGCTCATCCCGTATGCGGTCCGCCTACGGCTCGAGCGCGTCGGCCCGGTGGCCACAGCGGGAAACAGCGCAGCGAGCTTCGTCAAAGTCAGCGGAACGGGAGGTATGGAACTCTTCGTTCTCCAGCTCGAGGACGGGAAGATCGTGCGAATGTCGGTCTACGACGAGGCTTACAAGTAGGGCGTCGAGACGACAGGTACAGCGGGTCGAGCCCGCTCGGTGCCTTCGACTTCGAGAAAGCCCCGATGTCGTCGCTCTCGGCTGACGGAGGACGCCCGGGCCGAGGCGCGTATAGTCGATCCCTCCTCCGGGAGCGTGCAGCCAGTGGCCGTCCTACACCTCGCGACATCTCGCTCCGTTCGTAGCCTGCGAGCCTGCGGCCGGTCGGCCGCCGAGGGCCCCGAACGGGGAGGAGAGAGGACGTGAGGAGCCTCTGGGACGACGGCGAGGCGGCCGCGTTCGAGGGGCTCCTGGAACAGCGGGTCTACACGTCCCGCCTCCTCGGCCGCGATCCCTCGCTCGTGCTCCACGGCGGCGGGAACACCTCCGTCAAGGTGACGGAGCCGGACCTGTTCGGCGAGCCCGTAGACCTGCTCTACGTCAAGGGCTCGGGCTGGGACCTGGCCACGATCGAGGAGAAGGGCTTCGCCCCGGTGAAGCTGGGCAAGCTCCTTCGGCTCGCCGAGCTCGAGGCCTTGCCCGACCTCGAGATGGCGCGACAGCTCCGAGCGGCCACGGTCGATCCCGCGGCGCCGATGCCATCCGTCGAGGCGATCTTGCATGCGGCCATCCCGTTCCCGTTCGTCGATCACACGCACCCCGACGCCCTCCTGAGCGTCATGAACACGCCGACGGGCAGGGAGCACGTCGAGGAGATCTACGGCGACGAGGTCGCCGTCCTCCCGTACGTGATGCCCGGCTTCCTCCTCGCGCGGCTGCTCGCGCAGGAGCTTCCCGGCAGGCTCGGCCCGGAGACTGCGGGGGTCGTGCTGATGCACCACGGCCTCGTGACGTTCGGAGCCACCGCGCGCGAGTCGTACGAGCGGACGATCGAGCTCGTGGGGCGAGCCGAGGCCTACCTCGACGAGCGGGGCTCCTGGAAGCTCGGCCGCGAGCAGGCGCCGGCGCCCGCCGACTCTGTCCGCACCTCGCTCGCCGAGCTGCGACGCGATGTCTCCCGGGCTGCGGGCGGCCCCATGATCCTCGCTCTCTCCGAGAGCTCGGCGGCGTCGGCGTTCGCCCGGCGGGGCGACCTCGTGCGCGTCTCCCAGCAGGGTCCCGCCACGCCCGACCACGTGATCCGCACGAAGCGGCTGCCGCTCCTCGGGCGCGACGTGGCTGCGTACGTCGACGCGTACACCCGCTCGTTCGAGGAGAACGCTCGCCGGCACGAGCCGGGCCTCCGCATGCTCGATCCGGCGCCCCGCGTGATTCTCGACCCGGAGCTCGGCCTGCTGACTGCGGGAAGGCGCGCAGCCGAGGCCCGTGTCGTCGAGGACCTGTACGTCCACACGATCGACATCGTCGAGCGCGCGGAGCTGCTCGAACGGTGGGTCGCACTGCCCGAGAGCGACGTCTTCGACGTGGAGTACTGGGACCTGGAGCAGGCGAAGCTCGGACGTGCTTCGGCGGCCGGCGAGTTCGCCGGCGAGATCGTCCTGATCACGGGTGCGGCGTCCGGGATCGGGCGGGCCTGCGTCTCGGCGTTCCTCGACGAGGGAGCGGCGGTCGTCGCCCTCGACCTCGACGAGGAGGTCGTGAGCCTCCGCTCGGAGGACGCGTTCTTCGGTCTCGTGTGCGACGTCACCGACGAGCGGGCCGCGACTGCAGCGCTCGAGGCCGGAGCTCGTCGCTTCGGCGGGGTCGACATGCTCGTCGTCAATGCCGGGATCTTTCCGCCGAGCGCGCCGATCGGCGGCCTGGAGTCCGAGGAATGGCGCCGCGCGATGCGCGTGAACGTCGACGCGAACGTCTCGCTCCTACGCGAGGCGATGCCCCTCCTCGCGTCCGCTCCCGCCGGCGGCCGGGTCGTGGTCAACGCGTCGAAGAACGTCAGGGCCCCGGGGCCGGGCGCAGCCGCGTACTCGGCCTCCAAGGCCGCGCTCACGCAGCTTGCGCGGGTCGCCGCTCTCGAGTGGGGAGAGCACGGGATCCGCGTGAACGTCGTGCACCCGAACGCGGTCTTCGACACGGGGATCTGGTCGGAAGAGGTGCTGGCCCGGCGCGCTGAGAGCTACGGACTGTCGGTCGAGGAGTACCGCCGGAAGAACGTGCTCGGAGCCGAGGTGACGAGCGCCGACGTCGCGAGGATGATCGTCGCGATGTGCGGCCCCGCCTTCGCCCGGACGACCGGGGCGCAGGTCCCGGTCGACGGCGGGAACGACCGCGTCATCTAGCGCGCTCACCGAGCGAGCGCCGGCTGCCGGGCCGAGGCTCCGTCTACGGAGTCGCCGTCGGGGCCCACGGCCCTTCGACGTATGTCGCCTCCGAGTCACCCGGCCATGGGGGCATGGAGATGCAGATGAAGGCGAGGTCGACATCCGCGACGTTGCGGTACTGGAACGACGTTCCCACGGGGATGTCGATCGACGTCCCGGGGAGGAGATCGGTCACGTCGCTCTCCATGCCGTCGTCTCTCCAGATCTCGCCGTGTCCCTCCAGCACGTACCAGAACTCGCTCACCGTCGCGTGAACCGTCGCCCTGTTGACCTGATGCGGCGGAACCGTGCTGTGGATCATGTTTCCCGCCGGGCCATCCATGAGGAAGCGGATGTCGGCACCCGCCGGGGACTTCGCATCCGGGCGGTCGGGAAGAGTGGTCGTCTTCATGTCGTCTCCCTGGAGGTCGTCGGCTCGATTCCTCGTCGATCCCGGTTCGCTCGGAACTACCGGTAGGAGAGGGTCTCGGCTCGCCGGGGGCGGCTCCCGGCCCGCTCCTCGATCCCCTCACCCAGCACGCCCCCCGGGCCCTCGAGGTAGCCCTGCACC
>JBFFGH010000178.1:0-3047 GCA_041557575.1 Gaiellaceae bacterium
CGGGACCGGCCTCTCGAGAGGGCGGTCCCGGGCTCCTTCCTCGCAACCCAACGCGCTCGCGGTTCCCGCGACGTGCGCTAGCCGACGGTCAGCGCCTCATCGACTCACGCCTCAGGGGGCCGGCTGGACGGTTCCCGCGTACGCGGGTAGACGCGCCGTGCGAATGCGCTCCGGCGCGGTCGGGTGGGTGAAGAAGGCGAGGTAGAGCGCGCGGGGCGGGTCGAGGTCGGACAGGTTGGCGACCGCGAGCGCGCGGTGCACCGCCTCGAAGCTCGGAGGGTCTGCCGTCAGCTCGAGCGAGAAGCGATCGGCCTGCCGCTCCCAGCGCCGCGAGAGCGCTGCTCCGAACGGCATCGAGATCACCTCGAGCACCGCTGCGGCAAGGAAGGCGAAGGAGAGGACGCGCGGGTCCTGTGCCCCCGTCACCCCGAGGTCCGCGCGGAGCCCGGGGAGGCGCAGGGCGGCCCAGAGCAAGACGACGAACGCTGCGGCGCCGACCATGCCGAGGACGACCCCTTTCGCGAGGTGCCGCATGCGCCGGTGCCCGAGCTCGTGTGCCACCACGAGGCCCACCTCGCGAGCCGTCGACCTCTCGAGCAGGGTGTCGAAGAGGACGAGCCGGCGCGTGCGCCCGAGCCCGGAGACGTACGCGTTGAGCTTGTTCGTGCGCCTGCTCGCGTCGCTGACGAGCACGTCTCGAAGCGGCGCCCCGGCGCGCACGGCGAGCTCCCGCAGGCTCTCGGCGAGCTCGGCGTCCTCGAGCGGCCGCAC
The DNA here is from genome assembly GCA_041557575.1 of Gaiellaceae bacterium. Classification (GTDB taxonomy): domain Bacteria; phylum Actinomycetota; class Thermoleophilia; order Gaiellales; family Gaiellaceae; genus GMQP-bins7. Next base: position 772 of record JBFFGH010000178.1, read on the forward strand.
TCGGCTGAACAGCGGCTCGAGCAGAACGGGCGCAACCGAGGTCAGGAGGAGCACGGCGAGCGCGGCTCCCGACGCGGCGACGAGGGGCCACGTGCCCGGAAACGCTCGTGCCGACCCGACGAGCCCGACCGAGGCGACCGTCGTGACGACGACGCCGACGGCGAGCGACTTCGCCCGATCGCCCACCCAGCCTCCGAGCGACTGGGGGGAGAGGCCCCAGGCGTGCTCGTGCACGTAGCCCGCCCAGAACCCGAGCGGCAGGCGTACGAGCCAGCCGAGGACGACGAGCACTGCGGCGAACGCGACCGTGGCGATCCACCAGTTCGACCCCTCGAGCGGGCGGTAGACCCGGTCGCCGAAGGGCGTGAACGCGAGCGCCGTGAGCAGCGCCAGCCCGATCGCGAGGTTGCCGATCGCCGCCGCGTAGAGCGGCGAGCGGTAGCGCCGCGCGCGCTCCACCTGCTCGCGGCCGAAGATGTCGCTCGCCTCGGTCATGCACCCGCGAGCGTAGCCCGACGCCCCGCCGGCCTCGGGCTGGCCGTCGTGGCTGACCTGCTCGCAGATCGACCAGGCGACGTGCCGCTCGAGGGGCTCTATTGACGAACCGAAGTTCGGGTTTCTACGTAGCTGCTCCTCCCGCGAGTACTGAGGCGATCGATCTGAGCCGCGCCTATGCTCGCGTCAGCAGGCGACCCGGGGAACGGAACGACGTACGTCTCCGGGAGTCGCTGCAAGAAGGAGGGATCATGTTCCGGACCATTCGTCACCCGAGTCCGGCCACGGTCATCGCCCTGCTCGCGCTCTTCATCGCCATGAGCGGGACAGCGGTCGCCGCCGGCGTGGTTCCCGTCGCGAAGCGGGCTCTCATCGCCGACAACGCGAAGAAGGTGCAGGGGAAGACCGTCTCGCAGCTGCTCGCGCACGAGCAGCAGCCGGCGAAGAAGGCTCTCGAGAGCGACAAGATCGACGGGATGCACGCTCAAGACGTCGCGGCGCTCCCGGGCCCGGCCAGCAGCGCGACAGGTCTCATGGTCATCAAGACCCAGAGCGCCGGCCAGGTTGCGGACGACGGCCGAACGCACCCGTTCAGTATCTCGTGCGATGCGGGGCAGTACGTGCAGTCCGCAGGGTTCAGCGCGGACAACGTCGTCGTGGCCTTCGAGTCGTACCCGATGTCCGCGAGCACGTGGTCCATGGACCTCGCGCACATGGGAGCCAACCCTGCGCCCGCGAACGTGACGCTGTACGCGGTGTGCATCAAGTAACGCGGTCGGGGGGTGGAGTGAAGTGACAGGGAAGTGGCGTCGTCGCGGGATCCGCGCGTCCGTTGCGGTCTCCGTCGTGACGGTGCTCGTCGCTCTCGCCGGCGCCACTTGCCTGCAGGCGACGCGAGTCGGAGTGCCTGTCTTCTCGCCGGGAGCGTTGCGAACGTCCCCTTCGGAACCGCTCGACCGGCTTACGAGGTTCGTCGTGCCGCGCTTCTACCAGGCTGCGGATTCGTGGCTCGGAGGCCCGACGGTCGCGAGCACAGGTGAGACGGTGACGGTCTACGTCTCCGCGTCGCTCCCGCCGGAGTCGGGGACGCCGCAGAGCTGGGCGGAGTACTTCGTCTCGCTCGTGCACGGGCCCGAGCTCGCATCCCTTACGGCATATGTCGCCACGCTCGAGGAGGTACAAGAGTTCTGCGGCAGCGAGGACGTCGTCGGCTGTTACGGCTCCAGCACGCTCGTGACGATCGGACAGTCGCAGCCCTACGTCAGTCGCGAAGAGGTGACTTCACACGAGTACGGCCACCACGTCGCCGCCAACCGGGACAACTCCCCGTGGCGTGCCATCGACTGGGGCACGAAGCGCTGGGCCACCGTCGCCAACGTCTGCGCGCGAGCCGCCAATGCCTCCGTGTTTCCGGGCGACGAGGGCAGTCGCTACCGGCTCAACCCGGGGGAAGGGTTCGCCGAGGTCTATCGCGCGGTGATCGAGAGCAGACTGGGAGCGACGACGTTCGGCTGGCCGATCGTCGACTCGAGCTTCTATCCGGATCAGGCCGCGCTGCAGGCGGTCGAGCGCGACGTCCTCGAGCCGTGGGTGCAGCCCCCGGCGACCAGGGTGCGGGCGCGGTTCACGGCCGACGGCCCGAAGATCTGGAAGCGCACCGTCTCGACACCGCTCGACGGACAGCTGAGCGTGAGACTCTCTCTCCCCGCGCCTCGGCCCTACAAGCTCGCGCTGCTCGCCGCCGACGGGCGCTCCGTGCTCGCGAAGGGGACGTGGTCGTC
>JBFFGH010000179.1:0-3035 GCA_041557575.1 Gaiellaceae bacterium
CGGCTGAAGCTCGTGCAGAACCGCTCGGCCGCGAGCTTCGCCACCGCGTACGGGGAGATCGGGTCAGGGGCCTGGGTCTCGACCCGCGGCAGCTCGCCGGTGTTCCCGTACACGGACGACGACGATGCGTTCACGATGCGTCGGACGCCCTCGTCGCGGGCGGCGAGCAGCACGTTGAGCGTCCCTTCGACGTTGACGGCAGTCGTCGTCAGCGGGTCCTGCACGGAGCGAGGGACCGACGGCAGCGCGCCCTGGTGGAAGACGACCTCGACGCCGCGAACCGCCGCATGGACGCGCTCGTAGGAGCGGAGGTCCCCCTCGACCAGGTCGACCTCGTGCTCGAGCCCGGAGAGGTTCGCGCGGCTCCCGGTGGCGAAGTTGTCCAGCACCCGCACGTCGTCGCCTCGTGCGAGCAGAGCGCGGACGAGGTTCGACCCGATGAAGCCGCCCCCGCCCGTGACGAGGGCCTTCACCGCGGGGCCTCCGCGACGACGTGGTAGTTGGCGAAGAGCGCTCCCGCGCCAGGCTCGCGGAGGCGTGCCGAGCGGCCGTCGACGGCTCCCGCGACAGTGTTGATCCCCGCCACGATCGGCTTGGCGACGGCGCCGACACGGGCGCGGCGGAAGGCGAGGTCGAGATACATGGCGAGCAGCATCCCCAGGCAGGCTGTCGTGCCCGAGGCCGGTGTGACCCTAACCGACGCCCAGGAGTCGTTGTCCTCGAACAGCTTCTCGAGGCCCGCGTGCGTCCAGCGCCAGTAGTCGGTCGGCGAGGGGTGGTAAGCCATGACCCCGTGCGTCGACAGGAGCACCCGACCGCCGTGTGCGGTGACACGGCGAAGCTCGGAGACGGCCTTGCCGGGGTCGTCGCTGTGCTCGAGCACCTGGTTGCAGAGGACGACGTCGAAGCTCCCGTCCTCCACGGGCAGGTCCTCGACGAACCCCTTGAGCTCCGCACGCGGGTTGTCGACGGGATCGACCCCGACGTACGCCGCGGCGTACGGGGCGAAGATCGGCTCGTACGGCTTCTGGCCGCAGCCGACGTCGAGCACGCGGTAGCGGCCGAGCGACGCATACGCCTCGGCCGCCTGCTCGCGGAGCCAGCGCACGAGCGGTGCCCGCACCGCGTACGTCGGCATCGAGCGGGGCGGATCGAGGCGTGGATCAGCCATGTCGCTCCTTCTCGGCAGCGATGGCTCCCGCTGCGGCGAGGCCGAGCAGGAGGCATGTCGCCGCATCGAGTGGGATCCCCGACACGATCCCGAGGGATGTCCACTCACCTGCGAGCGTGAGCAGCGCGCTGACGACGAGGATGCCCGCGCCGGCCGCCCAGACGGTGGGAGCTCGGGCGGCCGCCCGCCAGGCCAGCACGAGGCCGGCTCCCCCGACGAGCAAGAGCAGCAGCAGTCCGATCACACCGGCGTCCGCGAGCATCTGGATATAGAGGTTCTGGACGCCCCACTCGCGACCTTCCGCGGGGAATGCGAGATCGACGACGTCGGGGAATCGCTCGCGCGCGTCAGGGAGGTACGGCTCGAAGACTTCAGGGCGTGACGAGCGCTGCCAGCCGACGCCGGCAACGGGGTGATCCTGGAAGATCCGGAGCCCGATGTAAGCGAGAACGGCGCGCTGAGAGTACGTCTCGACGCCCTGCGGCGGGTCGTCGCCGCGGACGCCCAGGAAGCGCAGGAAGTCGCCGAGGGCGTCTCCACGCACCGCGCCGACGCCTGCACCGACGAGGGCGACGACCGCGACGAGCGCCGCCGTGCGCCTCCACGTCGGGCGAAAGCGACGCCGTGAGCAGAGCCATGCGGCGGACGCTCCGATCGCGAGCCCGCCCGCTGCCGCCACCGAGCCGGCGAGGATGAGCCCCCCCGATCCGGCAGCGAGCGCGACGACGAAGAGCGATCCCGCGGGGATCCCGGAGCGCGCCGCCAGGATTCCCGCCACCGCGAGCGCGAGCGCGACGGCTGCGAGCGCCGCGAGATCGTGGTGGCCCAGGAAGGACGGCTGTCGCCAGCCGGGGTTCCAGGCGCCGAACACGTCGAGCCCGAAGAACTGACCCAGCGCGACCGCCACGGCGACGGCTGCCCAGAGGACGAGCGCTCCCAGCGTGATGGCGAGATCTCGCGCCCGTCTCACGAGCAGCGGGACAGCAAGGGCCAGCAGCGCGTACTCGACGAGCTTGAGGAAGCTCACGAGGTGGTCGTCGAAGAGGGCGTCGTCGAGGGACGCCGGGCGAAAGGTCTCGATTGCCAGCCATGCGAGGAGCGCGAGCCCGGTCAGCCAGAGGATGCTCGCCGCGCGAAGGTCGGCCGATCCCCGTCGCGACCACGCGACGGCGGCTGCGACCAGCACGACCACGACCGCGATGTCCGACAGGCGCACGTCGACCGTCGTCGAGCCGAGCGCCACGCCGAGCTCCGGCTGGTAGCGCTCGTGGAGGAAGAGGAAGGGAAACGAGCCGGCAAGCAGGAGGGCGCCGAGATCGTCGCGGGTGACGAGGCGGCCGGGTCGCGAGGCCGCACTGGTGGTCTCGTGCGCCGCTGTCGCCACGGCGCCACTATAGGGCCGCCGCTGGAGGCTCCCGCTCCGCACGGCTCCATACACTGACCTGCCGATGCCCAACCGCCTCTTTCGGCGTCGCTCTGCGACGGCCGCCTGGATCTACACCGCGGTCGCCTTCGGGATCCTCGGCACGATCGTCGCCGCGCGCGTGCTCGGGCTCGCGGAGTTCGGCGTCTTCGCGACGGCGCTCGCAGTGGTGGGGTTCTTCCAGATCCTGCTCGACCTCACCGTCGAGGAGTCGCTCACGAAGTACGGGTTCCGCTACGTCGAGTCCGGCGACTGGGGCCGTCTCAGGAGGCTGTTCCGGCAGATGCTCCTGCTCAAGCTCGCCGGCGGGGCGCTGGCCACGCTCGTGATCGTCGTCCTCGCACCAGTCGGGGACGAGCTCTTCGGCGCGAAGGGCGTGACTGCGGCACTCCTCGCGGCGTCGCTCCTCCCACTCGTCCAGTCCTCGGAGAACGTCGCCGC
>JBFFGH010000180.1:0-3029 GCA_041557575.1 Gaiellaceae bacterium
CGAACGTCGCGACGTCCTAGGCCCTACGAGCCTTCCGCGCCCGGCCGACCTCGCCGGGCGCGGGAGCGCTCCCGTCTCAGGAGCCGCTCCTCGAGCTCCTCCAGCTCCCGGCGGAGGGCGAGGAACCGCTGCCAGCGCTCGGTGGAGAGCGTCCCGGCGGTGACCGCGGCGAGGACTGCACAGTCGGGCTCGACCTCGTGCCGGCAGTCCGAGAACCGGCACTCCGCGCCCAGCTCCACGATGTCCACGAACGCCTCCTCGAGGCCCTCGTCCGCGAGCCAGAGGTGCACCTCGCGCATGCCCGGGTTGTCGATGACGAGGCCGCCGTCCGGGAGCAGGACGAGCTGGCGCCGCGTCGTCGTGTGCCTGCCGGTGCCGTCATCGCGCACTTTCCCCGTCGCCAGCAGGTCCGCGTCGCCGGCGAGGCTGTTGACGAGCGTCGACTTCCCGGACCCTGAGGGCCCGAGGAGGGCGCCCGTGACGCCGCCGGACAGGTAGCCGCGCACCGTGTCGAGCCCGCGGCCCTCGCGCGCCGAGATCGTGTGAACCGGGATCTCGCCGCCCACGTCGGCCAGCTCGGACGCGACGGCTTCGGGGTCGCTCTCGAGATCGGATTTCGTCAGGAGGATGACCGGGCGCGCGCCGCTCTCGAGCGCGAGCGTCACGTAGCGCTCGAGGAGGAGGGGGGCGAGGTCTCCGCCCAGCGGGAACGTGACGAAGACGACGTCCACGTTCGCGGCGACGACCTGCTCGCGCACCGAGTCGGACTCCGGCTCGTGGGGCGCCCGTCGAGAGAACTTCGTCCGCCGGGGGAGGACGCCGACGATCTCGTCCTTCTCGCCGAGCGCGACCCAGTCGCCGACGACGGGAAGCTCGCTCGCCTCGAGGCTCTTGCGGAGGCGTCCGGCGAGGCGAGCCCGGATCTCTCCGCCCCGGGTCAGGACGTCGTAGGCGCCCCGGTGGGGAACGGCGACGCGGCCGGGCTCTCGCCCTTCCTCGCGGAACGGTTCGAACGCGACGCTCCACGCGTCGTCCCAGCCGAGCGTCTCGAGCGCAGGCACCCCCGCATTCTGGTCGACGACGTCAGTGCGCGAGTGCGGCGCGCAGCGCGTCCTCGATCCCGGGGTGCGCGAACTCGAAGCCGGCGTCGAGGAGGCGGGCCGGAAGCGCCCGCTGGCCCTCGAGGAGCGTGCCCTCGCCCATCTTCCCGAACATCGTCTTGACGGCGATCGCCGGCAGCGGGAACACCGTCGGACGGCCGAGCACCTTGCCGAGCGCCTTCGTGAACTGCGCGCTCGTCGCCGGGTTCGGCGAGGTGAGGTTGACGCCGCCGTCGAGGTCTCCCGCGAGCACGAACCGATACGCGGAGACCACGTCCTCGAGCGACACCCAGCTCCACCACTGCCTCCCGCTCCCGACGCGCCCGCCGAGGCCGAGCTTGAACGGCGTGAGCATCTTCTGCAGCGCCCCGCCGTTTCTCGAGAGCACGATTCCCTGCCGGAGGCCGACGACACGGATCCCGGCAGCGCGAGCGGGATCCGCCGCTGCTTCGTGCGCCTTGGCGACGTCCGCGAGAAAGCCCGAGCCGAGCTCGGACTCCTCCGTGAGGATCTCGTCGCCGCGGTCACCGTAGATCCCGATGCCTCCCGCGGTCACGAGCGCCGCGGGCCGCGGTTCGAGTGCCGCTGCGGTACGTGCGAGGAGGTCGGTCGCCTGCACGCGGGACTCCAGGATCTCCCGCCGCCGGGACTCGGTCCAGCGCTTGCCTATCGTCTCACCGCTCAGGTTGACGATTGCGTCGACGCCCGTGAGCGGAGCGGGGTCGATCGTTCCCCCCGCCGGGTTCCAGGCGATCTCGCCCGGTTCACTTGTGGAGCCACGCACCAGTCTCAGGACCTCGTGCCCATCGGACGTGAACGCCTCGATGAGCGCGGAGCCGATGAGCCCGGACGCGCCGCTGATCGCGATCTTCATATAGGGGATTCTCACAGGAGAGGCCCTGGTACGCGCTGTCTAAGTTTCCGACGTGGACGAGACGCGGCCTCCGCTCGGCATCACGGACGGCATTCGCGCCGCGCTCCCGCTCGCGCCCGGGCCCGTCATCTTCGGGATCTCGTTCGGCGTGCTCGCGGAGGCCGCCGGGTTCGGCGCGAGCTCGGCGCTCCTGATGTCCGCGACGACCTTCGCGGGCTCGGCGCAGTTCGCGGCGGCGTCCGTTCTCGACTCCGGCGGCACCGTCCTCGCGGCGATCCTCGCAGCGGTCTTCCTCAACGCGCGCTACGCAGCCATCAGCATCACCGTCGCCTCGATCTTCCCCGGCGGCAAGCTGCGGCGTCTCGCAGAGTCCCAGCTGATCGTGGACGAGTCCTGGGCGCTCTCGGGGAGGAGCGGACGGTTCGAGTGGCCGATCCTGGTGGGAGCGGGGCTCCTCCTCTACGTCCTCTGGGTGTCGAGCACGGCGGTCGGCATGCTGCTCGGCGACGCGCTCGGCGACCCGGAGAGCCTGGGGCTCGACGCGGCGTTCGCCGCGCTCTTCCTCGCGCTGCTCGTTCCCTACGTCAGGGATCGTCGAGCGGCCGGGGCGGCTGCGCTCGCTGCCGCGATCACGGTCGCCCTGATCCCCGTCGCGCCTGTCGGCGTTCCGATCGTCGCGGCCTCTCTCGCCTGCCTCGTTGGGCTGCGGCGATGAGCGACGTCTCCATCGTCGTCGTGGTCGTCGGGCTCTTCACGATCGTCTTCAAGGCCGCGGGCCCGGTCTTCCTCGGACGGCACCCGCTGCCGAGGCGCGTGCAGTCCGTCGTCGATCTCCTCGCGCCGGTGATGCTCACCGCGCTCGTCGTGACGGAGACGCTCGGAAGCGGGACCGGGGTGAGCCTGGACGCCAGGGCGCTCGGCGTGACGGCCGCCGGCATCGCAGCCTGGCGGGGCCTGCCCCTCGTCGGCGCGATGGTCATCGCCGCGGCGGTGACCGCGCTCGTACGGGCGGTCAGCTGAGAGGTCGCTCAGCCCGACCGGTCGGTGCGCAGAGC
>JBFFGH010000181.1:0-3001 GCA_041557575.1 Gaiellaceae bacterium
CCGCAGCCGGTGGAAGGGTTCCGTGGGCCTCGCCCTCGCCGCGCTGCGAAAGCCGAACTGGCGTCACCGAACGCGGAGGTGCCGGAGGGGTCGCGAGGCTCTCGCGCTCGCGTGCTGCCAGCTCCGGGTCGACGAGTGCGAGCTCGGGGCTGATCATCCGACCGTGATCGGAGTTCACGTCCGGCTCGAGTTCCGGCATACGAGTCTCATCGGTCGTAGGCCTCTTTCTCTGGAAGCCCTCTGATGCCTCCGACGGTGCCTGCGTGTCCGAAACGGACGGCTAGGCTGCGGGCGTGCTGAGCCCGGCCGTCGAGAACCTCGTCACCCAGCTCACGAAGCTGCCCGGGATCGGGCGGCGGACGGCACAGCGTCTCGCCTTCCACCTCCTCTCCGCGCGAGCCGAGGACGCACTCGAGCTCGCGCGCTCGATCGAGGAGGTGAAGGCGCGCGTCCGCTTCTGCCAGGAGTGCGGGAACCTCACCGAGGAGGAGCTCTGCGCGGTGTGCGTGGACACGCGCCGCGACCGGACGGTCATCTGCGTCGTGGAGCAGCCTGTGGATGTGATCTCGCTCGAGCGGACGGGCGAGTACCGCGGGCTGTACCACGTTCTCGGCGGGGCGCTCTCGCCGCTCGACGGTGTCGAGCCGTCCGACCTCCGCCTCGACGAGCTCTTCGGACGGGTCGAGCGCGACGGCGTGACCGAGGTCGTGCTCGCCACGAACCCGACCATGACCGGGGAGGCGACGGCCGCCTACATCGCCGATCGCCTGCGCGGGAAGGTGCAGGTGACGAGGCTCGCGAGCGGCCTCCCGGTCGGCGGCGACCTCGAGTACGCCGACGAGGTCACGCTCGGGCGCGCGCTCGCCGGCCGGCGCGCGATGTAGCCGCCGACAGGTTCTCGGAAATAGCGAGCATTTCGTCGCGCACGCTCTTGCACCGGCGACGCGAGGGGCATAGGTTGCGCCCACTGAACCGGCGGGCCTTCGGGTCAGCCGGTTCAGTGCTTTTCGGGGCCTCTCTCGAAGACGGACGGTGGCCTCTCCGCCTCCCCGTACACTCCCTCGAGATGTCTTCCTCGACGAGCGGCTCTGACCTGCGCATCGGTGTCGTCGGCGCGACGGGAGCCGTCGGGCGGGTGACTCTGCAGCTTCTGCTCGACCGCGGGTACACGAACATCCGCACGTTCGCGTCGAGCCGCTCGGCCGGCGGGATGCTCGGCGAGCTCGAGGTCGAGGAGGCGACGCCGTCCGCCCTCGGGGCCGGCGACCTCGACGTCTGCCTGTTCTCGGTCGGGACGCAGTGGAGCCGCGAGCTCGTGCCGCCCACGGCAGCCGCCGGGACGCTCTGCATCGACAAGTCGTCGGCGTTCAGGCTCCAGGACGGCGTGCCGCTCGTCGTGCCCGAGGTGAACGGCGAGCGCGCCTACGAGCACACGGGGATCATCGCCAACCCGAACTGCTGCACGATCCCTCTCACGGTCGCCCTGGCCCCGCTGCACGAGGCGGTCGGCCTCCGAAGCGTGCGGGTGGCGACGTACCAGTCGGTCTCGGGCGCCGGCTCGGAGGCGATCGAGGAGCTCCGCGCCGAGTCGGCCGACGACCACCTGCTCCGCATGGACTGGGAGTTCGACGGAGTGGAGTTCGACGAGGAGACGAAGATCCGCGACGAGACGCGCAAGATCCTCGAGCTCCCGGAGCTGCCAGTGACCGCAACGTGCGTCCGCGTCCCGACCGTCGTCGGCCACGCGGAGGCGATCTGGATCGAGACCGAGGACCGGATCTCCCCGGAGGAGGCCGCGCGCGTCCTCGCGCAGGCGCCGGGCATCCGCCTGGAAGACGTGCCTTCGCACGGGCACGCCGTCGGGATCGACGAGGTCGTCGTCGGCCGCATCCGGAGCGACCACTCCGCGGGCAACGGCCTCGCGCTCTTCCTCATCTCGGACAACCTCCGCAAGGGCGCGGCGCTGAACGCGATCCAGATCGCCGAGACCCTCGCCGGAGCGCCCGTCTCCGGGCTCGCGGCAGAGAGCTAGCCGCCCGGCGGGGCCGGAGCCGGCGCCGGCTTGAAGGCTTCGCGCACGACGCTCAGGACCTTCTTCCTCGGCCCGTCCGAGATCGGTTGCAGGCCTCCGAGGTCGAGGCGCGCGAGCTCGATGCGGCCGGACGTCCTGATCGTCCGAAAGCCGAAGTCTGCGAGGAAGTCTCGGGGAAACACGGTGCGGTGCACGAGGAAGCGCTCGGCCGGCGTCGCGTCCTCTCGGTAGCGGTACGCGAATGCCTCGAGCGCCCGGGCGCCCTGGTCTCGCGCCTCTCCGATCGCGGCGAGGAAGAGCGACTGCTCGACCCAGGGCTGGGTCTCCGTGAGCAGGTACGCGCAGGTGATGAGGACGGCGTCGTCGGACGGAGGGCCTGCGGGAAGGTCTGCGGCGCGGGGAAAGAACTGCGCCGGCCCGTACTGCATCGAGCCGAGCACCCTGCCGTCGTCGTCGCGGTAGATCGTCCCCCACGCGCCCCACTCCTCCTCCATGCGCTCGATCCACCTCTGCTTGTCCGGCTCGCGATTTCCCCGCGTCTGCCACCACACGCACGACGTGCAGACCGAGGGAGCCGTCTCGAGCGTCGCACCGGTCAGCCCGGCGAGTCGCGAGGTCATCGCTTCGGGGGAGGAGCGCTGACGCGCTCCACGACGATCTCCACCGTGCCGACGTGCTTGTTCGTCATGCGCTCGACGTACTCGCGCACGCGGCGCTGCGCCCTCTCGCCCACCTCGGCCGCGCTTCGCCCCCACTCGAGCTGGACATGCACTCGCACGTCGACGACGCCGTCGGTCTCCTCGATCTCGACCGCGCGCCCGCGGTGGAGGGGGCTCTCGGCCAACGCCGCGACTCCCGTGACCTCCGACGCGGCGGATTATATGCGCATGGCCAAAGGGATCGCGGAGCGCGGCACCATGAGCTACGGGTACAGCAAGGCGCCGTCGGCCTACGTAATGCCGGGCTATC
>JBFFGH010000182.1:0-2891 GCA_041557575.1 Gaiellaceae bacterium
CCCGATGTCGTTCACGCACGAGCGGAATTGCGGCTCCCGTCGCAGCCAGGCGATGTAGGCCGCTGCGTCGATCCGTGTCACGCCGTGCTCACAGGCGGGTCGGAGCGTGTCACCGAGGCTCGAATCTACGCCGCCGGCCGGACGGTGCGCCGGCGGCGGCCCGCGCCCGGCAGGTCGGGGTCACTCCTCTGCGCTCGTCGCCGCTGCGCGCTGACCTCGGTCGGAGCCGGAGGCTCCGCATGCGCCTCTACTCGCCGGCGAAGCGCCGGACGACTCGTGCGACGACGACGGCGACGAGCACGGTCACGACGAGAGCGACCACGAGGGCGACCGGCTTCCGCATCGCATCGAGCCCTCTGCGCAGGTCGTCGAGCGCTTGCTGGAGCTGCGCCCGCTGCGAGGCCATCTCCCCGCGGATCTCCTCGATGCTGCGGCTCTCAACCGGCACCGAGACCTCGCAGGACGTCCTTCGTGCGTCGCGCCTCCTCCATCGCCTGCTCGGGCCTGAGCGAGCCCGTCTTCCGGATCAGGGCTCGCGACACGGCGCCGAGGACGAAGACGAGAAGGACGAGCGCGAGGAACACGATCAGGAGGGCGAGCCACCAGTCGACGACGAGCGCGATGGCAGCGGCGATCGCCGCGAGCCCGAAGCCGAGGGCGTAGAGCGCGAACAGCATCGCGGCGATCGCGAGCCCGGCGCCCGCACCGGCCGTCTGGCCCTTCTGCTGCAGCTCGGCACGCGCGAGCTCTCTCTGGAGACGTGCGAGCGCGCTCAGGTGGGTCGCGACTCGCCTTCCCGATGCCCGAACTCCTCCCTCGGTCTCTGCCATTCCCACCCTTCCTTCCGGATCTCCGGCAAGCCTTGCCCGGAAGCTTCGGCCGTGCATCCGCGGACTCCCGTACCTTTCCCACGGATGAGCCGCAACGAAAAGCGCGACACCGGAGCCAAGCCAAGGCCGAATGCGTCTTCCGTAGTTCTCCGCACCCGGATTCCGTGAGGCCGCGCTTGGCATCCGAGACATCAGCGACGACAGTCACGCTATCGACGGGCGCGAGCATCGAAACGGCGGCCGCCGGGACGTGGCGGGATCCGGCCGTGCGATGACGAATCCCGAGGGGCATGGACATTCCGAACGAACGGAGCGATCGATGAGCACGAGCACGACGACGGTGAAAAGCCGTGGCAAGAGCGTCGTACCGAAGTACCTCGACGGGGTCCTCGAGCACGCGAAGGCGAAGAACCCGGGCGAGCCCGAGTTCCACCAAGCCGTCGAAGAGGTCCTCGTCTCGCTCGAGCCGGTGCTCGAACGACACCCGCAGTACCGCACGGAGAAGGTGCTCGACCGACTCATCGAGCCGGAGCGAGTGATCGTCTTCCGCGTTCCCTGGGTCGACGACCTGGGTGAGATCCAGGTCAACCGCGGCTACCGCGTCGAGATGTCGAGCGCGATCGGCCCGTACAAGGGCGGTCTCCGCTTCCACCCCTCCGTCTACGTGGGCCTGTTGAAGTTCCTCGCGTTCGAGCAGGTCTTCAAGAACGCGCTCACGACGCTGCCCCTCGGCGGCGGAAAGGGCGGCTCGGACTTCGACCCGAGAGACAGGAGCAACGGCGAGGTGATGCGCTTCTGCCAGTCGTTCATGACGGAGCTCCAGCGCCACATCGGGCCGTTCACGGACGTCCCCGCAGGCGACGTCGGCGTGGGCGCGCGCGAGATCGGCTACCTGTTCGGCCAGTACAAGCGCATCCGCAACGAGTTCAGCGGCGTCCTCACGGGCAAGGAGCTCGAGTGGGGCGGGTCGATGATCCGGCCCGAGGCGACCGGGTACGGCTGCGTCTACTTCGCCCAGGACATGCTCGCCGACAGAGGCGACGACCTCGAGGACAAGGTCTGCCTCGTCTCGGGAAGCGGCAACGTCGCGCAGTACACCGTCGAGAAGCTGATCCACCTCGGAGCGAAGCCCGTCACGATCTCCGACTCGCACGGCTTCGTCTACGACCCCGAGGGGATCGACGAGGAGAAGCTCGCGTGGATCATGGAGCTCAAGAACGTCCGCCGCGGACGCATCAGCGAGTACGCAGAGACGTTCAAGCGCGCGAAGTACACGCGCGCGAAGCGCGGAGCGGATCGCAACCCGCTGTGGGCGATCCCGGCCGACTGCGCGTTCCCGAGCGCGACGCAGAACGAGATCCGAGCCGTCGACGCCGCGAATCTGCTCGACGGCGGCGTCACCCTCATCTGCGAGGGCGCCAACATGCCGAGCGACCCCGATGCGGTCGAGCTCTTCACGCGCGCGGGGATCATGTACGGGCCCGCGAAGGCCGCGAATGCGGGCGGGGTCGCCGTGTCGGGGCTCGAGATGTCGCAGGATGCGCTGCGCCTGAACTGGACACGCGACGAGGTCGACGCGCGCCTGCGGAACATCATGCGCTCGATCTACGAGCAGGTCAGCCGCACCGCGCTCGAGTACGACGCGCCGGGCGACTACGTCGTCGGCGCCAACATCGCGGGCTTCGTGAAGGTCGCGGACGCGATGCTCGACCAGGGGCTCGTCTGATCGGAGGGTAGGCACCGGGGCAGGACTGCACGGCCGACGCCGGCGGTACCTCCGCCCCTGGTGCCGTGGCCCGGGCGCCCGTTCAGGGCGTCTTGACGGTGAGCGCGAACCTGCCGGCCGGCCCTGCCAGCGAGACGCGGAGGACGACCGAGCGGTGCCCGCAGACGGTGAAGCTCAGGGTCTGATCCTTCGTCGACGACCACGTCCCCTTCGCGAGCACGGAGCGCCCGTCGGCGGCGAGCAGCGCGAGCTTGTAGGGCCGAGGCGCGGGGAGAGAGAGTCTCACGCTCAGCTGTCCGTCGAGCGGTGTCGAGACGGTGCGCTTCCAGATCTTC
>JBFFGH010000183.1:0-2736 GCA_041557575.1 Gaiellaceae bacterium
CCGACGTCTTCCGGGCGCTCGCGCTCGGGGCATCCGCGGTCGGCCTCGGGCGCCCCTACGTGTGGGGGCTCGCCGCCAGCGGCGAGCAGGGCGTGCGCGAGGTGATCCGCAACCTGCGGGCGGACTTCGACCTCACGATCGGGCTCGCAGGCTGCGCGTCCGTCGAGGAGATCGGGCGCGACTCGGTCACGACCGCGTGATCGAGGCCGTCGTCTTCGACCTCGACGGCGTAATCGTCGACTCGGAGCACGTGTGGGACGAGGTGCGCGAGGAGCTCGCCCGCGAGCGCGGCGGCCGCTGGCACGAGGGAGCGCAGGCGGACATGATGGGCATGAGCTCCGTCGAGTGGTCGCGCTACATGCACGACGTGATCGGGCTCGCCGAGACGCCCGAGGAGATCAGCGACGAGGTCGTCCGGCGGATGCTGGCCCGCTACGGGGACGAGCTGCCGCTGATCGACGGCGCGGTCGAGGCAGTGCAGCGACTCGCGGGCTCGTTCCGGCTCGCGCTCGCGTCGTCGTCGAACCGGGCGCTCATCGACGCGGTGCTCGCGAGGGCGGGGCTCGCCGGGCAGTTCGAGGTCACCGTGTCCTCGGAGGAGGTCGCGCGCGGAAAGCCGGCTCCGGACGTCTTCGTCGAGGCGGCGCGACGACTCGACCTCGCGCCGGAGCGCTGCGCCGCGGTCGAGGACTCGGGGAACGGGATCCGCGCGGCCCACGCGGCAGGAATGCGCGTCGTCGCGATCCCGAACCGGCGCTACCCGCCGCCGACCGACGCGCTCGGTCTCGCCGACCTCGCTCTCGAGTCGGTCGACGAGCTCACGCCGTCACGGCTCGAGCTACTCGATGCGCCCGAGTAGGACGCACGCGTTGTGCCCGCCGAGGCCCATCGCGTTCGAGAGCGCGACGTCGACCTGCGCCTCCCGCGCCTCGTTCGGCACGTAGTCGAGGTCGCACTCGGGATCCGGGCTCCGGTAGTTGATCGTCGGCGGGAGGACGCCCTCGTGCAGGGCGAGGACGCACATCATCGCCTCGACCGCGCCGGCCGCTCCGAACATGTGCCCCATGACCGACTTCGTCGAGGACACGGCGAGCCCGTACGCGTGCTCGCCGAAGACCGCCTTGATGGCGTTCGTCTCGGCGAGGTCGCCCTGGGGGGTCGAGGTCCCGTGAGCGTTGATGTAGCCGACTCGCTCCGGCTCGACGCCGGACCGCAGCAGCGCCGCACGCATCATCTCCGCCACGCCGACCGACTCGGGGTCGGGCTGCGCCATGTGGTGCGCGTCGTTCGAGGTCCCGTAGCCGAGCACCTCGGCGTAGATCGTCGCCCCACGGGCGCGCGCCCGCTCGAGCTCCTCCAGCACAATCACGCACGCCCCCTCGCCCATGACGAAGCCGGCGCGGGTCGCGTCGAAGGGACGTGAGGCACGCGTCGGGTCCTCTTCCTCCGCGACGAGGCCCCGCATGGCGCAGAACCCGGCGAGGTACAGCGGGTGGATCCCCGCCTCGGTGCCGCCGGCGAGGATCACGTCGGCGTCGCCCCGCTTGATCGTCTCCGCGCCCTCTCCCACCGCATGCGACCCGCTCGCGCACGCCGAGACGGGTGCGTAGTTCGGCCCTCGTAGCCCGAGGTCGATCGCGATCTGACCGCTCGCCGAGTCCACGAGGGTGCTCGGGATGAACCACGGCGAGACGCGCCCGAGACCTCGATCCCGCAGCACCATGGCCTGCTCGACGACCCCGATCGCGCCTCCGACGGCGGAGCCGACGAGGATGCCCGCGCGCGCGGGATCGACGCCCTCCACCCCGGCGTCCGCCCACGCCTCGCGCGCGGCCGCGACGGCGAAGACGACGTTCCGCTCGAGCCGTCGCGCCTCCTTCGGGCCGACCACCGCCGCGGGATCGAACTCCTTCACCTCGGCCGCGATGCGCACGGGGAACTCGCTCGCGTCGAACGCCCGGATCCAGTCGACGCCGCTCCGTCCGGCCACGGCGGCAGCCCAGGTGGAGCGGGCGTCGAGCCCGATCGGGGTGACGGCTCCGAGCCCGGTGACGACGACGCGGCGCATTGGAGAGAGAGCGTAGTAGCTTGAGGCCATGGCCCGGTCGCGAATCGGCCCTCGCGGCCCCGTCGAGCGGCCGACCGACCTCCACCCCGCGATCCCCTTTCCCCCGATGGAGGCCGAGCTCGTGCGCGAGCTCCCGGAGGGAGCCGAGTGGCAGTACGAGCCCAAGTGGGACGGGTTCCGAGGCCTGCTGGAGAACGGCGCCGGCGAGCTCCGCCTCTGGTCGCGGAACGCGCGGCCGCTGCTCCGCTACTTCCCCGAGCTCCGCCCGCTCGAGAAGCTCCTGCCGCCGCTCTCGGCGCTCGACGGCGAGATCGTGATCGAGCGCGACGGCGTCCTCGACTTCGACGCGATGCAGACGAGGCTCCACCCCGCCGAGAGCCGGATCCGGAAGCTCTCTGCCGAGATCCCCGCGCGGTTCGTCGCGTTCGACGTGCTGGTCTGGAAGGGCGAGGAGATCTGGCGCGAACCGCTCGCGAAGCGCCGGACACGCCTGTAGCGGTTCGCCAGGCGCTTCGAGCTCTCCCCCGCGACGCGCGACCGCGAAGAGGCACTCGGCTGGCTCGAGCGTTTCGAGGCGATCGGGCTCGACGGCGTCGTCGCCAAGCGCCGCGACCTGCCCTACCTCCCGGGGTCTCGCGACGGGGTCGCGAAGGTGAAGCCCGAGAAGA
>JBFFGH010000184.1:0-2596 GCA_041557575.1 Gaiellaceae bacterium
CCGGCGGGTCGCGCGCTGCGCGATGCAGGCGCCTCGCACGAAGAGCTGCTGAAGGCGCTGCAGGCGGTGCGCGGCGGCGCGCGGGTGACGGATCCCGATCCCGAGTCCAAGTACCAGGCGCTCGCCAAGTTCGGGCGCGACCTCACCCAGTACGCCCTCGACGGCAAGCTGGACCCGATCATCGGCCGCGACAAGGAGATCGACCGCATCATCCAGATCCTCTCGCGGCGCAAGAAGAACAACCCGGTGCTCATCGGTGAGCCCGGGGTCGGGAAGACAGCGATCGTCGAGGGGCTCGCGCAGCGCATCGTCGCCGGCGACGTCCCCGAGGGGTTGAAGGGAAAGCGGGTCTGGGCGCTCGACGTCGGCGCGCTCCTCGCCGGGGCGAAGTACCGCGGCGAGTTCGAGGAGCGGCTGAAGGCAGTGCTCGCCGAGATCCAGAACGCCGCCGGCGAGATCGTCCTCTTCATCGACGAGCTGCACACGATCGTCGGCGCGGGTGCCGCGGAGGGCGCCGTCGACGCGGCGAACCTGCTGAAGCCGATGCTGGCCCGCGGCGAGCTCCGCGCGGTCGGTGCGACGACGCTCGACGAGTATCGGAAGCACATCGAAAAGGACGCCGCGCTCGAGCGGCGGTTCCAGCCGGTCTTCGTGGGAGAGCCGTCCGCGACCGACACGATCGCGATCCTGCGCGGGCTGAAGGAGCGCTACGAGGCGCACCACGGCGTCGAGATCCGAGACTCGGCGCTCGTCGCCGCCGGCGTGCTCTCCGACCGCTACATCGCCGATCGCTTCCTTCCCGACAAGGCGATCGACCTCGTGGACGAGGCGGCGTCGCGGTTGCGGATGGAGATCGACTCCTCTCCCGTCGAGCTCGACGAGGCCGACCGCCGGGTGCGTCAGCTCGAGATCGAGCTCGCGGCGATGGCGAACGAGGAGGAGCGCGTGCGCGAGCCGGTCGAGCGCGAGCTCGCCGACGCGAGATCCGTCCGGGACGAGCTCGCCGCCCGCTGGTCCCGGGAGAAGGAGTCGCTGCAGCGCGTCGCGGAGATCAAGAAGCAGATGGACGAGCTGCGCATGGAGGCGGATCGCGAGGAGCGGCAGGGCAACCTCGCCCGCGTCGCGGAGATCCGGTACGGGATCCTGCCCGAGCTCGAGAAGGAGCTGGCGGAGCGCGAGGAGCCCTCCGAGGCGCCGATGGTGAAGGAGGAGGTCGACGAGGACGACATCGCCGCGGTGGTCTCGTCGTGGACGGGAATCCCCGTCTCGCGGCTGCTCGAGGGCGAGGTCGAGAAGCTCATCCACATGGAGGAGCGGCTGCACCGGCGCGTCGTCGGCCAGGACGCCGCCGTGGACGCGGTCTCGAACGCGCTCCGGCGGGCTCGGTCGGGCCTCCAGGACCCGAATCGGCCCATCGGCTCGTTCATCTTCCTCGGGCCGACCGGAGTGGGGAAGACGGAGCTGGCCCGCGCTCTCGCGGAGTTCATGTTCGACGACGAGCGCGCGATGGTGCGGCTCGACATGTCGGAGTACCAGGAGCGTCACACCGTCGCCCGTCTCGTGGGAGCGCCTCCGGGCTATGTCGGCTACGAGGAGGGCGGGCAGCTGACGGAGGCCGTCCGGCGCCGTCCGTACGCGGTCATCCTCCTCGACGAGATCGAGAAGGCGCACGTCGAGGTCTTCGACCTCCTCCTTCAGGTGCTCGACGACGGCAGGCTCACCGACGGCCACGGCCGCACGGTCGACTTCCGCAACACCGTCGTGATCATGACGTCGAACATCAGGGCGGCCAACGAGCTGCGCGATCGGTTCCGGCCCGAGTTCCTCAACCGTGTGGACGAGATCGTCTCCTTCGAGGCCCTGACCCGGGAGCAGCTCTCCGAGATCGTCGACATCCAGCTCGACCATCTCCGGAGGCGGCTTGCCGACCTCGACATCACGCTCGAGCTCACGGGCTCGGCGAAGGAGCTGCTCGCCGAGGAGGGCTGGGATCCCGCGTACGGCGCACGGCCGCTGAAGCGAGCGATCCAGCGGAGGCTCGAGAACCCGCTCGCGAAGGAGTTGCTCGAGGGGCGGTTCCGTGAGGGCGACACGGTGCATGTGGACGCTGCGGACGGCGAGCTCGTGTTCGAGCGCGCCCGAAGCAGGGTGCCGGTCGGCTCGTAGTCCGTACCCGTGCGGACTCGAATCGGTGTATCCCCCGATGAATCTCACGGGTCGTACGTCGCAGGATGTCGGGCGAAAGGGGGGCGATTACATGCTTCGCCTTCTCGGAACGACTGTCGTCCTCGGTGTCGTGTTCGCGGTGGTCGGCACAGGAGCCGCGGCTCAGGTGCCCCTCACCGACGCTCACGATCGGGCGGCACAGCCGATCGGTTCGGCAGTGATGTCGGATGCGCACCAGCGGGCTCCGCAAGCGGTGCCCACGATCCCCGCTGACGCTCATGATCGCGTTCAACCGGTCGAACCGGTCGTCGTCGCGGTCACCGACACCGGCACTGACTGGACGAGGATCGCGATCGGCACGCTCATCGGTGTCGCACTCGCCATCGCCCTAATTGCGATGACGATCGCGCTGATCAGGCGACCGCCTCGC
>JBFFGH010000185.1:0-2236 GCA_041557575.1 Gaiellaceae bacterium
ACGCATCGTGAACGCATCGTCGTCGTCCGTGTACGGGAACACCGGCGAGCTGCCGCGGGTCGAGACCCAGGCCCCTGACCCGATCTCCCCGTACGCGGTGGCGAAGCTCGCGGCCGAGCGGTTCTGCACGAGCTTCAGCCGCGTCTACGGCATGGAGATCGTCTCGCTCCGCTACTTCAACGTCTTCGGCCCGAGGCAGGACCCCACGTCCCAGTACGCCGCCGTCGTGCCCCGGTTCGTCCGTGCCATCGCGAACGCAGAGCCCGTCACGATCTACGGCGACGGGGAGCAGTCCCGCGACTTCACGTACGTCGACAACGTCGTGAGCGCGAACCTCCTCGCAGGGGACGCGGCCGCGGCACGCGGTGAGATCCTCAACGTCGCGACGGGACAGTCGATCACCGTGAACGCGCTCGCGGGCGCGATCGGAGAGCTGCTCGGCCGGCCGGTCGAGAAGCTCTACGAGCCGGCGAGGGAGGCCGACGTCCGGGCATCCTGGGCAGACCTCGGCGAGGCGAGGCGGGTGCTCGGATACGAGCCGCTCGTCGGCTTCGCGGACGGCCTCGCACGGACTGCCGACCACCTGCTCGGCGGAGAGGAGGAGAGATGACGCACAGCTTCGGCTCCCTGGACGAGCTCGGAGACGACTACGGCTTTCGGAAGGTGCGCCGTGCGCTCGGCGTGACTGCCTTCGGCGTGAACGCGATCGTGTACCCGCCGGGCTACGAGGGCTTCCACCACTACCACGACACGCAGGACGAGCTGTACTTCGTGCACGCCGGGCGCGCCCGCTTCGAGGTCGACGGCGAGACGCGCGAGCTCGGCCCCGGTGGTCTCTGCCACGTCGAGTCGACCACGCCGCGGAAGGTCTCCAACGCCAGCGAGACGGACGACCTGGTCTTCCTCGTCGTCGGCGGCAAGGACGGCTACGTCGAGCGGGACGGCCACATGGTGGACGAGGCCGACATCGAGCGCAGAGCGGGGTTCGGCAGCGGCGACGCTAGCGCCTGAGCGCGCTGAAGACGAGGTCGCGCGCGAGGAGCCGCGGGTGTAGCCGCCGGTAGCGCCCCCCGACGAAGTCGAGCCGGACGTCCTCGAAGCCGCCGAGCAGCGATCGCATCGCAGAGGGCGAGAACATGCGCAGATGAGTCGGGTCGTCCTCCGGCGGGCGTCCGGCGAGGAAGAGCAGGCGGCTCTTTACTCGATAGGCGTTCGGCACCGACCCGACGAGCACGCCGCCCGGGCGAAGGACGCGGTGGATCTCGGTGACGAGTGCATCCGGGAACTGGAGGTGCTCGAAGAGCTCGCCGGCAACGACTGCGTCGAAGCTCTCGTCCTCGAACGGAAGCGGCTCCTCGACGTTCGCCCGAACCGGTTCGATTCCTCGCGCGGCCGCCTTCGCGAGCGCGGCCCCGTCGACGTCGAGCCCCACGACCTCGTTCCCGTCCAGGAAGTGCCTCGTCAGCGCACCGGAGCGGCAGCCGAGGTCCAGCACGCGCCTCCCACGGCCGATGGCGCGCTGGAAGAAGGGGATCCGCTCCGGGACGAAGACGAAGTCACCCTCGTCGCGCCGCTCGCGGTGGTGCTCCTCGTAGCGCTCGCCGAGGGAGGTCACGCGGAGCCGACGGCGGCCTCGTGGCCGAGCGAGGCGATCGTCTTGCGCAGACCGTCCTCGAGGGAGATCTCGGGTTGCCATCCGAGGATCTGCTTCGCACGCGTGATGTCGGGCTGGCGAACCTGCGGGTCGTCGACGGGAAGCGCCTCGTAGACGATCTCGCTCGACGAGCCCGTGAGGCGGATGACCGTCTCGGCGAGCTCGAGGAGGGTCTTCTCGTCGGGATTGCCGAGGTTGACCGGGAGGTGCTCGTCGGACTCGGCGAGGAGGACGATCCCGCGAGTCAGGTCGTCGACGTAGCAGAAGCTCCGGGTCTGCGTGCCGTCGCCGAAGACCGTGACGGGCTTGCCGCCCAGCGCCTGGCGCAGGAAGGTCGGGATCGCGCGACCGTCGTACGCGCGCATGCGAGGGCCGTAGGTGTTGAAGATCCGCACGATCGCGGTGTCGACGCCCTGCTGGCGGTGGTAGGCCATCGTCATTGCCTCCGCGTAGCGCTTCGCCTCGTCGTACACGCCTCGCGGACCGATCGGGTTCACGTTCCCCCAGTACGTCTCGGGCTGCGGATGGACGTCGGGGTCCCCGTACACCTCGCTCGTCGAGGCGAGCAGGAACCGGGCCCGC